>JAKFXE010000120.1 GCA_021731545.1 Coxiellaceae bacterium
GGAGTGCCCGTCAAAATTTCAGGTTTCGGTAATTTCAATTTACGGGATAAGAGTGAGCGCCCGGGTCGCAATCCTAAAACAGGACAATCTATTCCCATCAGCGCGCGTCGAGTGGTTACCTTTAGAGCAGGACATAAACTAAAATCCAGGGTGGAAAAAAATGCCGAAAGCAAAAAATAAAGTTCAGTTACCCGAGATCCCCGAAAAACTCTATTTTACGATTGGTGAAGTGGCTAAGTTGTGTGCTTTAAAGCCCCATGTATTGCGTTATTGGGAACAAGAGTTCAGTCAGTTAAGCCCTAGCAAGCGTCGCGGTAATCGACGCTACTACCAACACAAAGATGTGATGCGAGTTCGTCAGATTCGAAGCCTGCTCTATGAAAATGGATTTACCATTGAGGGAGCACGGCAGCAATTAGCCAACGAAGTTAAAATCAAAACAACGGAAAGCTCTGCACCGATCTTGTCCAAAACGCAGATCCTTGAAAGTCTAGAAACAATCCTGGGTGGATTAGTGACTGCGTAAATTATTGCGGCTAGCTGTATGTAGGTTGGTGTCGAGCACACAGTGCGAGGCCCAACATACGGAAACTAAACACATCACCGAAGGTTGGGCCTCATTTCATTCGGCACCAAGCTATTCGTTCAAGGACGGGGCCCAAGCGATCTACTGATTTCTTCTCTGAAATTAATTGCCAAGCTGGATATTTCGATTAAGACCTGTTGGGCAAGCTCAGGAGCAGTGCTTACAGAGCTTAGTGTTATTTCATCGTGGGCAGGGACTAAATTGGGATGAATCTTTCCCTCAGAATCGTATCTATAGTGGATATAATACAATTGCTCAGCACGAGCGTCTGCATGTCGCCTGCAGTCCTCTAGCCAGGGTGCTATGGATTCAGAATCATTTCCGCCAAACAGAATAAAATGCGCTCCTTTAAAATGAGCATCGCTATCTTCTCGTGGCCGAGACTCAATGTTCCGAATGGATATATAGTCGGGCCTACAGAGACCTCCCGTAAATTTTAAAAGTAGTTTAATTTCATTTCTACGGCTGCGTTGCTCGCCAATGAAAACAATGGTGTAGCAAGTCTGCTCTTCTTTAAAGGGCACCATTTCAGCGGTGATCGCTAAGGCTATGGGGAGCTTAACGGTGTTCTGCTCTCTTGGAAGCAACGCTATTGTTGAAGAGCGCCCCCGCACAGAAGTGGAGAAGAATGAGCTTTCCCACAGAGTGGGTGCGCTGGAAGGGCGAGAGGTGGCCCTTCCCCAAGGATAAGTGGGGCTTGTGTTTACGGGAGGTGTGGTTGTTCTTCTGGTGTGAGGCACAAGGGCGATAGAGCTTTCAGCTTCAAGCAAATGACTTAGGCTGATATCAACGGCGCTAACGATAGGCTTCAGCTCTGTTAGGGTTTCTTCAGGATGATCTTTCAGCCGATTTAAACACTCTGCACAAAGTGCTTCAAGGTATTGGCGGACTTCTGCGCGACAAGTAGCTGAGTGTATGTGCGCTGGTTGAAAGCGTTGAGGCTGTAGAAATACAGTGAGGAGTTCAGGGGCTTTATCCAGTAGCGCATTTTCTGTGGAGCAGGCAACTCCTCCCGCAATATTTTTTAAAATATGCAGCGCAGCTTCTAGCTCAGCCATGCTTTCTGTATTGAGACGTGCTTCTTTCAGTTCTTCTAAATTTTTTCCGAACCAAGCAATCAGATGAGCGCGCAATTGTTTAGTCAGCATGGGCTATTCCTTATATAGCTTAGGTTTAAAAACAAAATAAGTTATCGATAGTACAGGACAAATTTAAGGGCGGGAACATCCAGGCGGTAGGTTAATCTTGGTGCGTAGCTTGGTGCGTAGGTTGGTGCCGAGCACGCAGTGCGAGGCCCAACACACGGAGCCAAGCTCAACACTCCACAGCTATGTAGCCCCACAAAAATCAGTACCCTTTTTTACAAAGATTCATTACACTAGCGCCTCTGTCGTCGGGGCGTAGCGCAGCCTGGTAGCGCACTTGCATGGGGTGTAAGGGGTCGCTGGTTCGAATCCAGTCGTCCCGACCAAATTTACAGTTTACGATCGTTGATTTCTTTTCTGGCCAGTCGAATTTCTGAAACGGTAGTTACGATTTTTCGTTGAATCCATCGACAGCTCATCAGCTTGGGCAGTAAGAAGGTTTTAAGGACTCGCTTGAAGAGATTGTCGGGGGGCAGCATGATGTTTGAGGCGAAGTCTGTGGCGCGCAGCAGTCTTTGGGCGATGGGATAGCGCTCTTCCTCATAGCGATTTAAAAAATCATAGCGTTGCTTGCCAGATAAAACCTGTGCCAATTTAAAGCCTAAATTAAAGGCTTCTTGTATGCCCGTATTCATCCCTTGTCCGCCAACAGGGCTGTGAATATGAGCGGCATCGCCGGCCAAAAATACACGACCCTTTCTGAAGTGTTCCGCTAAGCGATGGTGTAAGCTAAAGCGCGTTAGCCAAGTGGCTGAAGTGATCTTAAGTGTCTTGGGGCCGAGCGTTGCCGCAATGGTGCTAAACTCTTCTAGGGAGATATTGGGTTTGTCACTTTCCGAATGCAGAGCAGGAATTAAGATCAGTCGATAATGATGCTCATCGCGCAGGGGAAAACACGCCATGGCCCCTTGTTTTGAACTAAATATTTCCAACTGATTTTTTTCATAGGGCCATTCGAGTTTCACATCCCCCAATATAAACGTGCCTGTATACTCGCCGCCCGTGAAGGAAATATTCAATTGATGGCGTACAGTGCTGTGTGCTCCATCGCAACCGACTATGAAATCAGCTTCGATTTCTTCAGGGGTTGCATCGGCTTTTTTAATTAAGGCATCAACACAGGAGCTTTGCTCCTCCAAAGAAATCAACTCACATTCTCTTTCTACAGAAAGACCCTGTTGCTTAAGATCATTTTCTAAAATCCGTTCTGTTTCGCTTTGCGCCAGAATTAAAATAAAATTATAGAGGCTGGGAATTAAAGAAAAATCAATTTGAAAAAGCGCTCGATCGTTATAGTGAAAAACGCCACTGCGTGCAAGCTGGCCTGCATCAATCATTTGTTGAACAAGCTCATCTCCTAGTACCTGCTGTATAGACTCCAAGCTTCCTGCTTGCACCCCTAAGGCCTTGGATTGTTCGGAGCGTGTTTTACTTTTATCGATAATTCGGCAGGCAATGCCTTGACGCATTAAACTGCTGGCTATGGCTAGACCTGTGGGGCCAGCTCCCACAATCAGAACCTGAGTTTTAGTCTTTGACATCGCGTCTCCTAATAAGAATATAAGCACTTAACCAAAATACCGCTGCGACGCATAGAGGTAATCCGGGTAATAAATAGGCCAAATAGCCTGCCAATAATCCTGTTAAGCTAAAGGCTAGGGCTAGAAGTGCATCGCTAGTCCCCATTAAGAGCCCTTGTTGATCGGAGCTCGTGTGTTGCGAGACCAAGCTGATGAGACCTGTATAGGATAGTCCCACTGCAATGCTAATAATAATACTGAAAAAATAATGCCAGGCTAAATTCGTGAAAAAAAATTGTAGAACAAAGGCTAAGACTCCTGCAAGCAGTGAGTATTGAATGCTGTGAGCCAGTTTAAAATAACGAGAGCTGATTCGAATCAGTAGCACCAGGCTCAGTGTTAAGGTGATGCCTATAAAAGAGAGAAACAAGCCTAAGTTTTTGGGTTGAAGGTGTAAGTTGAGGGGAAGTTCTATGGCTAAAGATTGATAATATAAACTCCATCCCAGTTCAAATAGCAAAAAAATCATCAAAAGTGTGGCGATCTCTTTTTTCTTAAACTGAGCTAAAAAGCGCTGAAATTGGTCTTTTAGTTGTCGGCGCTCTTTTTCAAGAGAAGGGGTTTTATGGGTTTCTTTGAGTGCATAAAAAAGATAGAGCACATTCAGCAGAGCAATCAAGCTGACTAAATAAAAGGGCGCTCCGAAATAAATCCATGAGTCGTGTTGGGTGCTGCCTAATACTCCACCCATTAGAGGGCCTAAGACTAAACCTCCGGTCATGGCAGCAGCAATCAATCCAATGTTATTGGTTTTATTGTTAGCATGACTTAAGTCAATAACCGCCGCTTGGGCGATGCATTGACTGGCGGCAGTCAAGCCTGTAATGACTCTTCCTGCAATCAACAGGCCCAAACTGCCTAAAGGTAAACTAAAGGCATAACAACTAAAGCCCAGCATGACGCCGATGGAGCACGCCATTAATACTTTTCGTCGTCCCCATAAATCAGACAAAGCGCCTAAAATAGGAGCGCCGATCATAAAGCTTAAGGAATAAATGGACAGTATGAATCCGTATAGTAAATGTTGATTCAAAATAGTAGTGGATGTCAGTGTATGGATCAGCGGGATTAAAAGAGGAGCGATAATCGTAAAGCCAATAGCATCAATGATAATGGCAATGAAATAAGGCAAGGATAGGGGTAATGACAGTGTTTTTCGCATGGAATGCGAAGAGTAATATAATTATCAAAGCGGTGCAATGGCCTGTTCAAAAATGTTACTTTGTGCCATAATGCAGGCCCATTGTGGTCAACAAATGGCGAATGGATTTTTCGTAGAGGCGCCCAAAAGAAAAAGCGGGCGGGCACAAGGACCGCCCCTATGTGTGCGCCCGTTTTTAAAAAGCATACAAATAGAATCATGAAAAACAAAACACACTATGGTTTGTTTGCGATCGCCCACGAGCTGTATCCTTTTTTATGGAATAATGCTTGGAATATACGCACGCGCATTCTGTCGGCCATCATGTTGGTATTTGTCACCATTGGCTTGGAAGTCAGCGTTCCCCTGATTTTTAAATACATTGTTTTAAATTTCACAGACCCTGAAGTGGGTATAAAAACCTTGCTCTGGGTTTTGGGCAGTTACGGCGCCATTTGGACCTTATCACAGGTCAGCAGTGAGTTGCGTATTGCCATTATGTACAGAGCTTTTGAACGCAGTGTACGCACCTTAAGTTTGAAACTAGTGGAGCGCCTCATTAAGTTATCATTGCGTTATCACTTAGAGCGTAAAACGGGCGCCGTGATTAGTTCCGTTGAACGAGCTCAAAATGCATTCCCCACTTTATTTGCAGGACCTTTATTTGTGGTGGTTCCCACAGCCCTAGGCATTGTTTTTTCCACCTTGGTTTTATGGCATTTATATGGCGCTCTGTATGCTTCGGGTTTGATGTTAACGGCGGTGTGCTACATTGCCTTTAGCTTGATTAGTACAAAATGGACTTATAGAGCCCAGATTTTATGTGGAAAAACCCGATCCAAAGTGAGTTCAAAGCTAGCCGATTGCCTATTGAACTATGAAACGATCCACCATTTTGATAATCAGCACTATGAGCTGACTCAAAGCGATGTATTGCTCCAAGAGCGTGAAAATGCCTTCACACAGTTTTTGTTTAAAAATGAAATGGTGATTCTTTTTCAGGCGGTGATTGTAGGTATGGGCTTAACCGCGCTGACTTTGCTTTCAGGTCATGCTGTGTTGCATCATCATCTTAACGTGAGCGACTTTGTTTTAATTAATGGCTATTTGTTGCAGTTTTCAGTGCCCTTAAGCTATTTTGGCGATACTTTTCGGGATATGCGAAAAGCCACCAATGATTTGCAGGCCTGCGTTGAGATTTTAAAAAAATATCCTGAGGTCAATAATGTTGTAGGTGCTCAAAAGTTAGTGGTTGAGCGTGGTGAGGTTGTTTTTGACAGAGTGAGTTTTGGCTATGACCCGAGACGACTTATACTCAATGAAGTTTCTTTTACTATTCCAGCAGGACACACAGTGGCGATGGTGGGTTCAACAGGCGCTGGAAAATCGACGATTCCTAAATTATTGCTTCGTTTCTATGAGTTAAATTCAGGACGTATTTTGCTGGATGGGCAAGATATCGCTGGGGTTACTCAAGAATCCTTGCGTGCGGCCTTAGCCATTGTGCCCCAAGATACGGTTTTATTTGATAACACCCTGTACTATAACGTGGCTTATGGTAGACCCAGCGCAACGCGTGAAGAAGTCGAGCATGTGGTGAAATTGGCGCATTTAGATCAAACCGTAAAACGCCTTTCCGATGGTTTAGACACTCGAGTGGGTGAGCGTGGGCTTAAATTGTCGGGGGGTGAAAAACAACGTGTGGCCATTGCACGGGCTTTATTAAAAAATCCCTATGTCTATATTTTTGATGAGGCCACTTCTGCTCTAGATACGCGAACAGAGCGCGTGATTCAAAAAAATCTGCAAGAGATTTCCGAAGGAGCCACCACTTTAATTATTGCTCATCGCTTATCTACAGTAGTGCATGCCCATCAAATTTTGGTGATGGATCGAGGTGAAATTGTTGAGCGCGGAACGCATGCAGAGCTGCTCAATCAAGGGGGGCGCTATGCCAAATTGTGGCAAGAGCAAAATTCAGCTCGCGCTGTTTGAGCGTAACGCGCCCTTAGGTATTTGATAATAAATAATTTGAGCCCCCACCGCTACGGCGGCCATCAAATAGGCTAATGAACTTAAACTTCCGTTGTAAAAAATCATCACCAAAGTACTGGCCAGCACGCCAGTAATGCTGATCGAACTGGAAAACAAGGCTACTTTAGCGCCCATGGCGTGATCACAAGATTCAATGGCCAGTCGGCTGAGGGGAGAAAAAGAAAGTCCTGCGCCGAAGCCATAGAACATCAGAGGAATAATAAGCCCCAGCATCGTGTGGGGCAGCAGTGTGCTCAGCAGTGCGGCCATAACTCCACCCAGTAGGCTGCAAAAAATACCGACTTTAATAAGTTTCTGTGCATCGTAACGATTTAACATAAATTTAACTAAGCGCGTGCCCAGAATAAAAGCACCAAAAATCAAGCATTGAAAATACGTAAACATTAAGACACTGTAATGAAAGGCATCAATGACTAAAAAAGTGCCGGCTGAAATCCAGGCAATTAAGCCTCCAAACAAAAGACAAAATCCCAGGGTATGCGTTATAAAGCCACGGTTGAGGCTGATGGCTTTGTAGTTGCGTAAAAGGGGTTTGAAATGCAGCGGGTGTTGAGTTTTGCCGTTTGGATTGCTTTCAGGCATGAACTTATAGAGTAGGCTCAATACCAAAAAGCCCCACAGGGCCAAGACCGCGAAGATGGAATGCCAATCGCCCACCTGCAAAATCAAGGCGCCGATTAAGGGTCCCACCGCAGGGGCTAATACCGTGATGCTGCCCATCCAGGCTAAAGTTTGAATCGCTTTTTTCTGCTCGAGCAGTTCGTGAATGGCGGCATAGCCGGCCACAATGGCAGAGCACACCGAGCTGCCTTGCACAAAGCGGGCGATTAAGAGTAGGTGGATATCATTCGTGGTGGCGCAAACCAGGGTGGAGATCAAGTACAGTAAGCCGCCGATCAGCAATACCGGCCTTCGACCATAATAATCGGAGACAGGGCCCAAAATCAGTTGTAAGGAGGCGCTGCCCAAAAACCAGACGGTCAGCGTGAGCTGCGCCAGGTGATCGGAAATGCCCAGCTGTTGGGCCATTTGAGGCAGTGCGGGCAAGTACATGTCGGTGGAAAGATAGGTGGCCATTTCATAGCCGACCAAGAGCAATGGAAACAAAATAAGAGTAGATTTTTTCATGGATTTTCCTAGTGGGGCTTAAGTCCTATGCTCGCCGGCAGGGATTGTCGCACAAAAATTAGGGCTAAGCAGCTTTTGCGCCCCTATTCTTATTTTCCGTATATCCAGTTAGAATGAGCCCTGATTTTTAGCCAGGGGTGTGTAATGAGCAAACAAATGAGCGCATTGTCTCAATTCATTTTCATGAGTCGTTGGCTACAGGCCCCTTTATACTTGGGCTTGATCTTGGTGATGGCGGTTTATGCCTTTGAGTTCTCCGTTGACTTGTATCAACTGGTCATTCACGCCACAACACTCACCGAAAATGAAATTATGCTCCAAGCTTTAGATCTCATCGATATGGTGATGATCGCGAATTTGTTGGTGATGGTTATTGTAGGGGGTTATGAAACTTTTGTTTCGCGTTTGCATTTGAACGAGCATCCCGATCAACCCGAGTGGTTGGATGAAGTGAATGCGGGCAGCATGAAGGTTAAGTTGGCGATTGCCTTGATCAGCATTTCCTCTATCCATTTACTGAGAACTTTTATTGACTCTCATCAAGCCGCGACCCCAGTGCTTTGGCAGGTGATTATTCACATGACTTTAGTTGCTTCAGCCTTGGCCTTGGCCTTTACCAATAAGCTTATGGGTGCTGTATTACATAGTAAATCTTAAGGGGATGTAAGGTGGATGAAAAATTATTAGAGATTTTAGCCTGCCCCTTGTGCAAAGGTGAGCTGCTCTATGATAAAGCTCAGCAAGAATTAATCTGTAAAGTCGATAAATTAGCTTATCCCATTCGCAATAATATTCCCGTCATGCTGGTGGATGAAGCCAGGGCCTTGTGATTTTTTTTTGTGCTAATTTTGCAGAATTTTTTGTGAGAGTAGGTTGGTGCCGAGCACAGAGTGCGAGGCCCAACAGATAGAGCTCAAAGCAGCATCGAAATGTTGGGCCTCATTGCATTCGGTGTCAAGCTACGTAGTCAACCCTGGATGAGTTGAAATGCACTCTCCATAAAAATGGGGGGCTGTGACAAGCGCTGCTTTCACCGTTCTTAAGCTCGTACTTTCTTTTCCTTTGTGAAAGAGGGAAGGCCCATGGCGTTTTATAGCGAGCGCTTTATACAAATCACTATTGGGATCTTGAAGGGCGGTTCTTTTTCGCTCGAAATATTGACCAGGGTTAGCATCCTTCCTCAGCTCCGTTAAGGCATCCAACACCGCTATTTGCTTATCCTCAGAGCCCCAACCCCAGCACAGGGATTGTAGGCAGCTCTTAATGCTTTTTTCGAGGGGATCAGCAGCGCTCAGCGCCTCTACGGCCTTAGGTGCAATGCTATCCCTGTGATTTCTTAATAGCGCTTCAATTTTTTCTGAGTCATCCCTTGTTGTCCGGCATGTAAAATAAAATATCTGCCTTTCTAAGAGATCTTTTTGACGCCTGAGTGGAAGAGAAGCAGTCGCTAATGCGTTTAAC
>JAKFXE010000026.1 GCA_021731545.1 Coxiellaceae bacterium
CCTCACTTAATTCTAGATCCTCGTCTTTTTTTAGAGCAGCGAGCATGCCGGGGTTAGCCCGAAAAGTTGTCGCCGCACTGAGCACAGTAGGCGCTGAATCAACGAACCCCGGAGCAGAAGAAAAAGACCGGCCTAAAAAAAATCCCACTGGTCGTGCTAACGCTAAAAATCGTGAACGCATAGTGTCATCCTTAAAACTTAAGAGTAATTAAAAATCTTTGCCTTAAACAAAGACCGCTTTAAACCCTAAAAGAAAATACGGACACCTAGTACAATTGTCCAGTATTTTTCTTAGATTTTCTCAAGGCCTGAACGCCCCTTGAAAATAATCCAAAGAAGCCCTATGGTGTCTTATTTCTGAATCGCTCGCTTGAGATACATTCATGCCACTACCCACCGCTCGCAAACGCTTTGGTCAGCATTTTCTGGAGGATCAAACTGTCTTGGACGAGATGCTCAATAGCATTGCACCCAAAGCAAACGACCACTTAGTCGAGATTGGTCCAGGGCAAGGTGCGCTGACGCATTATCTCATCGATCAGAGCCAACACTTTGATGCCATTGAAATTGATCGAGACTTAGTCCGCCATTTAAAAACCCTTTTTGCAGACAAGCCCTACTTTAAGCTGCATGAAGCGGATGCCTTAAGCTTTGATTTTAGAACGCTTAGACTCGATAAGCAAAAATTAAGAATCGTGGGCAACCTACCCTACAATATTTCCACACCCCTACTCTTTCATGTCTTTGATCAGCTCGACTGCATTCAAGATCTACACTTCTTATTACAAAAAGAAGTGGTGGATCGTCTATGCGCGGCACCACACAGCGCAGACTATGGACGCTTGAGCATTATGGCTCAATATTATTGCACCAATTTAAAGTTATTTGAGGTAGGGCCTGAGGCTTTTGATCCGCCCCCTGCGGTGACCTCTGCCTTTATTCGCATGCTTCCGCGCTCACACTCGGAATTGCAGGCACTCAAGGTACAACACTTAAGCCTCATCGTGCGCGAAGCCTTTAACCAACGGCGTAAAACCTTAGCCAATGCCCTAAAGCATTTGATCTCTAGTGCCGAGCTGCTGGAGCTAAACATCGATCCCAAACGCCGGCCCCAAGAGCTCAGCGTGGCTGAATTTGTCGCCTTAAGTAATCACTATTCAAAGCAGCACGCGAAGGTCGCCAAGCCCGATTAGCTGAGGTATACTTTTTCGCTGTAATGGCGACTGGCCTAAGGTGAACTTCGATGAATGACAACTCCTTTGAAAAAGAACTGGTGAATGGATTAATCGCCGATCGAAAAAAAGATCGACGCTGGCGCAATATTCGTTTCTTCACTTTTATCGCGCTCATTGGTGGTTTTTTTCTGTTTCTAAATTATCAACCCAATCCTAATCCTCATTTTAATAAAGCCAAAGGCTATGTTTCTTTAATTAATTTGTACGGACCCATCATGTCGGACAAAGCTTTTTCGGTGGAGCAAGTCATTCCCGAACTGCAGAATGCTTTTGCGGATAAAGAAAGCAAGGGCGTGGTCTTGGTCATCGACTCTCCCGGCGGCAGCCCCGTTCAAGCTTCGATTATTCACGACAAAATTGTACAGCTGAAAAATAAATACCATAAAAAAGTCATCGTGATGGGTGAGGATGCACTCGCTTCAGGCGCTTATTTAATCGCCACCGCGGCCGATAAAATTTATGTAAACAAAGATACGGTCACAGGTTCCATTGGAGTGATCATGAACGGCTTTGGCTTTACCGAAGCAATTCGAAAACTGGGCATTACTCGCCGAACCTTTACCGCGGGCGATCACAAAGATCGCTTGGATTCTTTTGAGCCTCTGAACCCCATGGATGTTGAAAAAATTAAAAGTGTCTTAAACGATGTGCATCATAATTTCATCGCCGATGTAGTCGAAGGTCGAAAAGGAAAATTACATGGTCCCGAGCAAGAATTATTTTCCGGTGATTTTTGGACCGGCGACCGCGCCCTGCAATTAGGCCTAGTCGATGGCACCGGCAATTTGTGGACCGTAATGCAGGCTGAATTTAAAACCAATCAGTATCGCGACTACACGGGAAGACCCAATTTGATGGAAGTTCTGATGAAAAATATCAGCACTTCGCTAAATCTTAGTTTCGGTTTAACGCAAGGTGCTTCACCGATTAAAGCACAGGCGTTTTAGAACACTGCGCCATTTTGTTGCATTCTGTGAGACCCTCCTATGTCCACCTACATTATTGGAGACGTACAAGGCTGTTACACCGAGCTGCAACATTTACTCACACTCATTCATTTTAATCCCGCGCAAGATCGCCTAGGTTTTAGCGGTGATTTGGTAAATCGTGGGCCCGACTCTTTATCGGTTTTACGTTTTATAAAATCGCTGGGCAACGCCATTGTGGTCTTGGGTAATCACGATCTTTTTTTATTGGCCCTTGCCTATCATCCCGAAGCCTATACGCATCCTCATACCCTACAAGCCGTACTCCATGCGCCTGATAAATTAGAATTGCTCGATTGGCTAAGAGCCCAACCTCTTTTGTATCACGATGCCTCATTACACTATTTATTGAGCCATGCCGGCGTTCCACCGCAGTGGGGACTCGAAGAAGCTCTAAGTTATGCTCATGAAGTACAAAACGCCTTAGCAGGAGAACAATTCGAATCATTACTGCGTAATTTAATAGGCAATTATCCCGCCTGTTGGGACAGGCACTTAAAAGCTCATGATCGCTTACGTTATATCATCAACGTATTTACACGCATGCGCCACTGCACCCCACGCGGCTGCTTGGATTTTAAATCCAAAGAAAGAATTAGCCAAAGCTCGCCTCACTACAAACCCTGGTTTAAATTGATTCACCCGGAAGACTATGGCAACAACAGCATTTTATTCGGGCACTGGGCTGCCCTCGAAGGAAAGGTGGATGTTCCTAATATCTATGCACTCGATACGGGCTGTGCTTGGGGCCATTCACTCACCGCCTTACGCATGGAAGACAAACAGCTTTTCAGTGTGCCGGCTGAGAAATAGAGCACGTATTTTAAATACGCTCTAGCACTACAAAAGCATAGGCAAAAGGATTTTCGGCATCCCCCAAATGAGGCTCAGCGCTCACTTGCTTCCACTCTCCCGCATTCCACTCAGGAAAATAAGTATCCGCTTCAAAAGCATAGTCAATTAGAGTGAGGTACAGGCGCGAACACAGAGGCAAGCATTGCTGATACAAAGTAGCGCCCCCCATCACCATGACTTCTTCGGCATCCCCCAGATTTTCCAACACCGCTTCAATAGAGGCAAAGACTTCACAGCCGGGGATCTGCAGATTCAATTGTCGCGACACCACAATGTTACGCCGACCCGGCAGGGGTTTGCCAATGCTGTCAAAAGTCTTTCGGCCCATTACAATGGGCTTAGCCATCGTCACCTGTTTAAAGTGGCGCAAATCGGCAGGCAGACGCCACGGCATTTGATTATCCAAGCCTATGGCCCGATTAGTTCCCATAGCCGCAATGATAGAAAGCATAATAATCCTCGAGTTTTGGGTGTCAGACACCGGCCTGACAGCGCTCCAAATTCTATGCAAGCTCCCGCCCAATGAACAGCGAAATTTTGTTGCACACACCCCTGGCTACCCTTATGATGTTCGCCACCTTGTTGATCATGATTTTTAAGGATTAAATTGAACTCCATGATAGCGCGATCCACCCCAATGTTTCGGTTTCACAAAAAAGCATCTCAGCTTCTTTTGATGGCGGCTTTAAGTGTGATGAGCACTGCTGCTCTGGCCGAAGAACATTTTGCCACCTACCCAAAAGTCACTATTCGCAATCCCGCTCAAGCCGCACAAATTAAGCGCGGCGAATATCTGACCAAGGCGGGCGACTGCATTGCCTGCCACACCGACACCAAAGGAGGCAAACCCTTTTCCGGCGGCTTGGGCCTTAAAACACCTTTTGGAACTTTTTACTCACCTAATATCACGCCCGATAAAAAAACGGGTCTTGGCAGCTGGACCGATGCGCAGTTTATCAATGCCATGCACAATGGAATTCGCCCGGATGGCTCCAATAATTTTCCGGTTTTTCCCTTCTTATGGTACACGCGCGTGACTCATCAGGATTTACTCGATATTCGCGCCTATTTAAATGCTATCCCCGCCGTACATCGCGCCAATCTTAAGCCCGACGTTCCCTTTCCCTTTAATGTACGCTTTGCCCAAACTTTCTGGAAACTCCTGTTTTTCTCAGGCCATAAAGGCGTTTACAAACCCGATGCTGCGCAATCGGTGGAATGGAATCGCGGCGCTTATTTAGTAGAAGGTTTAGCCCATTGCGGCATGTGTCACACCCCCATTAACTTTTTAGGCGGCCCTAAACGCAGCTATGCCTTCACCGGCAATATGATTGACGGCATGTTGGCACCCAATATTTCCGGAACTGCTCTAAAAAATTATTCCGTTCAACAAATCATGGATGTTTTTAATAAAGATCAAATGCTGAACGGCGGAAAAGTAGCAGGGCCCATGCTGGAAGCCAATCGCGACAGCTTCCGATATCTCAGCTCTGCGGATCAACGCGCCATTGCGATCTACATGAAAAGCACGAAAAGCAAGCAACCCCCTAAAGTTAAAATTGCTAGCAGCGGCAGCGCCGTCGGTGAAAGCGTCTATAAATCGAGCTGTTATGCCTGCCATGACAGCGGTGCGGCGGGCGCTCCCAAAATAGGCAGTGCAGTCGACTGGGATCCACGTCTTAAAAACGGTATGGACCTGCTCTACCAAAATGCCATCACCGGCATTGGCGCCATGCCCGCCAAAGGAAATTGCAGCAGCTGCACCGATGCACAACTAAAAGCCGCTGTGGATTATATTATTCAAGAGAGTACCGGCGCCAATGCCAGTAAGGAGCCTATCTCCTTTGGTCGTCCCGACACGCCACCCCCCCCTTTAAGCCCTGCGCAAGGTGAACAAATTTATCAATCTCATTGCGCTATTTGTCATGACAAGGGAGAGGATGGCTCTCCTAAGCTTGGCGATAAACACGCTTGGACACCGCTGATTCAACGCGGTATGCCCACCCTGGTTGAGCATGCTATTCAGGGTTATGGCAATATGCCGCCCAACGGGGCCTGCATGGAGTGCAACAATGCCGAAATTAAAGCCGCCGTGAAATATATGGTGGAAGAAGGCAAAACCCAAGGCAATTATTCATTGTGGTAGCCGTTGACACACTACAACAGAGGAAAAGGTATATGGTGATCTTAGGTCGCGGGGTCGCGCTGTTAAGCGCGCTCTTTATAAGCTCTTGGGCGCAGGCAAGCTCTATTAATATGCCCAGGGGCGTGACTCCCTTAAGTCATGATATCTACGGATTGCATATGACTATTTTTTGCATTTGCGTCGTCGTCGGTATTATCGTTTTTTCGACGCTCTGCTATGCCTTGGTGATGCATCGAAAATCACGGGGTGTTAAGGCCGCTCACTTTCACCACAACACCAGCATTGAGATTCTTTGGACCATCATCCCCTTCCTCATTTTGCTGGCCATGGCCTTCCCTGCAACCGTTGTACTCATTCGCATGAGTGATACAGACAAAGCAGATATCAATATTAAAGTGACAGGCTACCAATGGCGTTGGCAGTACGAATATTTAGATGAGGGCATTTCTTTTTTCAGCAGCCTGTCTACCCCGCAGTCTCAGCTGATGGGCCAAGAAACCAAAGATAAATGGTATCTGCTGGAAGTGGATAATCCGCTGGTCGTGCCCATTCATAAAAAAATTCGCTTTCTGGTCACCTCTAATGATGTGGTTCATTCTTGGTGGGTGCCGGATTTAGGCATTAAACGCGATGCTATTCCGGGTTTCGTGTACGAGGCTTGGGCGCGTATTGAGCAGCCTGGAATATACCGAGGCCAATGCGCTGAATTATGCGGAATCAATCATGGTTTCATGCCCATTGTGGTGATCGCCAAAACGGCTAAAGATTATGCCGCCTGGGTGGCAGCACAAACAGGGCAAAAAACTTCACTCGCTTCCTTGGTCACAGCCAAACCCGTGGATTCCAAAGAATTGCTTAAATCAGGCAAGAGAAATTATTTAACGAATTGCAGCGTGTGTCATAAAGCCGATGGTTCTGGCAATCCTCCCGCCTTCCCTGCACTAAAAGGGGGGCGCCTCACAACAGGCCCTGTAGCCGACCATATCAACATGGTATTGTACGGCAAGCACGATACTGCGATGCAACCTTTTGAAATGCTGCTCACCGATACGCAAATTGCCTCCATCGTCACCTATGAGCGCAATGCCTGGGGCAACAATAATAAACGAAAATATGGTCCGAATGCGGGCGGCATAGTGCAGCCTGCCGATGTGGCAAAAGCCCGACTTAAATAATCTACAGCTCAACACAAGAGGCACATATTTATGGCACACGATGAACATCCCCATCCCAAAGGTTTTCTAAACTGGGTAAAGCGCTGGGTTTATACCACCAATCATAAAGATATTGGCACTCTTTATTTAACGCTTGCTTTGTTCATGTTTTTTGTGGGCGGCGCTATGGCCTTAGTGATTCGCGCTGAGTTATTTCAGCCTGGGCTGCGCTTAGTCAATCCCGAATTTTATAATCAAATGATCACGATGCATGGATTGATTATGATTTTTGGTGTGGTCATGCCGGCCTTTGTGGGCTTAGCTAATTGGCAAATTCCGCTGATGATTGGTGCGCCCGACATGGCACTGCCTCGCTTAAATAACTTAAGCTTCTGGCTACTCCCTTTTGCCTTCACAATTTTATTCAGCACCTTATTTATTAATGGCCCAGCACCCAATTATGGCTGGACTTTTTACGCACCGCTTTCCACCACCTATGGGCCGCCCAGCACTGACTACATGATCTTTTCCATTCACATCATGGGGCTGTCTTCCATTTTGGGCTCCATCAATATCATCGCCACCATTATTAATATGCGCTGTAAGGGCATGAGTTTTATGCACATGCCTATGTTTGTGTGGACTTGGTTTATTACGGCCTTTTTGTTAATTGGCATCATGCCTGTTTTAGCAGGCACCGTAACGATGATGTTATTTGATCGCCATTTTGGCACTAGCTTCTTTAATGCTGCCGGCGGTGGAGATCCCTTATTATTCCAACATCTCTTTTGGTTTTTTGGTCATCCTGAGGTGTACGTATTAATTCTGCCTGCTTTTGGTGTGATTTCAGAAATCATTCCCACCTTCAGCCGAAAGCGTCTTTTTGGCAAAGACAGCATGATTTACGCCACCATTGCGATTGCTTTTCTATCGTATATCGTGTGGGCCCATCACATGTTTACCACCGGTATCGTCTTGGCCGCCGAGCTTTTCTTTATGTACACGACCATGTTGATTGCGGTTCCCACCGGAGTCAAAGTGTTCAATTGGATTGCCACGATGTGGCGCGGTGCTATTAGTTTTGAAACCCCTATGCTGTTTTCAATTGGCTTTTTGTTTATGTTCACCTTGGGGGGTTTTTCTGGACTGATGCTCGCCATTGTTCCTGCGGATTTCCAATACCAAGACAGCTATTTTGTAGTAGCCCATTTTCATTATGTGCTCATTCCCGGTTCAATCTACGGCCTATTCGCCGGCGTGTATTACTGGATCCCCAAATGGACAGGACATATGTACAACGAAAGCATTGGAAAGTGGCATTTTTGGTTAACCACTATTTCGCTCAACATTACCTTTTTCCCCATGCACTTCTTAGGACTCGCCGGAATGCCGCGCCGCATTCCAGACTATGCCTTACAATTTACCAATTTTAATGAAATCGCCAGCGTAGGCGCTTTTATTTTTGGATTCGCACAATTACTCTTTCTATACATGATTATAAAAACCATTAAGGGTGGACCTAAAGCCACGAAGCAAGTCTGGGAAGGTGCCGAAGGTTTAGAGTGGCATGCCGTGGATTCTCCTCCGGCTTACCATACTTTTACTAAACCGTATGTTTACACGGCGCGGGATGATTACCAGATCTAACCTTTTTAAAAAAAACCACATGATGCAAAAGACTCCACAGGCCAAAAAACTAAAGCGACTGCTCTTCTGGTTGTCGCTCGTCGTCGTTCTGATGTTTGGATTCACTTACGCTCTGGTTCCCCTATACAACGTCATTTGTAAACAATTGGGTGTTAATGGCAAAACCGCTAATTACAGTATTGCCAATCATTCAAATGTAGATAACTCTCGCACGATTAAAGTAGAGTTTCTAACCACACTCAACGAGCAGCTGCCCTGGAGCTTTAAAGCCCTCACCCGATCCATTGAAGTACATCCGGGCGAAGATGCCAAGCTGTCTTTCTTTGCCCAAAATAACTCCGACCACCCAATGACGGTACAAGCCATTCCCAGCGTTACCCCAGGCCTTGCCGCGAAATATCTTAAAAAAACCCAATGCTTTTGCTTTACCCAGCAAACCCTAGCCGCACATGCCTCAATGGAAATGCCGGTCATTTTTCATTTAGATAATGCTTTACCCCACGATATACACGAACTAACATTGTCCTACACTTTATTTGAGATTAAAGATCCTAAGCCTATCAAAAATAATCCTCAGGCTGGAAGAATTATGTAAAACGATGCGGGGGCAGTTCGTGAACTGCCCCTACAGAGAAAATATCCGCCGTAGGGCCAATTCACACATTGGCACCATGAGGCGCCGAAAAAAAGAAATATCCGTCGTAGGGCCAATTCACGAATTGGCCCATTAGGTGCCTAAAAAAAGGAAATACCATGTCCGACCAAAGCACACATTACTATTTACCCACCCCCAGTACCTGGCCCATCG
>JAKFXE010000050.1 GCA_021731545.1 Coxiellaceae bacterium
TTAAGGGCACCTCTATTTATTCAAAATGTTTGATTTTTATTTTGGAGTCAGGCACCGCAACACATTAAATCAATGGGTTAAAATCTTTTCCAGCGGAGCCAGACACCAAAATAATCATTTCGAGAGGTGGCCTTAATATTTCCTTAACAAAGCACAGGTAGAATTCAGGTGTTACTTGTTAATAACAGAGGTAATTGGCCATGACCTTGAATGAACTTTTAGATCAATGTTTAGATGATGCTGTGCCTATTAAGGATGCCATTGGCATGGATTCACAGAGTTTTTATACGAAAGAGGATCAAGATTCGGCCATTGACAGAGCTGAAAAAATTATTGAAGGGAACGGCCCCAACAAAAAAAATGCATTATATTTTTTAGGAGATTATCATCTATCCAACTGTGGGCTTAAAAAAGAAAATTTAGAGCGCAGTTTAGCGTATTTTTCTGAGGCATGTGCTCTTGAATATGCGCCGGCGATCTCTCGCTTGGGATTTGTGAAACTCGATTATAAATTTTGGATAGAACAAGAGACTCCAGCGCAGAAGCAGAGTCGTATAGCAGAGGGCCTGGAATTCATTAAGCGGGCTGTAGCATTAGAAGAGCCTTATGCGATGCTAAATTATGCTAAAATTTTTGAGGTGGGTATGTTTGGGGTTGATAAAGACACAGCAAAAGCGGCCGCATTATATCGTAAAATAGTATGTAGTCATACATTTGATTGGAAAAATATAAATTTTTCGGGGAAGGTCGCTCAAAGTCACTTAAGTGATTTTGAACGACGTCAATTAGTTGTGGCTGATTTCATTGCACGATTTTTTCACGCGAAAAATCCTGCCGAAATTAAGGCAGTGGCCCTTGGCGTGGATCTTTCCCAATGCAAGCCATTGTTAGCCCAGCATTTTCTGTCTATGGTCAAACCCTTGGCGTTCCAGAATAAAGCAAAGGCATTAGCCTTATTTAAGGCAGCATTAAATCCAGCAAACCCCTTGGGTGCAGTTTTTGCTAAACATCGGGGTATAAAATTTTGGGGAGACACTCGTACCATTTCTTTTTTGCGGGTTGAGCAGTTTAAGGTGTTGTTAAGTCAGTGGGGATTAGAAGGACCAATTACGCAGGAAGAGCATGCTTATGCGGTTGAGCATAAGGATTCTTTGTGTGAGGCATTGATCAGTTCGCTAAATAACAACGATTATATTATTGCAGCTGCTGATCCCAGTACGCCCCTTGGAAAGATTATTGCTGAGCCGCGAGGCCTCCTTTTTAAAACGAGCGGACAAACAGCAAGTTCAAAGAAAATCCAAGATTTTATAAAGAGTCATTCCTCTGATGAAGACAATGAAGAGCCGAGGAGCAGGCTGTAAAGAAGGGATTGTGCAGAGGTTTGTGGATTTTAGGTGGGAGCTTTCTTGACATTTCCCTCTGCCCCGCCTAAGGTTTGCGGTTTCCTATTATTTAACAAGGTGCTGCCGTGATCTCGACTGCAAATCTTACTATTCAATTTGGCCCAGAGCCGCTTTTTGAAAATGTTTCCGCTAAATTCGAAGAGGGTGGTCATTATGGTTTGATCGGCGCCAATGGCTGTGGAAAATCCACTTTTATGAAAATCCTGGCGAGTCGGCTGGCTGCCACCTCGGGTTCTGTGATCGTGACGCCCGGTCAGCGTATCGGGGTTTTGGGCCAGGACCAATTTGCTTTCGAGGAGTACCGCACCCTAGATGCGGTCATGATGGGGCATGCGGAGTTGTGGGAGATTTTGCAGGAGCGCAATCGCATTTACTCGCAAGCTGAGATGAGCGAGGAAGATGGCATGAAGGCCGCCGAATTAGAATCGCGCTTTGCAGAATTAGATGGCTATACCGCAGAATCTCGCGCGGGTGAATTGTTAATGGGTGTGGGTATTCCTTTAGAGTTGCATCAACAGCCTATGAGTGCCGTGGCTCCGGGTTTGAAGCTGCGTGTGTTGCTAACTCAAGTATTGTTTTCTAATCCCGATATTATGTTGCTTGATGAGCCCACGAATAATTTGGATATTGATACTATTCGCTGGCTGGAAAGCGTATTGCGTGAATGTAAAAGCACGATGATTATCATTTCCCATGATCGTCATTTCTTAAATAGTGTGTGTACGCACATGGCGGATTTGGATTATCGTGAACTGCGCTTATATCCCGGAAATTACGACGATTATATGACGGCTTCCACCATGGCGCGTGAAAAAATGCTTACCGACAATGCGCGCAAACAAGCCAAGATCAGTGAATTGCAAGCTTTCGTGAGTCGTTTCTCCGCCAATGCCTCCAAAGCGCGTCAAGCCACCTCGCGTGCGCGACAAATTGAAAAAATACAATTAGCCGAAGTCAAAGTATCCAGTCGAAAGAGTCCTTATATACGTTTTGATCAAGGAAAAAAATTATTTCGCATGGCGCTGGAAGTTAAAAAACTGGCTAATGGTTATGGAGAGGATTTACTTTTTAGCGGGGTTAATTTAGATATTGAGGTGGGTCAGAGGGTGGCCGTCATTGGCCCCAATGGTATCGGTAAAACCACACTCTTGCGAACCCTCATGGGAGAGCTGCCTTGGAAGAAAGGGTCTGTGAAGTGGTCTGATAATTCAACGATCGGTTATTTTGCACAGCACCATGAGGCGGATTTCGAGGAAGATCTAAATCTCTACGACTGGATGTCACAGTGGCGCAGCGCCTCAGACGATGAACAAGTCATTCGTGGAATCTTGGGGCGTTTGTTATTTTCAGGGGATGATATTAAGAAAAAAGTGAGTGTGCTTTCGGGGGGTGAACAGGGCCGCATGCTCTTTGGAAAGCTTATGCTGCTTAGACCCAATATTTTGGTGATGGACGAGCCCACCAACCACTTAGACATGGAATCTATCGAGTCGCTGAATTTGGCGCTGGAAAATTATGAGGGAACCATCATTTTTGTCACACACGATCGGGAATTTGTTTCATCCATTGCCAATCGTATTGTGGAGTTAACACCCCAGGGCGTGCATGACTATCGAGGCAATTACGAAGAGTATCTTATCAGTCAAGGCAAGACGAATTAGTATGGTTGTGCTTAGAATAAAGATAAGCGTGAAGTAATGCGCCTAGTCCCGCGAAGAGAACGGCGCCAATGCCCGACCATAAAATCATTCGGTACGGACCCACAGAGTAAAAAAGTGCTGCGGCTAATCCTGCGATATAACCTAAGATGATCACTAGTAAGAGTAGGCATTGATGTCGGCAGCTTAAGCCCAGTTTTTTGGATAGCGTGTTCAGTAGGTGTGGAGATTTTTTCATGGCCGCATCAAATCATTAGAATAAGAGTATTGTAAGGCTTTATTATTAACATAATCTTAAATAGATAAAATTTTTGTATCCTGTTGTCCAAACGATCGTTTGTTTTAAGCCGTGGAAGTGCTCATGAATAAAGCCATTGAATCCGTAAAAACCTATCTTCAAGAGCTTCAAAATCAATTATGCAGCTGTATTGAACAACACGAGGCCTCTGTTCGCTTTCAGCACGATCTTTGGCAGCACGAAATAGGTTCAGGAGGGGGCGAGAGCCGAGTCTTGCAGGGCGGACAATTATTTGAACAGGCGGGGGTTAATTTTTCACACATTCAAGCACAACAATTGCCGAGGGCTGCGACGCTAAAGCGTCCCGAGCTTGAAGGCCAATCTTTTGAAGCTGTGGGGATTTCATCGGTAATTCATCCCCTGAATCCTTATTTACCTACCACACACCTTAATTTGCGAATGTTTGTGACGGAAAATAAACAAGGGGAAACTCTGTGGTGGATGGGCGGAGGTTTTGATTTAACCCCTTACTATGGCTTTGAAGAGGATGCTCGCCTTTGGCACCAAGAGGCCTATGATGCTTGCAAAGGATTCGGCCAGGATGTTTATCCTCGTTATAAGAAGGCCTGTGATGAATATTTTTATTTGAAGCATCGAAATGAAACCCGCGGGATTGGGGGATTATTTTTTGATGATTTAAATGAATGGGGCTTTGAGCGCTGCTTTGCCTTTATGCACAGCGTGGGCAATCATTTTATACAGGCTTATCAAAAAATTATTGAGCGACGTAAAAATCATACCTATGGGCAACGTGAGCGCGAATTTCAGTTGTATCGTCGTGGACGTTATGTGGAATTTAATTTACTCTATGATCGTGGTACTTTGTTTGGTTTGCAATCGGGGGGGCGCACAGAGTCTATTTTAATGTCCCTGCCTCCCGAAGTGCATTGGCGTTATAATTGGGTGCCAGAGGCAGGCACCGAGGAAGCGCGCCTGTATACAGATTTTTTGGTGCCCAGAGAGTGGGTGGAGTCTATGTAGGGGAAAACCCCTGTAGCTGCCAGCAAGATGAGATTTTCAGTAGGGGGGCGCCCTTTGTGTGCGCCCGCCTTTAGCAAAATAGATTAAAAAACAAAAGAGGTTTGAATTGCGTACTGAACTAGAAAAAAATTCCACCGGGTTCTTTAAAGAAGGTCTGGCTTGTTATCATTCAGGTGACTATGCAAAAGCCATAGAATATTACGACAAGGCCTTGGAGTTAAAGGCATCTCTTGTTGAGGCCCTCATTAACAAGGGGATGTGTTTAGATAAATTAAAGCGTCCTGCGGAGGCGCTTAAATGTTATGAGCAGGCTTTGGTATGCGACCCTAAAAACTCCATTATTTATTACAATCGAGGGGTTTCTTTGGAGGCTTTGGATCAGGCAGAAGCAGCATTGGCCTCCTACAAGCAGGCTTTGGAGTATAAGCCTGAGGATATTTGCACTCATCTTAATCTATCGGCGCTGTATGGCAAAATGGGTCGGTATACGGCGGCGATTCAACACGCCTCCCTGGCGTTACGCTATGATCCTGAAAATGTTCAGGCTAAGAGCAATAAGGATTGTGCTGAAACCTTGTTACAGGCGGCATACCGAAGATCCTCTGCGCCGACATTTTTTCGATGCTCCCCTTGCCCTTCTGAGGTATCTCTTGTACGTTCCACTGATTCATCTCGAAGATCTTCGCTGGTGTCATGAGTCTAAGGGATGAATAAAAAAAACAAAACGTTTTCCATCAACACAAACACAGGATTACTGCTGGGCGCAGTTTTTTATCCTTCCCCGCACTTTAATGAAAGACCCGCTGCGAACGATATAAGTTTATTGGTGATCCACGATACTGAAATTGTAGCGCCTGAAGAACTTCCTTATGAGCGCTCCTTGGTACATTATTTATTTACCTATCAATATGAAAAAATCATTGAAGAATATCCTGCGGAGTACCATGCTTTATTTCCCACAGGGAAAATCAATGATGTTTCTGCACATTTGGTGATTCGTCGCAATGGAGAAGTCTTTCAGTATGTTCCTTTTCACCAGCGGGCTTGGCATGCCGGGGTGTCTGAATTTGAGGGGCGCGAAAGTTGCAATGATTTTTCTATTGGTATCGAGCTAGAAGGTTTAGCCAATCAAGCCGATTTTCCCTATACTGATGCGCAGTATCAAGTATTGGCCCAAATAACTGCCGTGATTCTAGAGGCGTATCCGAAAATCACCCTGGAGCGCATTGTAGGGCACCAAGATATCGCTCGACCCCATCATCGTAAATCAGATCCCGGCTTAAGCTTCGATTGGCCCCTGTATTTCGAACTTGTTAAAACGAATGAAGTTTTACCACAAGGTATTACACCTAATGGTAAAACACCTAAAGGTGAAAAATGAGCCTATGAATGCACTAGCTGCACTACAAAGGCTTTAACAATCCCTTCGCGCGCTCCAAACTTTTTAACCAACGTTTTTTAGCGTTTGGAACCTGTGGAATTTCGCGCTCAGGTGAGACCTCGGGCAAGCTTTGCTTGAGATGAGGGTGCAAAGCCAACTCTTCTAAAATTTCTTTGTGGACCCCATAGGTATGATGTAAAAAGTCAACAGCGGAAGGGGTGAGCTCAATGCCATAGTGTTGAGTTAATACGCGGGCCAAATGTTCAGCGGTTTTGCTCACATCACTGCGTATTTCATTAATAAAAGTAGTGCTTAGCCCTGCTTTAATCATGGCGCTGAATTCGGGATTAAACCCATCGATATTCGTTGCATTACTGCTCTCAATCGCAAAGCGCACCGAAGGATTGGCCAGAGGAATAAATTGCTCTAATGCTAAAGCTGTTTCAATAGCAATTTCTTTAAGGGCGTTGGCAGTGAGTGATTTCTTGGAGCGAGTCTGTCCCTGTGACTGATAATGAGTATTGTAAAAGTGGGGGGCTAATATTTTGGCAGCCTGTAGCTTTTCTTTATCATCCAGATGAATTTTCTTTTCAATAATTCTTAAGCCCCCCTGTCCGCGTCCTGAGCGCAGTGCAACGGTGGCATTTTTGTGATGCTTGCAGATATTGGACCAGCGCTGTACATTGCGTGCTAATACCTGCTGTCGGCGATGAATGCGTTGATAGGAGCGTCGCAACGATTGGTAATAGTCAAGAGCTGTAGATAGAATTTCAGTTTGTATGTTTAACACGATGATGGTCGAATATTTGTTTTGATGGCTGAGGTACAGTTGATAAATGCCTTCGCAAATACCATCGATGGCTTTTTCAGAGAGCAGCAGTAATTGCTTGGCATCCGCTTCTTCGGAAACTTCCCCCGCTTCGAGTGCCCCGCATTCCACCAGAAAATTAATTAAATTGTGTAAACGACTGTGGAAATTGGCGATGGCTATTCCATATTTGTCGTGTGCCAACTCCAGTGCATCAGCGGCCTCTGTTAAGGCGCGTCGCCCACGATAGCGAAAGGTGAGCATTAAAATTTTTCGTCCTGCCAGGAGTTCAAAAGCCAGAATTAATATTTCTTCGACATCTTTAAGTGAAATGAGGCTTTTATTATCTTCTTCAGCGGCTTGTAGAATACGATCAATGAAGCCTTCTTTACGTGGCACACCCTCTTTGATGCCGGGGATATTTCCTTTAAGACGCTGTTCTACAGCAGCAGCGGCATCAGGCAGTGCCGATTTTAATTGAGTAATGATTCCTTCCATGTATTGCTGATGCTCATTGAGCAGGTCTTCAGCGCGGCAGTTCATGCCTGAGCCGCGGTGCAGGGCAATTTCAGCGCTTAACTCAGCAAATTTAGGGTCTTGGCTTAAATCCTGCATGGCCACTTTAATGGACTCTGGACTACTGGTCGCTTTGCGTACTAAGGCAATGGCAGCCAGTCGCTTTTTGAGCTCCGGTTCATGGGTGGACAGTAGTCGATCCCGTGTGCATACAATCAGTTCAGGGAGGCGATCAATCAATAGTAACCATTTTTTGTGCGCATCTTTTTGCTTTCGGGTCTGGATGAAGTGCGTGATGGTTCTGACCAATAAACCAATGAAGCCCGCAATCAAGGTGTACACCGCCAGGTAGACAATATTTTCCATGGGGGCCGCATGGCCATAGCCCAATAGATAGCCACTTTGAAGGGCGATGAAGGCCGCAGGACCTGCTGTCCAAGCCAACTGAATTAAAGTGATTCCCCAAGATTCTTTTTCAGCGGCCTGAGCCAACTTGCTGATTTGGTGTTTGCGAGCGCGTACTAAGTACATGGAAGATTTACGAGCACTCGTGTTTTGAGTTTCAATAGCCATAACGGTTCAACGAATAACAATATTGAACAAAGTATGGGCTATAGCCGAGATTTTTGCCAATGGTGAATAAGAATGGAAGACGACGCTTAGTTAATCTTGCGATCACCCGAAGCATTGGCGGCTAACTCGGTGCGTTGATAGAGTTGAAGCTCAGCCATCAGGCTTTTAGCCTGTTGCAAAAAGCGCAGTCGATCTTTGGTGTCAATCGAGCGTGCAGGAGGAGGAGTTACCTTTAAAGGATCGCGAGGCACGCCATTCACATGCACTTCAAAATGCACGTGCGGGCCTGTAGCAAAGCCGGTGCTGCCCACATAACCGATCACCTGTCCTTGATGCACAGTGCTGTTGCGCCTGAGTCCACTGGAAAATCGGGACATGTGTCCAAAGAGGGCGCTGTAATTGCGACCATAACTGACGACAACGGCATTGCCGTAACCACCTCTTCTACCTACAAAGTCCACGCGGCCCTCACCGATTGATTTAATGGGAGTGCCTCGAGGTGCGGCAAGATCTAGGCCCGGATGACTGTGCACTCGATGCAACACAGGATCGTAACGCTTGTAGCTAAAATAAGAGCTAATGCGACTAAAGGCCACGGGATAGCGCAAGAGCCCTGTGGTGGCTTGGAAATTTTGGCCCTTAGGATCGTAATATTCGCTATGCCCCAAGCTATCTGTGTAGCGCACCGCTTGGTAAGCATTGCCGCGATTATTGAATTCAGCGGCCAAGATGGTGGCGTTGTTGAGAGACTGACCTTGGTAAATTAAATTAAAATGATCTCCGGGTTGCAGCCTTTTAAAGTCGATACGAGGTCCGAAAATATTAGCGAGCTGGTTGCTCATGCCGCGCCCCATGCCGGCTTCTTGGGCTGCTTCTGTGAGCGAGTGATGAATGGTACCTGAAACATAGTGGATGCCATTATCCACCCTAGGTTTATTCAAAGCCGTTTGTTTGATGATGGTCTTAAAGCCTTCAGAAGCGCGTTGCACCCATAGGGTTCTGTAATCACCCAGCGCGTATTTTAATTGCAGCAATTTATGCTGAGGGGTGGTTTGCAGCGCCATGGTTTGGCCCGGCTTAATATGATTCAGGGCGGTATTGGTCGCCTTGTTCAGCGTTAGGATTTCTTG
>JAKFXE010000049.1 GCA_021731545.1 Coxiellaceae bacterium
TTAAGGATTTTGTTGTAGGATTAAGACATGGATTATTGATTGTTTTAAGCCATGGATTGAGGAGAGTGATATGACTGCTGCTGTTTTCTCTGCTAATGTTCCTTCTTCGGAACTTCCTGTTGATTCAACAATAACTACACCGCTCTCTAAAAAAGAACTGGCTCAACGTATTGCTCGTATCCGTATTTTAAAAAAGGAAGAGGAAATTGTTGCTGAAGTTAAGGCTTTAGCTGCGCAGAGTGACAGAATCAAAATTATCCAGGCATTAAAAACTCAAGCTCAACAAATTGCGGTTATTAAAGTGCTAGGGCAGGCAGAACAGTCAGCAGCACTTCGGGCTTTGGATAAGCGTAGGTACTGGTTAAATCGCGAATTTCCCATTTATGTTTTTTTATCACTCCTCACCGTTGCCTTGGGTTTAACACTTTTCTTTTTTTCTCCCGCCGGTTTGCCTGCTTTGGCTCTTATGGGCATTGCTTTTGCCGCTAATTATATCGGGCATTCTCGTCACTGGAAAATTACGCTGGGTCGTGGAGTGGCCGTAGTAATGAGTTTGTTGATAGCTTGTTTGGCTATTAGCAGTATGCTATCTATTGGCGTGGTGCCCCTTCCCGCCATCATTGTTATTGCGCTGGGTTGTTTTGGGGCAAATTTGGTTTTGTATCGATACGATGTGCCCAAAGCAATTGATGATATTAGCAAGGTAGGTAAAACCACTCCGGATAATGAGAATGATAGTAAAGCTGTGACTCGATTTAAAGCAGTTTGGCGCATTGCTAGCTTTGTGCTCTCTTTGGTCGCTGGATTGGTATTAACGTTGGCGATGGGCTCTAGCGTATATGCTTTGGGGGGTGCATTAGCTTCATGGTATATTTTCGCACCCTTGATGGTAATTGCATATACGGCGAATGCTACTTTTGTTTATCGAGGCCTCAAATCGGTTCGTGATTTTATATTGAACTCGGCTTGGTCTTATTCAAATGGGGTATCGATCAAAACGGCTAATGCCAGAATGATCATAACTCCTTTAAAAAATAGGCTCTCAGAAAATCCAGATTCGGAATATGTTAGCGGAGGCTATAGGGCTGTTTTATCCTATTATCTGGGGATTCATTGGAGCGCAACACCATGGAAAAAATTGTTAAAGCCCATTTTGTTGGTTATGCTGACAGGCGGTTTGGCGATACTCATTGCAATCGTTTCACAAAAAGCTTTGATCGATGTCAATATGTTGCACTTTGCTGAGGCTGCTTCCTACCTTCCCGCAGCAACATTCGTGATTTTCTTTGGCATTTTGACGCATTTGGGGTATGTGACGCGCATGAGCTTTTCGGCGATCCGTTTATCGCTGGCCTTAAATTATATATTGGGAAAGGCTAGTGATTTGATTGTTACACCTATCCATAAAGCCATTAATTTTTTCAAGGGCTATAGATCTCTGAAAACAACGGATGCTGTACCTGAACAGCATAAAGAAAGCAGATTTTCTGCGTGGAAAAAGAACTATACATGGCTGCTTAAACGACAGGTAGTGGATTCAGACAATATCGATTTTTGGCAACAGGTCTACGGTAAAGAGGATTGGGAGCGCCATTTAAATGAATATTGTGATACGGAGTGGGAATATATTCAAAAAAATAAATTTGTGGAGTGTAGAAGGCTTGCTTATTACCATGTTAGAGCCTGTGTGCTGATTTTGGGAGAGAGTTTGGGCAGCCTAGTGGCCTGGTTATCTATAGTGCTCAATAGTTTTGCTAATGGCAGCATTACCATGGCCAAACCAGATGATCCCAGTGTGGCGATTTTAGGAGGGGCTGTGAGTCGATGTGCCTCCAATGCCTTAACTTCAGGTGCTTTAACACTTAACTCAAAACGAAAAAGAGAAGAAGAGCTTCAGAAAAAGGAAAAACAATGGATTTCTACTGCGATTCCAGAAGCCTCAACAGCGGTTTCTCCATTGCGAGTTCAAGCTTTATCTGTGGAAACCAGCGCTGATTTAACAGATCCAAGTGCTTTTCTGGGCTCACCTTCGGCCAAGAGATCACCCATGGATGAAGTTAAAGCTGTGTCGACTTCACCCAATTCTGTTGTTAAATCGAAGAAAGTTGAATCGGAGGAAATTGTTGCTAGGCGTGCTAATTCAGCTGGAAATCTTATTGATTTTAAGGCGCTGAAGGAGTTTGCTACTGCACGATATCCAGCCCCCATCCAAAGAAGTCCGAGCACCAATGATACTATGCGGAAGAATGCGTTAACGGCAATACTAGAGGCAGAAGCAGAGGAGGAGGATCCTCTTTTGGAAAAAGCTGAGGAGCTTGAAATACCTGTGTCGCTGAAGAGACCTATAACTTTTTTTGGTGAGGACCTTAATAAAGCAGGAGCGAGGCCTGATGATGGGTCTATCTTTTTTCCCGATGTTTCTTGTCCCTGATTTTTTCGTAAATACTGCTTGCTGCGCTTCTTTGCTCTTTGCTAAGATCATCTGAGATGAAGTCACACACAAAATACACTGCTAAAGAGCCTGATGCGCAGGGATTTATTGCCTATACTCCAGAGGAAGACGCGGTTTGGAAGACGCTCTACGCACGTCAAATAGAAGTAGTTCAGACTCGTGCCTGTGCTGAATATGTGGAGGGTTTGGCTAAGCTCCGCATGCCAGAAGATCGAGTGCCACAATTGGCTGAATTGAGCGAGGCTTTATTGCCCTTGACAGCTTGGTCCGTGGTGGCCGTGCCGGCCTTGATTTCCACAGACCGCTTTTTTAGTTTGCTGAGCCAGCGTCAATTTCCTGCAGCGACTTTTATTCGTACTCGAGAAGAGTTGGACTATTTGCAAGAGCCCGATATTTTCCATGAATTTTTTGGGCATTGCCCCTTATTAACAAACCCGATTTATGCGGATTTTATGCAAAAATACGGTGAGTTTGCTCTAGCCGCTCCTAAGGCAGATCGTGAATTCTTGGCACGCTTATTTTGGTTTACGGTGGAATTTGGATTAATTCAAACGCCTTCTGGCCTGCGTTGTTATGGGGGTGGTATTTTATCCTCTAAAAATGAAACCATCTATGCGCTTGAGAGCCCTATTCCACAGCGAAAGCCGTTTAAGCTATTAGAAGTATTGCGAACTCCTTATCGCATTGATCTTATGCAAAGCATTTATTTTGTGATTGAAGGCTATAATCAACTCTATGCATTGGTCAATCAGGATTTAAGTGCTTTAATAGCAGAGGCTCGAAGCTTAGGAGATTTCCCGCCCCGCTTTAAAACAGGGGATTACTCCGATGAAAATGATGAGTGGGTGACCTGTTAAAACGTAACTTTAAGGAATTATAGCTGTGTCAAATTCTGCTACACCTGAAAATTTTCCCTTACACACTCAGCGCCACTCCTGCGCCCATTTAATGGCGGCGGCTGTGCATGCTCTATGGCCCTCTGCGCAATTTGGTACCGGGCCTGCCATCGACAATGGCTTTTATTATGATGTCTTACTCGACAAGTCTTTGGATGAATCCGATCTTGCCAAAATTGAAACAGAAATGAAGCGCCTAAAAAAGCAACGCTTAAAATTTGAGCGCAGTGAGTGGACGATAGATTCAGCCATTCAAACAATGCAAACACTGGGACAAGATTTTAAAGTGGAATTGTTGTACCTGCTCAAAGAAAAGGGCAGTACTGCGGTGGTTAAAGAAACGGGCGATGCAGAAGCGCTTGGAGTCCAGCTAGAATCGGGTGTGGAAAAGGTTTCATTTTATCAGACGGGTGGCTTTATGGATCTCTGTCGTGGCCCCCATGTAGAACATACGGGGCAGATTCCCGCCTTTAAATTAACCCATTTGGCGGGAGCCTATTGGCGTGGGGATAATACTAGGCCACAGCTTCAGCGTATTTATGGTCTGTGTTATCCCACTCAAGAGGAAGTGGATGCTGAAATTTGGCGTATGGAGCAAGTAAAGCTGCGGGATCATCGTCGCCTCGGAAAAGAACTGGGCTTGTTCAGTTTTTCTGAAGAAGTGGGGGTAGGTTTGCCTTTGTGGTTACCCAAGGGCACCATACTGCGCGATGAATTAGAATACTTGGCCAAAAAAGAAGAGCGGTCTGATGGTTACCAACGTATTGTCACCCCTCACATTGCTAAAGAGAAATTGTATTATTGCTCAGGGCACTTACCTTACTATAAAGATGATATGTATGATCCCATCCAGATTGATGAAGAGAGCTATTATCTTCGCCCGATGAATTGTCCCCATCACCATGTGGTGTATCAGGCTGCGCCGCGCTCTTATCGCGATTTACCGCTGCGTTTGAGTGAATATGGTCAAGTCTATCGTTATGAATTATCGGGTGCGCTCTCGGGTTTAATGCGAACACGTGGTTTTTGTCAGAACGATGCGCACATTTATTGTCGCTTTGATCAAGCTAAAGATGAATTTTTAAAAGTGATGCGCCTACACGTTCGCTATTATGAACTCATGGGTATTAAAGACTATTATATGCGCCTTTCATTGCCGGATTTAAATAAATTAGATAAGTATGTGAATGAGCCTGAAAAATGGTTAAGTGCTTTGGCGATTATTCGTGAGGCTATGTTGGAGTCGGGCTATCCCTTTAAAGAAGTAGAGGGAGAGGCGGCTTTTTATGGCCCTAAAGTGGATTTTATGATTAAAAATGTGATTGGTAATGAATATGCTATTTCGACCAATCAGCTGGATTTTTTAGCCACCGAGCGCTTTGATTTAAATTACACAGGTGATGATGGACAAAAGCATCCCGTTTATGTGATTCATCGAGCGCCCCTGGGCAGTCATGAGCGCTTTGTTGCTTTTTTAATTGAACACTATGCAGGTGCTTTTCCAGTGTGGCTTTCGCCCATTCAAGTGCGTTTAATTCCCATTGCTGATCGCCATGTTGAGTATGCGCAAGAGCTTCAAAGATTTTTAATGGATGCCGATGTTCATAATGGCAGCGGAGGTTTGCGGGTTGATATAGACAGCAGTGCTGAACGCATGCAAAAGAAAATTCGTATGGCACAGCAAGAAAAAATACCCTATATGTTGGTCGTAGGGGATAAGGAAATGGCTGATGATAAAGTGGCGGTGAGGTTGCGCTCGGCTGAAGATCTGGGAGCTCTGAGTATTTCTGAGCTGCTTGAGCGCCTTAAAGCAGAGATTTACTCCTATCAATAATAAGGGCTTTGCCCCTTCTGCTTCACAGCCTGCCTCAAGGTAGGCTGTTTTTGGTCTATACTTTCAACGTTAATCGCTAGCAGAGCTTTTCAGGGACGAGGAGTTTGAGCTATGTCTCAGGCGTATCAAAGAGTGGCAACTGAGGAGGTGGGCTCAATACCTGCAAAGTCTAGGCCTTTTTTTAAGCGGCCTGAGGTCATTTTCTTGTTCACGGTTTTTTTGAGTTTTTTGCTTTTTGCCGTGGCAGCCTTAGCTTTATTTTATCTGGGGGCTGCAGCCATTGTGCTGCTTCCTGTAGCAGCTTCTTTATTTGAGTATCTTTCCATGGGGTGTTTTGGTGCCGTGGTATTGTCGGGGTTTTTGCTGCTACTAGGCTATTTCAGTCATCATCAAAAAGCAAAAATAGAGCCGCCGCTTGGACCTTCTCAAAAAACACCCCCAGGCTTCTCTTCTCCTCCTCCTCCTCCTCAGTTTACTTCGGAATTTATTTCAGAGGTTTCGGTTTGCTCCCCTGTGAGTCCCAGCCTGCTGGAGCTCGGCGACAATCTCCCACCCCGAATAAGAGCAGCTAGCCTTATGCTGAGGAGCACAAAGGGGATAATAGTTCTTGGGCCAGTAAAACCCGCTGCTGAAAAAAGTCGGAGCTGTTCTCTTGGGAATGCAGAGACTCCCTCGGCTTTTTCAACACCGAGGAGCTTGCAGCAGTCTGCGGATGTGAGTCCCAACTCCCCCTCTGCTTTTGGCTCTTCCTCTGGGGTCTGGCGGATCAATCGTCCTAAGCTTCCCACGGTGCTTGAGCCTTCAGCAGAAGAGCGCGAATCTTTGATAATACCCTCAGCCCTTCCTTGAAACGAGACATCTCCTTGTTAAATTGTCTCTTTTAGCTGGCGTACGGCTCAAAGCTTGTTATAATTCCGGCAGTTATAAATCGGGGGTTGAACATGCGGGACTATTCGAATCAATCATCACCCACAGCTCTAGCTGTGATGCGGACTTTTACAGAGCTCGGGAAGCTCTCTACTGGAAATTCAAGGGCTCAACTCCATGACGCTCCTCCTAATAATCAGTTGATATTAGATGGATTGGATCAGTTTTTGGAGAATTCTTTAGGTAAGTTACTCAAGTGGGATTCTGAGGATGCTAATGAGCGAGATCATCTGTTAGTGGCTTTAACACAGGCAGGTGTTGTGGGGGCCATTGCAAAAAAAGAGCTTGTACTTTCAAGGCTGGTTGCAGGGCTTGCTCATTTAAAGAAGATTTATGAGAGCGCTCCTCAGTCCTTTCAGAAAGAGCTTCTCGTTGGACGGCTTGATATACTTGACTCCGTGTTAAAGGGCATTAACTCTGAAGATTTTCTATCAACAGAGGCATTAGAGCAAGAGACAGCTAAATTAGAGCAGCAGGCTGCTAAAAAAAATGCAGTAAAGAAGGCTCTGTTTTTTACCGGAGCTTTGCTCGGTATCGTGGCGGTGGTGTTGCTAACGCTTTATGTGAGCTGGATTGCAGCTTTTGCTGTTTTGGTGGTTTGGGGTGTTGGGCTTTGCGCGGTAGCGCCGACTCGAAGGCCTGAAGCCTCGAAAAAACTTGAAGTACCCACAACAAAACCGATAGATCCTCCTGTGCCTGTGCCTGCGCTTGTGACTGGCCCAAACTTAGGAGAGGTGACTCCCAACGTAGTAGAATCTTACGCCTCTGACAGGCGTGAATCTGATTGTTCATATGATTCAGATGGAAGTGAATCAGATTATGAATTTGATGAGGAAGATACATTAGATGAAGACGATAAGCCTTTGAGGCTTAGTCCCTAAGAATGCATTCATTCTCCTTTATGGAACTTAAGTTGCGACATCATCTAGTACTGAGGGTTAAATGCATTTACCCCTAGCGTTGTATATCGGATTACGCTATACCCGCGCGAAACGGCGCAATCACTTTATCTCCTTTATTTCTGTGGCTTCCATGCTGGGCATTGCCTTGGGTGTGGCAGTACTGATTACGGTTTTATCGGTGATGAATGGTTTTGATTATGAAATCCACCACCGTTTTTTTGCAGTAGCCCCTCAAATCACCGTAATGACGGAAAAAGATATTAGCCAATCTTGGCCCACTTTAGGAAAAAGTTTGACTCAAATTCCTGGCATTAAGGCCTATGCGCCCTACATCAGTGGCAAGGGTATGTTGAGTTATGAAGGACAAGTGGCGGGTGTCAGTGTGTTGGGTATTGAGCCTCAAGAAGAATCTAAGATTTCTCAGCTGGGGCATGCATTCATAGCAGGTGATTGGAATAGTTTAAGACCCAATGCCTTTAACATGGTGCTGGGGGTGCAATTGGCTGGCGAGCTAGGGCTTTCTTTAGGAGATAAAGTGGTGTTGCTGACGCCACAAGCCGCACGCACCCCCTTAGGCATTGTGCCGCGCTATAAACGTTTTACAGTTTCAGGTATTTTTAAAGTGGGCAATGGCTTTGGTTTTGATGAGGGGGTAGCTTATATTAATTTTGAGGATGCACATCGTTTGTTTCAAGGGGGACAAGTGATGAGTGGCCTGCATCTGAGTTTAGATAATTTATATGCGGCGGGAGGGCTTTCTCAAAACCTGCGTTCATTTTTAGATCCCCATTTTGTTGTGAACAATTGGATGGATCAATTCGGTGCTTTTTTCAGCGCATTAGCGATGGAAAAAACCATGATGTTTTTAATTTTGTTGCTGATTATCGCAGTAGCAGCCTTTAATTTAGTCGCAAGCTTGGTAATGGCGGTGAATGATAAGCGAGCGGAAATTGCTATTTTGCGCACCCTAGGTGCAAGTCGTTGGCAAATCATGTCTGTGTTTATTATTCAGGGAGCTTTGGTAGGGATAATAGGTTCGCTAATCGGTTTGTTCGGGGGTTTATTATTGGCACTGAATGCAACGACAGTCGTGGATGCCATTCAGCATCTTTTTCACATACAGCTCATTTCTGCTTCTGTCTATTATGTGGATTACTTGCCTTCGCGCATTGAGTGGCATGATGTGGGAATTATTTTAATCTCGGCTTTAGCGATGAGTTTATTGGCTACTCTATATCCTGCGTGGAAAGCGGCGCGCACTCAGCCCGCTGAGGTGTTGCGTTATGAATAAGCCTGTTTTAAGTTGTACGAATTTAGAAAAAACCTACCCAGATGCGGGCTCTAGTTTAAGGGTCTTTCATCGTTTGAATTTACAGATTCAAGCGGGTGAAATCGTGGGTATTATGGGAGCCTCGGGTGCGGGAAAATCGACTTTATTGCAGCTTTTAGGGGGTATTGATTTCCCTACGGCGGGAGAAGTGGTGGTTGCGGGGCACTCTTTAAGTCAACTCAGTGAATCTGAGCTCAATCGATTGCGCAATCGAGAACTGGGCTTTATTTATCAATTTCATCATCTGCTGCCTGAGTTTAATGCTTGGGAAAATGTAGCCATGCCTTTGTTAATTCGGGGCTTAGGTTTTTCCTCCGCCCAAAGTCAGGCTCTGGCTATGCTGAAAAGAGTGGGATTGTCTGAGCGTGTGGATCATCGCATAGGAGAGCTCTC
>JAKFXE010000032.1 GCA_021731545.1 Coxiellaceae bacterium
GTCTAGAAGCAATTCTAAATAACCATGAATAATGGTGAGCGGTGTGCGCAACTCATGAGATACATTGGCTACAAAGTCTTGACGCATCCGTTCTAAATGTTGGATATGTTCAACAATGGGTTGAGGCAGCGTGTCTGTTAAGGCTTTGTTTTTAGTTTTTTTCATGGTGTTTTGGCAGCGTTAATTGATAACCTGCTCCTCGAGTGGTTTGGATGATGGAATCGTAGTCATGTGGTTTTAGGCGTTTGCGTAATCGGCGGACTAGAGCATCAATGCTGCGATCATTGATGTCAGTATCATTGCTCCATACATGATCCAGCAGTTGGGCTCGAGTGTAGACTTTGTTGGGATGCTTCATAAAAAAATGAAGTAGGCGATATTCGGTGGGAGTTAAGGTGATAAGCTGTTTATGGATGTGCACTTCATGAGTCTGCGTGTTTAATTCCAGTGCGTCTATTTGGATAATGTTGTCCGTGGAGACCAATATTCCTCGACGTAAAACGCTTTTAATGCGTGCCAGCAGTTCGCGGGGTGAGAAGGGTTTGGTGATATAGTCATCGACGCCGGCTTCAAAGCCTTGCAGTTTGTTACTCTCCTCTGCGCGCGCAGTTAACATGATAATCGGAATATTACGAGTACTTTCTTCAGATTTTAAGTGCCGAGTAAAGTTGACACCACTGGTTCCAGGTAGCATCCAATCAACCAAAATAAGATCAGGCCGTCGTTGGGCAATTTTTTTGTGGGCCAGTTCAGTATTTTCTGCTTCCATCACTTCATATTGAGCAGGTTCTAGAGCCACGCGTAGCAGTTGTCGGATGGGGGCTTCATCTTCGATGATCAGTATTTTTGTTTTTTGCATTCGATTAAATCCAGTATTTTAAATATAAAGTGAGTCTTCCCAAAATGCGTTGCCATAAGGGACGTTGTTGCCACTCATCCAAGCTTAATTCTTTTGAGTGTTTAAGATCTTCTAAAAATTGTTGTTCTAGCACTTTTTTAGCTTCGGGAGTCGTAATATTGATGTCCACTTCAAGATCATGCAAGAGGCTGCGATAATTTAAATTGCTGGAGCCCACCAAAACCCAGTCATCGGCAATTAAGGTTTTAGCATGCAGGAAGCTCGGTAGATATTCAAAAATGCGCACGCCTGATTTGATCAAATTCTGATAAAAAGTGGCCGATGCCCAGGTCATCATCCAAACATCTGAAGTTTTGGGTAATAGAATGCGCACATCCACCCCGGTGTTGGCGGCGTTTCTCAATTCTTTTAACAAAACATTATCCGGTACAAAGTAGGCGTTCGTGATCCAAATACGTTGTTTGCATTTTGACAGAATTCGCATTAAATTTTTGTGCAGCACGCGGCGACGATGTCGAGAATAATTTAAGCGGATTAAGGGATTGCGCAGCACATGCCGAAAGGCTTCTCGTACACGCTCTTTTAAGGGTTGATGATCCCAAGCAATCTCAAAGGCTTCTGAGAGTTGACTCAAATCTTCGTGGCTTAGTTTTACAGCGGTATCTCGCCAATTTCCGCCGCCTGCCGATTTTTTCAAGTGTTTTTGAGTAATGTTCATGCTGCCCACATAGGCGATTTTTTCATCGATGAGGCACACTTTTCGGTGGTTGCGGGAGTTCATTTTTAAGAGCAAATAAATCCACTTTAATAACAGCGGTGCTTTAATATAAGATCGGCTGAGGCTCCACAAATTCCACGGAAAAGGATGAAAGACGCGCGTTTCAGCTCCCGCTTTTTCTAGAGTTTTGGCAAAGCTGCTGCCCCAGCGGCGTGTGCCGGCCCCATCAACCAGGACACGTACCTTAAGGCCTCGTTTTGCAGCCTCTGCTAAGGCCGTGGATATTTTTTTTCCCAAAGAGTCGGAATCAAAGCTATAGGTTTCAAGATCGATGTTTTTTTGTGCTTGCTCGATGTCGTTTAAGAGCGCATCAAAATAATCTTCACCCGTATTGAAAATGGTTTCTTGAAGGGGGATGTTTGATGTTTCCGGCATGCAGACAATCCAAGGGTTATTGTAAGGGGAAATACTAGCATGCTCGCGGGAAGGGTTCTATGTTGAGGCTTGGAATGTTGGGCCTCGCACTGCGTGCTCGGCACCAAGCTACGCATCAAGCTATACATCAATCCACACACCAAGCGCGTCAGTGGACTCAGCTTGATTGGCAGAGCCTCACTCAAGCATGTATTATAGCGGCTTCTATAACGAGAGGGGTTTACCATGTCCGGTTCAAATGAGCTATTGCCTGCCTCACGGGCTCGCGGGATTTATCTGCTCCCTAATTTATTTACCATCACGGCTTTATTTGCAGGCTTTTATGCCATTGTAGCGGCCATGAAGGGGTTTTATGAAACCGCCGCCATTGCTATTTTTGTCGCCATGCTTTTTGATGGGCTGGACGGTCGGGTAGCACGGATGACGCACACCACCAGTGATTTTGGTGCGCAACTGGATAGCTTGTCCGATATGGCGTGTTTTGGCATTGCACCCGCCTTGGTGATGTACAGCTGGTCCTTGCATGGAATGGGTAAACCCGGATGGCTGGCCGCTTTTGTCTATGCCGTCTGTTCTTGTTTGCGTTTGGCGCGTTTTAATACTCAAGCCAACAAAGTGAATCAAAAATATTCTCAAGGGATTACCACTACGGCGGCAGCCGGTTTAATGGCGAGCCTCGTGTGGGTGGCTTCAAAATATCATATCAGTGGCCCTGCGGTGGCCTTACCGATGATGATTATTTCAGTTTTGGTAGGGGTTCTTAAGGTCAGCACCATTCGTTATCACAGTTTTAAAAGTATCGACTTGCGCGGAAAAGTTCCTTTTTTGATGATTACGATGATTGTGATGCTCTTAGTTTTAGTTTCATTTGATCCCCCCGATATTTTATTGGCCATTTTTGCAAGTTACACCATTTCAGGCCCTGTGATGACCTTATGGGGTTTGCGTCGCCGTCGCCGACATAAGAAGCGGTAGTGTGAAATGCGAAACATGAAATTAACACCTCCCTCTATTGAATCTATTCAAGCGGCTGTAGCTCAGGACTTAATGGAAGATAGAGGCTCAGGTGATATTAGTGCGGCATTAATTCCAGAAGAGCTTGTAGCGCGAGCGCAGATTATCACGCGTGAGGTTGCGGTTGTGTGCGGAATTCCTTGGGCGAATGCGGTATTTCACGCTGTAGATCCACGCATTGCCACGCAGTGGCAGGTCAATGAAGGCGATTCCATTAAAGTCGATCAGATTTTAGTGTATCTGGAAGGCCCTGCTCGTTCTTTATTAACCGCAGAGCGCTGTGCTTTAAATTGGCTGCAAAGTTTATCCGCAACAGCCACCGTGGTTCGCTCTTATGTGGATGAGCTCCAAGGAATGCAGGCACAACTATTGGATACGCGCAAAACTATTCCTGGCCTTAGAGCAGCGCAAAAATATGCGGTGCGCTGTGGGGGCGCACACAATCATCGCATGGGTTTATACGATGCTTATTTAATTAAAGAGAATCATATTGCGGCCTGTGGCTCTATTACTCAGGCGGTTGCAGAGGCGCGCGCTCAGCATCCTGAAAAAAAAATCGAAATAGAGGTGGAAAACATGTCTGAGCTAGCTGAAGCGCTGGAGGCTAAGGCCGATACCATTATGCTGGACAACTTTAGTCTGGATGAAATACACAAAGCGGTAGCTTTAAGTAAGGCGCAGGCTAAATTGGAAGTGTCGGGGGGTGTTGATTTTTCCATGCTCTCTCAGCTTGCTTCCACGGGAGTGGATTATATTTCAGTGGGGGCACTGACTAAAAATATAAAAGCCATCGATTTGTCGATGAGGTTTATTTAAAATGCCTGACCAAACAGAATCGGCCTATTTAAAATTTAAGCGCGATCAGTGGTGTCCCCTGCGCTGCGATATGCCTTTGACTTTAAGCGAAGCTGAAATTGAATCCTTACGAGGCCGTATTGAATCTATATCGATGACTGAAGTGGTAGAAATCTATCTGCCTTTGTCGCGCCTTTTAAATTTTTATGTGAGCGCCACTCAAGAATTACATCGAGCCACTCAATTATTTTTGGGCGATAAAGGCCCTAAAATGCCCTATATCATCGGCGTAACAGGTAGTGTGGCGGTGGGCAAAAGCTTGACTTCACGTTTGCTGCAGGCCTTGTTATCTCGTTGGCCCAATCATCCGAATGTGGCTTTGGTGACAACCGATGGTTTTTTATATCCCAATGCGGAATTAGAAAAACGTGGTCTTAGTTTGCGCAAAGGATTTCCTGAAAGTTTTGACGTAGAAGCTTTGTTGCGATTTTTAATCGATTTAAAAAGTGGAAAGCCTCAGCTTAAAGTGCCGCAATATTCTCACCATCATTATGATGTTTTGGAGCGTTCGGTTGCGCTGACAGATCAGCCCGATATCGTGATTATCGAGGGCTTAAATGTGCTTCAAGCGGATGTGCTGAGACCGGAAGAGAAGCTTAGGCATTTTGTGTCTGATTTTTTGGATTTTAGTATTTATGTGGATGCGCCTCTTAAAATTATTAAAGAGTGGTTTATTAAACGCTTTATGGTGTTTCGTGAAATGGCGTCCGGCGACAAGAAGGCTTTTTTCCATCGCTTTAGTGCCTTAAATCAAGAAGAGGCAGTCAAATTCGCGGAACGTGTATGGTTGGAGACGAATGAAGTTAACTTATTGGAAAATATTCTGCCGTATAAGGAGCGCGCTGATTTAATTCTTTCAAAGGTCTCAGATCATTCCGTGCAAGAGGTATTGTTAAGAAAGCTTTGATTAATAGAGGTGAGAGATGACACAAGTTCGTACACGATTTGCCCCAAGCCCTACAGGATCTTTGCACATTGGAAGTGTGCGCACGGCTTTATTTTCTTGGTTGGTGGCGCGCCACAGCCAAGGAAAATTTATATTGCGCATTGAAGACACCGATCTTGAGCGCTCAACGAATGAATCGGTGCAAGCGATATTAGAGGGCATGAAGTGGGTTAATTTGGATTGGGATGAGGGTCCTTATTACCAAACTCAACATTTTGACCGTTATCGTGCTGTGATCGCGACTTTGCTCGAAGAAGGCAAGGCCTATCGCTGTAATTGCAGTAAAGAGCGTCTAGAAAATTTACGCATTGAGCAGGAAGCACTTAAGGAAAAGCCTCGCTACGATGGACATTGTCGTGCGTTGAATATACAGGATCAGGGGCAGGCTTTCGTCGTTCGCTTTAAAAACCCACAAACGGGTGCCGTCAGCTTTGAAGATAAAGTCTGTGGTCTTATTACAGTTAATAATAGTGAACTTGATGATCTTATTATTGCGCGCAGTGATGGAGTGCCCACCTATAATTTTACCGTAGTGGTGGATGATTGGGATATGGGGATTACACAAGTGGTGCGGGGTGCGGATCACATCAACAATACGCCCAGACAAATTAATTTATTCTATGCCTTGGGCGCAACTCCGCCCAGTTATGCGCATGTACCGATGATTTTAGGGGAAGATGGGAAAAAATTATCAAAGCGTGATGGGGCGGTAAATGTTTTATATTATCAAGAAGAAGGTTATTTGCCCGAAGCTTTGTTGAATTATTTGGTGCGTTTAGGTTGGTCTCATGGGGATCAGGAAATTTTTACTCGAGAGGAAATGATTCAATTATTTAGTTTGGATCATATTAGCAAATCTCCTGCGGCCCTTAATCCCGAAAAACTAGCTTGGTTAAATCAACAGCATATGAAAACAGCAGATCCAGGGCGGCTTGCAGATTTATTAAAACAACATTTGGCGCGTTTAGGAATAGATTTTTCCAGGGGGCCTGATGTGCTCGAATTAATAAAATTACAATTGGATCGGGCTAAGACTTTAAAAGAGATGGCGGAGCGCAGCCGTTATTTTTTTGAAGCCCCTCAAGAGTATGAGCCCAGTGCTGCAGCTAAAAATTTAACGAAAGAAATAGTGCCTGCTGTGCAAGCCGTACAAGGACAGCTGGCTGCGCTAAGCAATTGGACGCCGGAGTCTATTCATCAAGTGATTATAGCGGTGGCGGAGCAACATCAACTTAAACTGGGTAAGCTGGCTCAACCTCTGCGTGTGGCCGTGACAGGTGATACCATTTCTCCGCCCATCGATGCCACCCTGTGTTTAATGGGTCGTGAAGAAGTATTGCGGCGTTTGAAAAGGGCAGAGGAATTTATTTTGTAGGCTTGCCCCTACGCGAAATGGAATGTTTTGTAGGGGCGGTCCTCGTGCCCGCCCGTTTTTTCTTTTGGGCGCACACAAGGGGCGCCCCTACAATTCATCTCTGGGGGTCGCACATAAAAAACCCGCAAGGCGGGTTTATTTTATTGGCGTCCCCAACCGGATTCGAACCGGTGTTATTGCCGTGAAAGGGCAGTGTCCTAGGCCTCTAGACGATGGGGACAATTCTTTTAGACTTGTCTTGAGTGGGGCAATTCTGGTGGAGCTAAGCGGGATCGAACCGCTGACCTCTTGCATGCCATGCAAGCGCTCTCCCAGCTGAGCTATAGCCCCGCGCACAAAGAGGAGCATTCTAGGGAGCTTTAGGGGGAGCGTCAAGGAAAATCCGGAAAGCTTCCTATTATTCAAATCCCTCCTGACACTCCCTTCTCCTTGGCCTATACTGTGTAGGTTTATTGTTAGAGGGAGTGAAACTCAGATGGAAAAAAGCACGAATTTAATGGAAGCCGCGCGCTCCAACGATGTGGCGGGGGCTCAACGCCTGATGGCTTTGGGTGTGGATGTGAATGCTCAAGATAAAAATGGTTTAACCCCTTTGCATGCAGCAGCTAATCATCGTTCTTACGAGGTCGCTGAGTTGCTTATTTCACAGGGAGCCAATGTAAATGCTCAAGATAAAAATGGTTTAACTCCTTTACATGTGGCAGCTAATTTTAGTGCGCATGTGGCACATCTGCTCATGCAACACGGTGCCGATGTAATGCTTTCTAATCATCGTGGCGAGTTTCCGGCCGACTATGCGAGAAATGTGCAATTTCCAGCATTAGCGGAGGCCATCAAGACCAATGCACATTGGGAGGTGGCAGAAGCAGAACAACTCAACAGAAATAAACTCCGAGGCGCTCCGCGCTAAAGTTCGCATAAAACTTTTCTTTCCTAAAACGAAGGTGTATATACTGCAGGCAATGACATCATCCGATGTCAGCCGAACGGTAGTTCGTTTTTCAGCGTGAAATGCGGGGGATACTATGCGCAATAGCAGCTATGACCAATATATAAAACTCGCTAAAGACTTAAGTGTTGTACCAGGATATTCTTTAGCATCCAATGGTGAATCTTATACAGAGAATCAATTTGAATATTGGATGGAAGTGGTTTTTTGCATTCTTCATCTTTATACCCAGGGATTAAATAGAAGTTTTAAAACCTCGGTGAGCACCCTTATCGAGGGAATCAAAAAAAGTGTTGAAGGCGATAGGTTTTTTTATGGGCAATTTATCATTAATGTCTCAGATGAGCTTAAATTAAACTTGCCCGTCTCTAAAAATCGGGGGGATTTTCAACAAGCGAGTACAGCTATTTATATGGTATTTAAGTTTTGCCAAGCCCAGTTTTCTGCAGAAGAGAGTCTGCAAATGAAGGCATTGAATGCACAGCTCAGCATATTGGGAAAGCTGAAAGTGAATTTGATTGAAGATGTAGATCCCTTGGCCTTAGAGATTTTATTTCCAGAAGGGGCTAAAGATCCTGTGCTGCCTATAGAGATCTATCAAAAGCTGTGGTTTTGGGTAAATGCAAGCGGGGTCGATGCTGTTTGGCGAAAAATGCTTCTTTTATTCACAGAATATGCGCATCCTGCTCGGCAATGGTTTTCTAACCGAAGTCATGCAGCTAAAGTAGATACCTGGATTCTTCAATTGAAGGAGAGGCAAGAGAGTGTTGTAGAAAAGATATTAGGAGAGTTGAAAACATATTTAGGCCACCATAGCACAGAGCCTGGTCGGCATTTTCAGTATGCCGTCTTCACCTTATATTATAT
>JAKFXE010000059.1 GCA_021731545.1 Coxiellaceae bacterium
AATAATCCACAAGGGAATCAGGCACAGAACGTGCCTGATTTTCATAGTGTTAATCGATAACAGTGACTTCTTCAGCCTGAGGGCCTTTCTGTCCTTGAGTTACGGTAAATTCTACTCGCTGACCTTCTTGTAAGGAACGAAAGCCGTCGCCGCTAATAGCACGAAAGTGTACAAACACATCCGCACCGCTTTCGCGCGAAATAAAACCAAAACCCTTATCACTATTGAACCATTTAACGGTCCCTTGTTCACGTGCTGACATAACATTTAACCTCTACTTAATAAAAAAAATAAACATCCAAAAACCACCCCAAACCTCTTTCATAACGATTGAAACTCGAGCGTCGCCTTCCTGGCAACCGACACAATCTATCAGAAAATTAGTCCTATGACTATCGAAAGCTGTCAGGCACACCCGACCCCAAAGATTGACCCTAAGATCCGCATCCGGTACTTTAGGCGCACCATGACGAAAGCCCACACCAAAACCCCTGACTTTGAACAATCCCTGACCCAGCTAAATCAGCTGGTGGAAAAGATGGAAACGGGGAAGCTCTCCCTAGAAGAATCTCTGCAACACTTTGAGCAAGGGGTTTCGCTCATCCGCAGCTGCCAGCAAGCACTGACTCAGGCGGAACAAAAGGTTCGGATCTTAACAGAGCAGCACACCTTAGAACCTTATTCGAATGAATCCGACGACTGATCCTTTTCAGCTTTTTCTTCATAGCACACTGGAGCATATTCAGCATCAGTTGGAGGCTTGCCTAACACCTCTTCAGAGCGCTCCTCGATTGAGCGAGGCCCTGCGCTACAGTGTGCTGAGCCCCGGAAAGTGTTTACGACCCCTGCTGGTCTATGCTACAGGCTTTAGCCTCGGCGCCCCTCAAACTGCTCTGGATGCCGCGGCCCTAGCCGTGGAATTGATGCATGCTTATTCCTTAGTGCACGATGACTTACCGGCCATGGATAACGATGATTTTCGCCGCGGTAAACCCACCTGTCACAAAGCCTTTGATGAGGCCACCGCTATTTTAGTGGGCGATGCTCTGCAAACGTTGGCCTTTGAACACTTAAGTCGGCCCAACGAGAGACTCAATCCAAGACTTCAACTAAAAATGTTGCATTGTTTAAGCCAAGCCTGCGGTGCCCAAGGAATGGCGGCAGGTCAAATGCTCGATATCGAAGGCGAAGATACGCTACTCGAACTTCCTGCGCTGGAAAAGATTCATCAACTCAAAACCGGAGCGCTGATTACAGCCTGCATTGAATTGGGCGCACTCGCGGCCAATGCCCCTACAAAACACTATGACGCACTAATATTATTCAGCACTCATTTCGGCCTAGCTTTTCAAATTCAAAATGATCTTTTAGATGTGGAAGATGAAAACCAAATACTCGGCAGAGCCACCGGCTCTGATCAAGCCCTGCAAAAAAGCACCTATCCTCGCCTGCTGGGTTTGAGTGCAGCCCGACAAGCCTTTCAACAGCACTCTAATGCCGCGCTAAATGCGCTGCATACCATTCCTGAATGCAGTACTTATTTGCTACCCCTAACACAACACATACTGAACACATCCCGTTAAACCCTTACAGGAATTGCTTCCACCGAAACACAGACCTCACCCTGCTCATTTAATTTTCCTAAAGCACTGAGTGGCTCCTTCCAAGCATGAGCATAAATAATCTCAGCTGTCACAGGCAACTGCTGGTTCTCCAACTTAAAGCGCGCATAAGCTTTCTCCATACGCCGCCAGGCTCGAGGACTCATCAAACCTTGTTGTGTGTGCCTATGGAAAAGCGTATTTGCACGAATATCCTGCACAATATCACGAACACTGGAATAGCTTAGCGTAATCATTTCCATATCCATCACAGGATCTTGCCATCCAGAGGCCAACAAGGCATCGCCTAAATGATGCATATCGATAAAACTAGAGAGGCGTGGATGCGCATCGATGCTTAAAAAACTGGTGCGTAATTCTTTTAAACTATCCGGACCCAAGCTCGTCAATAACAACAAGCCCCCCGGTTTTAAAATGCGCTGCAATTCCTGCAAACAAAAACCGGGATCCGGCAAATGCTGCAGGCTTAAATTCGAATATATTAAATCCACCGACTGCGCACGCAAAGGCAGCGCTTCCCAGGCCGCACAGATAATTTGTGATCGACTCGATTCAGAACGGACTCCTAAATATTCAGCCGGATCTAAGGCCAAAACTTGAGCCGCAGGATAGCGCTGCTCTAGACGCTCAGTGCTATAACCCCGTCTGGCTCCCAAATCTAAAATCACTTCAGGATTTAAGCGAATATAGTCTAAGCGCTCGAACAAACGATCCGCCACCTCACGCTGCAAAAGACTGCTGCCTTCATCATCATGCAGCATCACTCTATTGGCTCTCGATTTTATTTGCACTGGAGGGGAGGCTTGAGACATAATCAAAGGCATCACTTTTCCAAATAGGGCCTGCAACTTAGCATAGGCATAGAATCATGACAAACGCAGCCCGAATACCCCTTTATTACAAACCCAGGCTCAGTCAACAAAATGCTCGTTTCTTGCTTTGGCTCCTAAAGGCACTGCAGACGAATCCACATTCCTCCCCTCTACAACACTTCTACCAAGGGATGAGTGTAGTGCTCCATTATTCTGGAAGCGTGGGCGACCAAGGCTTAAGCCTACTAATTCCACCTAAAGATTGGAGAGGACGGACTTTTTCCACTCAGGCTCAGGGCTCTGCGCTGCCCAAGCCCAAGGCCACTCAAAAAGACGCCTTCGATGAAGATCCTCAAGCCCCTAAACTCAACAGTCCTCCGCTTGCTCCCTTGAAAAATGCCCCTAAAGATCAGGGCCACAGCTCTGATCCCAAGCCCCTAGAACCGGACTGAAACTTCCTTAAGGAAAGCTTAACAACTGATTGATATTACAAACGATTTTTCTTGTTTTTAATCCGAAAAAAGAGCACTATTGAAGCATGGAAATGAATTTAATTTAACTTAAGCGAGGTGTGATTATGTGCCCTACCCCAGAAGAAGAAGAACAACAACAACGCCAACGCACAGAAGCCATTAAGCGACTCACGAAAGAGGAACAAGAGCGAGACGAGCGGAGAAGGGAGGTCGAAGACTTTATCAATTCAGGCAAGCTGCCGAACAACCTTGAGAAGGAAGGCGTTACTAAGGAGGACCTTGAGAAGGAAGTAGCAAAGATCCGCGAGGCTAACGACCAGAAAGGCTTTACCCTTTTTCCAAACCTAAGCGCCTCAAAATTGCATAACCTCTTTATCGACCCCTCTCAGCAGGGTGCCTTTAATAAACTCTTCGGTGCTTTTGCAGCATTAACGATAACAGGCCCCTATAAACTCCTGCGCGGAGCTAAGCGGAAGTTCTACAATCCCCGAGGCGATAATGAGATCGCTGAACAAGCCATTACTAATACGCGGAAAAAATACGAGAAACCTGCGGAGGAGAAGCCACTCAAAGAAACAGCCCAACAAGGCACTGCACCGAAACCGGAGGAGAAGGAGAAGGAGAAGGAGAAGGAGAAGGAGGAGAAGAAGCCCACCACCACCATCACCGTCAAGAAGCCAATAACAGGAAATAATCCCGAGCAACTACCAACAAATCTCGCGCTAACAAACGGCCCCACGCCGCAGGGCCAGCAGCCCACCACCGTCAGGCCAGCAGAGGAGAACGTCCCCCGACTTACTTAGTAAGAAACAGCCCCTTCGCCTTGCTTCCAATAAAACTCCACCGCGGGCTCTCGCTGATTATAGTGAGAGCTCATGCTGTGCCCATAGGCCCCTGCATAGGCAATTAAAAGCACATCCCCTTCTTTCGTGGGCGGCATCAGGCGCGAGTGCCCTAAGGTATCCGTAGATTCACAAATGGGCCCTACAATATGGGCAAGCTCCGTGCGAGCTTGCGTTAAGCGCGTTAAATTAACAATCTCATGATAAGCCCCATAAAGCATAGGTCGAATCAAGGAGTTCATCCCCGTTTCAATACCAATGTAATGCACCTCTTCCTTGCTTTTAAGCTGCGTCACTCGAGCCAGCAACACTCCCGCCTCTGCGACTAAATAGCGGCCCGGCTCTAACCAAAAGGCAAACGGTGGATGCTGCGCTTTGACGGATTGCAAAGCCGCCCCCAGTGCCTCTATATCTAAAGCCGGATCACCGGGTTTTTCAGCCACCCCTAAGCCACCCCCCAAATCTAAAACCTTAACATCGGGAAATTGAGTCGCAAGCTCCGCCAATAGACGTGCCGTTTCAGACCAGCTATTCGCCTCCAGCACCCCGCTGCCAAAATGCGCATGCAGGACTTTCACACGAATATCATGCTGCTTTAATAAAGCCTGTAGCTCCGGCAATTGTGAAATCGCAATCCCAAATTTAGAATGCTTGCCTGCTGTTTTGACAAATTTATGATGACCACGCCCTATGCCTAAATCCAAACGTACACAAATATCACGGCCCACGAAAAGTTCAGGCCAATGTTCCAGGGGATATAAATTATCTAGATTAACCCATATCTCTTGCGATAAAGCGACCTCATATTCAGCGCGCGCCGCAAAATTTGGCGTGAATAAAATACGCTTAGGGTCCAGATCAGGAAAAAGTGCATTAAGGTGTTTAAGTTCACCCACGGACACACACTCAAAACCTAGGCCTTGCTCATAAAAACACTGCAGTATCTGCGGATGATCATTGGCTTTTAAGGCATAAAAAATCTTGTCGATGGCTTTTAAGCTTTTTAAGCACGCCACGGCTTTCAATAAACTCAGCTCATCATAGACAAAAACAGGGCTGTGCTGTTCTGCTATTTTTAACAGAGGCTCTTGAGCCTGCATCCACCACTCACTGCGCTCTTCCGCCAAGGGCATCACTTGCTGCCAACTGTTCCCTAAATTTTCAGTAGGAATCGCCTGCTCAAATAAATAGGCATGCATCTCTGCCAACAATCGCTCCCCTTGAATCTCATCCAAGGCAAAGGTTAAATTTAAATCATTGGTAGCCTGTGTTAACAAATAAATTTTTTGCTCTTCAAATACAGAAAACATGGGAGCCAATTGATGCAAAATAGCGCGAATATTTCGGCCCACCAAACTAATAACCGCGCAGCTGCTGATTAACTTAGCCTCACAGTACTGCTGAAGATCCTCGAGTAAGGCATGCAGAATGTCAGAGTTGAGCACATTTGAAACCACATCTAAGGAAACGGTTACATTATCTTCAGCGGTAGCGATTAAATCCACGGACACTCCATGTTTTTTAAAGCAAGAAAAAACATCCGCCAAAAAGCCCACTTTTCGCCACATCTCCGTGGTTTCCATCGAAATTAAATGAACATTGCGCTTTAAAGAAATGGCCTTCACCGTGGAGGCGTGTTCATGTTCTGTATCGCGACTGATTACCGTGCCCTCCCACTCAGGGTGCGGCGTGCAGCGAATATACAGCGGAATGTCTCGCGCCCTTAAAGGATCAATGCAATAAGGATGCAAGACTTTAGCCCCCGCTAAGGCCACTTCTCGCGCCTCGTCAAAACTTAAATATCGAATTAAACGCGCGGCGGGCACCCAATGGGGATTCGTGGTGTAAATGCCCGGAACATCGGTCCAAATTTCACAACGCACCGCTGCAACTTTGGCCGCTATATAGGCCGCGGAAGTATCAGAACCCCCTCGCCCCAATAAAATAGTGCGCCCATGATTATCCCGCGCGATAAATCCCTGTGTTAATATCACCGAGGCCTTAACGGCATTCAACGCGGTAATTAACCCAGCTTCTTCCTCATAATCACAGCTTGCCGATAATAGATTATGTCGCTCGCTTGTGCCGGGATTCTTCACACTCAAGAGCCACTGACGCACATCCTGCCACTGCGTATGAATGCTGTGTTGATTTAAAAAAGCCGCGCCTAATCGCGTTAAGAGTAATTCACCTAAGGCCATCACTTCCGCTTGCTTAATCGCGCTGCAGGCTTTGGCTAATACAATGTCCTGCACGCTTTGCTCTAAGTAATGGAAGTCTTCCTCCAAAATACGGGCATCCACTCCCAGCTCCAGAGCAAAATCTTGATAGCGCTTTTTAATAGCGTTGAGAGCCTCATCCTGCGTACCCTGAAGGGCTGCTTCTGTGGCCAATATCTGTAAACTATCAGAAATCCCAGAGAGCGCTGAGCACACCACAATAGGAGACAAGCCTTCTGCGATGCGCGCTCGAAGGGTCTCTGCAATCGTTAACCAATAGTCTTTCTTCGAAACACTGGTGCCGCCAAATTTCAAAACAACAAAACGTTTAGACATGAATTTAATGACCTTTTATATCAAGAATACTCAATTTTGCGTAGAAGCAGGCCTTATGCCTACCCAAAAACAAAAGTGGGCGAGCGCGTAGGGGCGGGTCCTTGTGTGCCCGCCCGCTTTTTCTTTTGAGCGCCCCTACGATTTTGGGCGCACGCAAGGGACACCCCCATAAAACAATCACGGTATCGCACTTTAAAAATAGATGCCCTACCCTAAGCAAATGCGTAGTTTACTCGATTCCCTGATCACTTGTCTCTGTCCAACTCACTGTTTGTTATGCCACACTCTGGATCTGGGCAAGCAGCTGCTCTGCCCAGACTGTGAAGCAGAGCTTCCTTTTTTAAAGGGCCCTCAATGCACACACTGCGCCTATCCATTGCCTCACTCTGAAGCGACTGTGTGTGGCGCTTGCTTAAAAAAAACGCCCGCTTTCGATCGCACGCTGGCTTTATTTGAATATCAAGCCCCCATCTCTCATTTTATTGCAGCCCTTAAATTCAATCAGAAGCTCGTCTATGGAAAACTGCTGGGCAATTTATTCGCCAAACACCTGAAAAACACACGCCCCTTGGCTGAACTTCCAGACTGTTTAATTCCGATCCCTCTGCATCCCAAACGCCTCAGAGAGCGAGGTTATAATCAGGCATTATGCATTGCCCGAGTATTGGCCAAAGCATTACAAGTTCCACTGGAGTATCAACAGTATCAACGCCATAAAGCCACAGAAGCACAATCGGGTCTTAAGGCCCTTCATCGTCAACGCAACGTGCGCAATGCCTTCAGCCTGCGCACGCCGATTCACTACACACATGTGGCGATAATTGATGATGTGATGACCACAGGATGCACGGCGCAAGAATTTGCGCGCGTGCTCAAAAAAAATGGCGTGAAAATAGTAGAGGTATGGTGTTGCGCGCGGGTATTATAGGAATAACACCCTCATTTCTTCGGCATATACAAATCCGTAATCGTTCCTTCAAAGATTTCCGAAGCCATCATCACCGTCTCAGATAAAGTGGGGTGCGGGTGAATGGTGAGCGCAATATCTTCTACGGTACAAGCCATTTCAATGGCCAGCGCTAATTCACCGATTAAATCACCTGCACTAATCCCCACGATACCCGCACCAATAATGCGATGCGTGTCTTGATCAAATAATAGTTTCGTCGAGCCTTCGGTGCGATTCATACTCAGCGCACGACCCGAAGCCATCCAAGGAAACACGCCCTTGCCATAATTAATATTTTGCTTTTTAGCCTCGGTTTCGGTGAGCCCTACCCAAGCAATTTCAGGATCTGTATACGCCACCGAGGGAATGCATTTCACATCGAAATAATGTTTCTTTCCTGAAATCACTTCCGCTACCAATCGCCCTTCGGCAGTCGCTTTATGCGCTAACATGGGATTTCCCACAATATCTCCAATCGCATAAATGTGCGGAACGCTGGTGCGTAATTGTTTATCCACCACAATAAAGCCTCGATCACTGAGCTGCACTTTAGCCTTATCTAGCCCTAAATGAGCACTATTGGGTTTTCGACCTACCGCCACTAAAATAGAATCATAACGCTGTGGATCTTTGGGCGCTTGCTCACCTTTAAAGGAAACATAGAGACCGTCTTTTTTCGCTTCAACCGCCGTGACA
>JAKFXE010000058.1 GCA_021731545.1 Coxiellaceae bacterium
TATCTTGTTAGCGATATCCAATATAAAACCATTACCCTCTGCCGCAGATGATAAAGGGTTGGCACTGCTCATCAAAAAATTCTTTGATGAAGCTATGCTGAAAAAAATTGCAGCAGAACATTTAAAAGGACGACGTCTTTTAGTGGGCACCACACAACTCAATGCACAGCGCTTGGTAATTTGGGATATGGGCGCCATTGCCGCCAGCCATTCACCTCAATCTTTGGAGTTATTTCAAAAAATTCTACTCGCCTCTGCTTCCGTGCCCGTCAGCTTTCCACCCCAATATTTTAAGGTAGAAGCGGGAAAACAACTCTTTGATGAAATGCATGTGGATGGCGGTATTGAAACCGAAGTCATGTTATTTGAAAGTGCACTCAAACCTTTTTCTCGTCGTGAGGCTTGGTTCAAAGATCATAGACCGATTAAGTTATACATTATCAGAAATCAAAAAGTAACGCCGGAGTGGCAATATGTCATACCGGATTTAAAACACATTACGATACGAGCACTCAGTTCTTTAACAAAATCACAAGGCATCAGTGATTTGTATCGTCTTTATGTGTATGCCGGACAAGCGCAGGCGGAATATAATTTGGCTTCCATTCCCGTTGATTTCACGCGCAGACCCACATCACCCTATGACAAAATTTATATGAACCAATTATTCGAACAGGGTTTTTCTATGGGAAAGGCAGGACATCCCTGGCATAAATATCCACCCAATTTTACGCCTTAACGGCCTAAATTCTGGCTCAGTGATACCGTAATTTTACGTGGACTTACAAAGCCCTCTTGACTTGCCTGCGTAAATTTTGCTTAATAGCCAGCATTCAGTTCATGGGCATTAGGCCCCTAAGATTAATTCCCATGAGTTGAATTCTTGCGAATCCAAAAACAGGTGTTATAATCGACCCCCTCTGCAAGGGTCCTAACCTTTAAATCTTAGCGAAGGAATCAATTATGTTGGAAAGTGATTTGGCCTTGTCCTCTGTAGTGGCGCCCTCTCGATCTCAACAATCCCACTCAGGTTTGCGTGGTAGCGTTGAAGTTGCACTTCAGCACTACTTTACTCAGTTGGGCGGACATGATCCTGCCAATTTGTACAATATGGTTTTGGAAGAAATTGAAATCCCTTTACTGAGGGCGGTATTGAAATATACACGCGGCAATCAATGTAAGGCTGCGATTGTTTTAGGTATTAGCCGAGGCACCTTGCGCAAGAAGATACACCAGTATCGCCTGGACTAATGAATCCAAGCCCTTCTACAGTCCCTATCAAAAATGCGCTGATCAGCACTTCCGATAAAACCGCTCTACTGCCTCTGGCCGAGGCCTTGATCTCGCTTCAAATTAATATCCTAGCCACGGGTCGAAGCGCTCAATATTTACTTAGCCAGGGTATTTCGGTCACTGAAATTTCAGACTACACCGGCCTTCCTGAGATGATGGAGGGCCGTGTAAAGACCTTGCACCACAAAATTCATGCGGGTATTTTGGCCCGACGTGGCGTAGATGATGCCCTTTTGGAAGAGCAACAAATCTTGCCCATTGATCTTTTGATTGTGAATTTATATCCCTTTGAACAATGCATTCAAGATCCCCTATGCTCTTTAAAAAAAGCCGTTGAATATATCGACATCGGCGGCCCCACTTTATTGCGTGGTGCTGCCAAAAATTATGACTATGTAACAGCGATCGTAGATCCTTCCGATTACGAGTGGGTGCTTTCTGAAATAAAAAATAACGGCGGAACTTCCCTGACTTCACGACAAAAACTAGCGCAAAAAATATTTGCTTATGTATCACACTATGATGCCTGCATTGCGCGTTATTTAGAAAGGCAGAGTCAATCCACTTCATCAGAATTTCCCGCCACGTATCAAGCATCTTTCCAAAAAAAAACCGAATTGCGTTATGGAGAAAACCCCCATCAACGCGCCGCTTGGTATATGGATCAAAGCCAAACGGGTTTAGCGCATGCAAAACAACTACAGGGAAAAGAATTATCTTTTAATAATGTGCTCGACAGCGATGCTGCTATTAATTGTGTGCAAGATTTAGATCCTAAACAAACTGCTTGCGTCATTGTCAAACATGGCTCCCCTTGCGGAGCGGCTTGCGCCGAAGATCAGCTCGCAGCCTATCAAAAAGCCTATACTACCGATGCAAACTCGGCCTTTGGCGGCATTATTGCCTTCAATACTCCGCTCACTTATTTAACGGCTGAGGCTATTTTGGCACAACAATTTGTCGAAGTGATTTTAGCCCCCGCAATTGATCCTGAGGTTTTAAATTTACTGCGCACCAAAACAAATGTGCGTGTTTTAGTTTATATCCCAAACCGTGATCCCTCTGCACTCAGTCATCACTCCATCAGTGGTGGTTTGTTGCTACAAGAAAAAGATTTAAACACTTTGGATCCGGCGCAATTAATTACCGTCACTCAACGAGCACCCACTTCTGCTGAACTTCGCGATTTGTTGTTTGCCTGGAGCATCGTGAAGTGGGCTAAATCCAATGCCATTGTGTATGCTAAAAATCAATCGACACTGGGCATTGGCACCGGACAAACCAGTCGAGTTTTTAGCGCTGAAATTGGAATCTTAAAAGCACACCACGCAGAACTTAATTTAAAAGGTGCTGTCATGGCTTCCGATGCTTTTTTTCCGTTTGCCGATGGCATGGACTTGGGTATTGCAGCAGGAGTCACCGCTGTGATTCAACCCGGAGGCTCCAAGAATGATCCCGAGCTCATCGCCGCTGCGGATAAGGCAGGCATTGCTATGCTGATGACGGGGCTTAGGCACTTTAGGCATTAAACACTTTTTGCTTCTATTTTCTTCATTTTTTCATTATCATAGGGGCGGTTCTATCACTTTTATCAAGGAGAGATCATGAAGAAATTTGGAGCAGTGGATTGGGTAGCACTAGTATTGGTGGTTGTAGGTGCCGTTAACTGGGGGCTCGTTGGCCTGTTCTCATTTAACATAGTGCAAGCTCTGTTTGAGCATATGCCAGAAGCCGTGAAGTTCGTGTATATCCTCGTGGGTGTAGCGGGTGTTTATGTCTTCATCAATACCATACGTTGCTGCTGCGGCAGTGAGTGCAAAAAGAAATAATTATTCTGCCAACAACTACCCCCACCCCTCATGGAGGGGGTAGCTCTTAAAACCTTTAAACTCTATAAGTCATCAAAAAATGCGAATTCTCATCATCGGCAATGGCGGACGTGAACACGCCTTGGCCTGGAAAGTAGCTCAATCCCCCCGCGTTCAACAGATTTGGGTGGCGCCGGGTAATGCAGGCACCGCCTTAGAGCCCAAGGTCAGCAATGTGTCCATCAATGTTCAAGCCCTTCCAGAGCTACAGGCTTTTGCCTTGGAGCATCATATTGACCTTTGTATTGTCGGCCCTGAGGCCGCTCTGGCCGTGGGTATTGTAGATAGCTTTATGGCTGCTGGTATTCCCTGTTTTGGCCCCACACAGGCCGCCGCCCAACTGGAGAGCTCCAAAGTCTTTTGTAAAAACTTTTTGCGAGAACACCGCATTCCCACAGCGGCCTACGCCAGCTTCACAGATCCCACTAAAGCCCTAGAGTACCTAAAGACACAAGGCCTACCCATCGTAATCAAAGCAGATGGCTTGGCCCAGGGCAAAGGGGTGATTATTGCCCAGACCCTTGAAGAGGCCGAGGCAGCAATCGAAGGCATGCTTTCGCAGCACTCCTTCGGAGCTGCCGGTGCCTGCATTGTGATAGAGGCATTTTTAGAAGGAGAGGAGCTGAGTTTTATCGCCATGGTCGATGGTGAACACATTCTGCCCTTGGCCAGCTCCCAAGACCATAAACGCCGTGATGAGGGCGATCACGGGCCCAACACCGGCGGCATGGGCGCCTACTCTCCCTCACCCCTGCTCACCCCCAAACTTGAAACATTGATTATGCAGCGCATTCTGCGCCCCACCGTTGAGGGCTTAGCCCAGCAAGGAATCCCTTACACCGGCTTTCTGTATGCAGGACTCATGATCGATGCGGCAGGGCAGCCCTCAGTCTTAGAATTCAATTGCCGTTTGGGAGACCCTGAAACCCAACCCCTGCTGATGCGCCTTAAAACAGATTTAGTCGAGCTTTGCCAAGCGGCACTTGCAGCTCAATTAGATCAAATCAAAATAGACTGGGATCCCCGCCCCGCTTTGGGTGTAGTCATGTGTGCAGGAGGCTATCCCGGAGAATATAAAAAAGGCCTCCCTATTACGGGATTAGATTCAGCGGCTGCGCTGCCTGATACTAAAGTCTTTCAAGGCGGCACCACGCTAAAAGAAAATCAGCTTCTCACCCACGGTGGTCGTGTACTCTGCGTGACTGCACTGGGAAATGATATCCTCGAAGCACAAACTCGAGCCTATCAAGCCTGCGAACACATTCATTGGCCTGAGTGTTTTTATCGCAAAGATATTGGGCACAGAGCGATCGATAAACTTAAAGTACTTTAAATCCAAGCACCGCTTGCACTACGGTATTCACCCACAAAAAAAATGAATTTTACCTTTATGTCCTCACTCAGTGTGCAGGAGGTTTTCTTGATCGCCTGGGGCCAGTACTAGTACGACCCGTATCTGTATTTGTATCTGTATCTGTATCTGTATCCGTATCCACCTCTGTTTCTGTTTCTGTTTCTGTTTCTGGCCCATCGCATAAATCACGTAAAGGTGAAGTGCTACTAGCAAGCATTATTAAATCTTGCCAGCAATATAAAAGCTTAAGCGCTTGCATAAAATGATGCTCAGCTTCTGGAATGAAGGCTTTCTTAATTTTATTTTCAGAGGCCTCATCAAATTGATCCTTGTATTTTTCGCGCAATTCTTCCATAAAAATCTCTTGTTTCTTTTCACTAATAGAAAGGCTCTTGAGGAGTTCAAGATTTTCGGAGCTGTAGCTCTCCTGATTAATAATCGCATCCCACACCCTCAGTAGTTTTTCTTTTTGCTCACGAGTCATAGACTTTATTTGAGCTTGCAGTTGAGTTCGAACAAATTCACGCAAGTCCTGTTCAATATCCATCACCTTAAGTAAGGGATGATCGAGTACAGATTGAAAAAGGCGTTTTTTCATCCCTGAATAACAACTGGGTTTATCGCCTTCTAAATCATCATACTGCTCTGGGGTTGGGTGCCCTGGCCGTGTTCGTGTTTGATCCCAATTATGCGCACGACCGATTAAAGCCAATTCTGCCACAAAAAGAGTAAGGCGATCTTCAACCGAAGCTTCTTGAGGTGGCATGATTTCGTCTTGAGCGGCTAACCACAACAAGACAATCAAGCCCTTATACTCTTCAAAAGTAGCCCAACGTTCTTCACGACGATCAGGATTAACATACACATAACTCGCATTTGGTGCCATCCAAGCATTGGGCTTGCTAAGATAGCGAAGGACCGTATGATCAATGTGCTGGTAATAGGCCTTAAGGGCCTCTGCGCGCTCTGTTTCCGTGAGTGGCAAGTCTTGAAAATCCTTCCACGTTACAGGCAGTGGAATTTCTTTATCCCTCTGCATAACGCTTGCAGGATTTTTTGTATATCGAGCCACCAGTTGTTTACGGAAGTCTTCAAATAATTTTTCAATGCCTTCGCGTTCCATCAAAGGTTTATAATGCACCTCTGCTTTTTCTAGTCGCTTTTTCTCCCCTTCGCTTAGGGCCTGCATAGAGGACTCGCGATCTTGAGCGAGCGCTCTTAAATCCAAGCCGCCCTGGGCCTCAGTATGATAATAATTATGTTGAGCCGCTAGACGCTGAACTTCCGGGATCGCTAATAAAACAGTAGCGGCCACTTGATTACCCGTGCTAATGGCTAATCGCAGGAGCTCATTCTCAGGGCCACCTTCAACACGCTGATGTGCCAAAGCTCTAACAGCCGGAATATTCAATAAGAAATTCAATTCTGCCAACAAGGCAGGTGTTTCAGCGGAAGCCGGGTGCGTACGACGAATCAAATTGCGCGCCATGTAAAAGCCACGTTTAATTTCATCAAGATCGCTTAAATCAAAATCGCTTCCGGGATGCTCCAGTGCATAGCTTTGAGAGCGTGCATGCAGTGTGCTGAGCTGGTCGGCGATAAAGGGATTTACATATTGAGCATACTCATTTTGGTGCATTTCAGCATGGGCTAACATACTCGGATACAAAAGCAGCCAGTTGACAACATCAGGATGTCCCTTGACGGCAGCCGCATAAAAAGCCCCATACTCCTCTGCCGCGATCATCGCGTTGTGTTGCCCGGGGGCCCACTTCCACAGCTCTTCCAGCACAGAGAGATACCCCCCCTCAGCGGCCATGCAAAAAGCCCCAAAATTGAGTGCGGAAATCATATCAGGTATTTTTTGTTTGTCTTTTGCCCAATTCAGTAATCGCTTCACTCCCGATAAATCACCTTCGCCGGCTAGTCTGCAAAAAAACTTATAATCCGATCGAAGCATCATCTCAGCTTTTTGCTCTTCTCCTGCCCAATTAAACAGCTGCCATGCCATATCTAAATTTTCTATCCTGAATGCCGTATTAAAAAATCTATAATTCTGTGCACTTATCATTTCAGATCTTTGCTCTTCTCCTGCCCAATTAAACAGCTGCCATGCCATATCTAAATTATTTCTGCTGAGCATCTCATGAAAAATCCTATAATTCTGTGCACTTATCATCTCAGATATTTGCTGCCCGTCTTCTACCCAGCTCAGTAATTGCTGTGCCAGGGGTAAATTACCCCCCTCAACCGCCGCAGAGAAAAATCTACGATAAAGATCCTTTTCCCGAATGATCAAAGGCGGGAAATCAGGAAAAAATGTAACCAATTGCTTTAGAGCCCCAAGATTCCCAGCATGAATCATTGATTCAACAAGTCCATAATCGGACCACCCCAGCGCCGCGAGCAATCTTTTACTCGGCACCAGCTCAAGCAATCGCTGCACAATATCCCATTTTTCACCCAGAATTGCTTCCACAAATGGTGTGTGATAGGAGCGTCGGCTTATTTTCACTGCTAATAAAGAGGCTTCTAATAATGCCACCTGCACTTGCTCCGATTTTGTAAACTCTTTATAACCTGGCCAATCAGCTTCGTGTGAGTCCATCTGCTTTAGGATCAACGTTGGCCACTCTGCTTTATCGCTGGATTTAACCACCCACTCTAGCAGCGCATTAAAGGCTTGAAGATGACCATATTGAATGGCCACTCTAAGAGCATCAATAGAATATTGAGCAACAGCCGAAACCCAAGCTTGTCTTTCCTCGTCTGGAGGAAGGTCCGACTTAAAAGCTGCCCGTCTTGGAGGGAGCGCTAAATCTATCAATTTATTCAGTCTCAAATCATTGCCAAGCTTGGCAGCTTCTACAAAAGCCCTGCTTATTAGCTCTGTTCGTTCCTTAAGAACCGGGATTTCCTCCTCCAAAAGGAGTTTGACAATATCGCGCCTATCGCAATCTAACGCAATATTAAACAATTCAGGCATTGGCAACTTTACTATCTCTTTGCCCTGCCTAATTAACTCGCCCGCGCTTTTGTCTGGATAGTCACGCAGTATCTCAGACCACCACTCCATCTTAGTCATTATTATCGCACCTTCCTTGCCATACCAATCTTCGTCAAGCATCTCTAGCCTTCACAGCACTAGAGCTGTTAAGAAGTATAGGACAAAAAATGACTTTTACTGCTGAGAGGGCTCACTCATGCCCCTCAGCTCGCCTAAACCCCCTATACTCGGTTATAATCTGAGGCTCTGACAGGGATAGAGGCTATGAGCCCGAAAAAATCGACCCGAAGCAAAGGCTCCAGCACTTCCAACACGGCCCTGTTGGAAGAAAATGCACTCTCCGTGGCCTTGGAAAACACCCCTCAGCTTCCGGCTTTAAAATTCAAACCCGAAGAAGATCCTGAATCTTTAACGGGCCTAAGCT
>JAKFXE010000011.1 GCA_021731545.1 Coxiellaceae bacterium
AAGGCTATTGTACTGAGTGAATTCTGCTTCATCTTTTAAATTCCCATTCCCATACACAATAATTGCCAGGCAATATACGCCGCTACCGACCAAATAATCAGAGCGGATAACTTATTCACTCGCGTAAACCACAGGCCACTGGGATCAAATTCCCGCAGTTTGTGCCCTGCCGCTGCCAAACCCAAAAACCACAGACAGGAAACCAACACACAGGCCAAGGTGTAGACCCACTTTTCCATACCGGAATAACTTAAAGAATTTGTACCAATCACCGCAATGCTATCTATTAAGGCATGGGGATTCAACAGGGAAACAGAGATCGCAAAAAGAATTTGGCGTGAAGCCGGCAAGGACTCTTTGTGAACCTTGTGAGGCTCTGCCTTAGTTTTCCAAATCACTCCGCCGATATACAGTAAAAAAAGGAGGCCCACGCCGAAAACGATGGATTTTAACCAACTCATTTCCAGTACAATGACCGACACCCCCAATACCGCCAAGAAAATAAGCAGCGTATCGCAGAGCGCCGCCGTTATAATACTGGGCAGAGCATATACAAATAGTGGTTGATTGGCTCCCTGATTAAACACAAAGATATTTTGAATGCCCAAGGGGATGATCAAGCCAAAGGCCAACAAAAAACCATGAATAAAGGCCGTGATCATTGTTCAGACTATCCTGGCTCACATCAAATCAATTTATAGTACCCATTCCAGAGCACTTCCTTTAGAATCTCCATCATGCCAAATGTCATCCTCCACCACAATCCCAGAGAATCCCGTAGGGGCAATTCATGAATTGCCCCTACATACTAGTTTTATATTACAGCCGTTATGGCAATACCGCCAAAATGGCCCAAGAAGTGGCTCGAGGTATCGAAGCTGTAGCAGGCATTGAGGCTCGCCTACGCACCGTCCCGGCCATTTCAGCCAATACAGAGGCCACCGAAGCTGCCATTCCCAGCGAAGGCCCACCCTATGTGAATTTAGACGATTTGAAAAACTGCGCAGGCTTGGCGCTGGGCAGTCCCACACGTTTTGGCAATATGGCCGCCCCCTTAAAATATTTCTTAGACAATACCTCTGAGCTTTGGTTATCCGGTGCATTGATTTCCAAACCTGCCGGATTTTTTACGTCTACTGCGAGTCTACACGGCGGACAAGAAAGCACCCTGCTCAGCATGATGTTACCCATGCTGCATCATGGAATGCTGATGGTAGGCATCCCCTACAGTGAGACTGCCTTAGTACAAACCACCACAGGCGGAACTCCCTATGGCCCCAGTCATTTAGCCGGAAGCGATGCCCAATTGCCGCTGAGTGAAGATGAAATCAAATTATGTCGCGCCCTGGGAAAACGATTGGCGGAGTTGGCCCTTCAATTGAAACCTTAATATCATGACCCCCTCTCAATACTATCTCCAACAAATTCAAGAAGCCCAGAAGCGCTTAGATCCCGAACAACTAAAAATCATGCAGCGTTTTGACAAGCTCTATGTCGCACTGATTCAAAAACAAAGCTTGGTTTCTCGCATTAAGTATCACTTTAAGCCTTCTGCACCTGAAGGCCTTTATCTCTGGGGACCCGTGGGTCGTGGAAAAACCTTTCTACTGGATTGTTTTGATCACTGCCTGCCCGAGTCCTTAAAGCTGCGCCTACATTTTCACGCCTTTATGCGCCGCATTCATGCCGAATTAAAAGCAATGCAGGGTCACACAAACCCTTTAATCGCCATTGCTAAAAAATTAAGAGCCGAATTCCAAGTACTTTGTTTGGATGAGTTTTTTGTCAGCGACATCACTGACGCCATGCTCCTGGGTGAATTATTAAAAGCTCTTTTTGAAAAGGGTATTACTCTGGTCACTACCTCTAACTGCGCCCCCGATCAATTATATAGAAATGGTTTACAGCGCGATCGATTTTTACCCGCCATTCAACGGATTAAAACACACACCGATGTCATTGAGCTCAGCACCTCTCAAGATTATCGTCTAAGGCATTTAGCAGAAGCCGGTGTCTATTACACTCCCCTGGATTCAAGCGCTCAAGCCAAACTAAATGCTCTTTTTAATAAGATTACCCATGCAGAAGGCGTCAGCACGGAACCCCTGAATATTTTAGGGCGCAGTCTTCCGATCATAAAACGCAGCACTCATGTTGTTTGGTTTGATTTTCATACTCTGTGTGGAACACAACGCTCTCAAAATGATTACTTAGTTCTGAGCCAAGACTTTAATATCGTTTTTTTGAGCGATATCCCTGTGATCAAGGCTCATCAACAAGACTTAGTGACTAATTTTATTAAGCTAATCGATGTCTTATATGATGCACACACCCAAGTCGTCATTTCCGCAGCCACCGAAGCCACCGCCCTCTACCCCGAAGGGCCCCAGCACTTTGAGTTTCAACGAACCCAATCGCGTCTGATTGAAATGCAATCCATAGCCTATTTTAACGCAGGCAGCCATGACTCTCATTAAACTACGCGACATTTATCTTCGCTACGGAGAATTCCCACTCTTTGATCATCTCAGCATGCAAATTGAAAAAGGCGAGCGCGTGTGTCTCATGGGGCGCAATGGCGCAGGAAAATCTACTTTATTAAAATTGCTGATGGGGGACATTAAAGCCGATGAAGGCGATGTAGAGCGCCAAAGCGGCTTAACAGTAGCGCGCCTTGTTCAAGAAGTGCCTGAAAATCTTTCCGGCACTGTTTTTGATGTGGTCAGCGAAGGCTTGGGTGAGGCCGGTTTGCTCCTGAGTCAGTATCAACACCTAAGCGAACAACTCACGCACTCTGAAGATCCCAAATTGTTAGATGAGCTCGGCAAGCTACAGCAAAAAATTGAAAGCCTGCAGGCCTGGGATGTGGGACAAAAGGTAGAGAGCACACTTTCCTTGTTAGAGCTTCCTGGAGAGGCACAAATCAATGAACTCTCCGGCGGTTTAAAGCGCCGTGTCTTATTAGCACAAGCCTTGGTGACAGAACCAGATCTGCTCTTGCTGGATGAGCCCACCAATCATCTGGATATTAATGCGATCGACTGGTTAGAAAAATTTTTAGTTAACGCGCCCCTCACCCTGCTCTTTATCACACACGATCGCGTCTTTATGCAGAACTTAGCCACGCGTATTATTGAGCTCGATCAAGGAAAAACAACCAGTTGGCCCGGAGACTATGCTTTTTTTCTAAAGCATAAAGCAGAGGCTTTAGAGGCCGAATCCAAAGAGCAGGCTCTATTTGATAAACGCTTAGCACAAGAAGAAGTATGGATTCGCCAAGGCATTAAAGCACGACGCACGCGCAATGAGGGCCGAGTCAGAGCCTTAAAAAAAATGCGTGAAGAGCGCAAGCAACGACGCATCCGACCTGGGCAAGTTAAACTGGAAACTCAAAGTGCTCAAGATTCTGGCAAGATCGTGTTGGACATCAACGATGTTAGTTTTAGCTATCAAGACAAATCCATTGTTGATCACTTTTCAAGTATCATTTTAAGGGGTGACAAAGTGGGCATTATCGGCCCCAATGGATCCGGCAAAAGTACTCTGCTGAATTTAATGTTGGGTCAACTACAACCCACGCAGGGAACCATCAGACAGGGCACTAAATTGGAAGTGAGCTATTTTGATCAGCTGCGCCAACAACTCGATTTAGAAAAATCGGTTCAGGAAAATATTACCGAAGGAGCCGATTTTATTAATTTGAATGGTCAATCCCTGCATGTCATCAGCTATCTGCAAAATTTCTTATTTTCGCCTCAACAAGCTCGCAGCCCAGCGAAATCCTTATCGGGCGGAGAGCGCAATCGCTTATTATTAGCGCGTTTGTTTACTCAACCTTCTAATGTGCTTGTCCTGGATGAACCTACCAACGATTTAGATGCTGAAACCTTGGAGCTACTGGAAGAGCAGTTGCTGAACTATGAAGGAACCTTACTATTGGTCAGCCACGATCGTGCTCTGCTGAATAATATTGTCACCAGCACCCTAGTATTAGAAGGCAATGGCGTACTAAACGAATATATCGGGGGTTATGATGATTATTTACGTCAGCGCCCTATGGAGTCCGGCTCACAGAAAAAAACAGCACCCGCACTAGAAAAACCAACGCTCAAAACCTCTGCAAAAAAATTAAGTTACAAAGACCAACAAATACTGGAAGCTCTGCCTAAAAAAATTGAAGCTTTAGAACAACAGCAGCAACAGTTACAAAGCTTAATCAACGAACCGGGTTTTTATCAACAAAGCCAGGACAAAATCCAAGGCAGCTTAGAGGAAATGCAAAAACTTGAAGGGGAAATTGCCGCAGCCTATCAACGCTGGGAAGAATTATCCTAGATTTGGGGGTCAGGTAGGTGTCTGACACCTATCTGACCCCTCGACCCTACCTGGTATCCTTATCCTCGACTGGTTTGGCGAACAAAAAAACTGAGATCATCGGGAGAAGGCAGGCCAGCACCCTGGTTTGACGGCGGCACTTGGAAAAATCCACAAGGATTGTAGGCAGGCCATGGTGAAGGCAGCGGACTACCGGCAAAGGGCAAAAAAACTTGAGCTAAAAACGGCGCGTTGCCCCACCCAGAAGCACTCCCCATGGCCTGCATAAATGTCCTACGAGCTTCTTCCATACTGGAGTCCAAAGCAGTCTGGGACAGACCTAAAAAACAAGGAGGAGGAAACTCGTTTACGTCAAGGGGCTGTTCATTTGGAACTTCCGGCCTTAACTCCTCAACCCTGGTGGTAATCACTTGTGCAACGGTCGAAGAAAAACCAGGATCCCATGAATCTGATCCCAAAGAGTTGGCTCGATTCACCGGGCTAAGCACCGGACTCAAAGAGGTTGCCGGAAGCAAGGTACGCGTGGAGGTTCTGTCTCGAAAAGCAGACAGAGGACTGCCTGGACCTTTGGCAAATCTCATACCACCTAAAAAAGGAGAGCCACCCGAGATCATAGAGACAGGTGAGGCTAGGGAAATGGGGGACAAAGCCCTGTTTTCTAAGGGTAAGGAGTCCGAAACTGGCTCCAAAAGTGTTTCTTCCTCCACGGCAGGAGGCAATGCAGTAGAAACAGAAAGTGTCGGTAGTGTAATAGATTTTGATGTTTCAACCTTCGGTTTCATCCGTTTATTTTCCGATCTTCGATAGGGCTCCAACAAAGCCTCCACTGCATCATCCACCGCCTTTCCTTTCGGAACACCCGAAGCATCACGATCATTGGCTAAACGCTCTAAGACCCGAGGCCCTGTAATGGACCTAAAATGAAGACTGATGAGCTCCATAATGTGTTCTACCAGTAGAGCATTCCCACTCGCACTCGCTTCGTGCAATATATTGTGCCCATATTTTTGACGCCGATGACGCGAATAACTTGTCCTTTCTAACTCTGCATTAAACTCTCTCGGATTTAAATAATTTTGCATAATCTTACACAGCTCTATGAAAAGCCTCTGATCCCCCGAAGCTGCAGCTAAAAACAGGGGTGTGCGTCTCTTTTGATCGGGCGCCTGCAGCATTATTTTTACTTTATTTGAAATAGCGGCTTGACTTTTATCAGAAAAATGCTGAATGCGCACAAATTCAAACGCTCCAAAATAGCGCTCTAAAACCCCAGCTGATTTTGATGCCAAAATAACGTTCAGGGGTGAGGCACCCTTAACATTCTCCACCATCAATAGATTAGCGATAAATTCCGCATCCCATTTAGATTTTTTATCCTTCAAGCATTGAACAGTACCCATCATCACTCCAAAATAAACCTCAATAGACACCAGATTATTCTGGTATAAAACAAGCTGTAGGGCTGGCATTCCTTTACCGTTAAAGCATTTGAACAAATTCTCTAATTCTGTGGGATTAAGATGTGAAAAAAACAAGCGCAACAGGGCAGCGCGTTTTTCAACTCCCTTTTTAAGATCATTCGAACCTGGAAAGGGATGGGTTAGTGCTGTATGTAAGTGTGAGTCATCTGTTTCATTAAGCTCTAACAAAAAGGAGCGATCTCTCTTATAGCTTAATAAATCAATCAAAGTTTTTTCTATCTCAAAAGCTTCGCGCTCATCTGTACAGCCCAAATAGGCTTTGATTGCCTCTTGCAGGGCGACGGCTTTACTGCTCCTAATAATTATTTTACGCATCCACGACTCCCAGGTTATAAAAAATGCTTAACTATTTGAAAACAGATAACACAGTAAATGAATTCCTCCCCTAAAATCAACTACCACTAGGTTTGCCAAGCAACATAAGGGAGGGAGGCACGCGCTCACCAAGCTCGAAGCTTGCGTTTAGGGGGAAATCCCCTAAAATGGTCGGCTTGGTGGCTTAAGGAGAATAAAAATGGCCAAACGGCGTGTAGTAATCACAGGCTTAGGAATGCTAAGCGCCTTGGGTCTATCTGTGCACGACACTTGGCAGGGAATATTAGCCAGCCAAAGCGGCGCCAGCTTGATTGATTCTTTCGATACTTCTGATTACGCCTGTAAATTCTCAGCTTCTGTAAAAAACTTTGATCCTGTGCGCGCGGGTCTGTTGCCCAAAGACGCTCGCAAAATGGATCTCTTTATTCAATACGGCTTAGCCGCGGCCATAGAAGCCATTCAAGATTCCGGCCTGAGTGTTACGGAAGAAAATGCCGATCGCATCGGTGTAGCCATAGGCTCCGGCATTGGTGGTCTCATCACCATTGAAAAAGCCGACTCTCTGGCTCGAGAATATGGACCCCGCAAGATTTCTCCTTTCTTTGTACCTGCCATCATAATCAATATGATTTCAGGACACCTCTCCATTCGCTATGGTTTTAAAGGGCCGAATGTGGCCTTGGTTTCAGCTTGCACCACAGGCACACACAACATTGGTGAGTCCGCGCGCATGATCGCTTATGGTGATGCCGATGTCATGATTGCCGGCGGCAGTGAAATGGCGACTTGCCCCTTGGGCGTAGGAGGCTTTGCAGCCTGCCGAGCATTGTCATTGCGCAATGATGATCCACAACGTGCGAGCCGCCCTTGGGATAAAGATCGCGATGGATTTTTACTCGGCGATGGCGCCGGTGTTTTAGTGTTGGAGTCTTACGAACATGCCCAACAGCGCGGTGCTCGTATTTATGCAGAACTCGTGGGCTTTGGCATGAGCGCCGATGCTTATCACATTACCTCTCCCCAACCCGAGGGCGAGGGCGCCATGATGGCGATGAAAAATACTTTGCACGATGCAGGCATTAACCCGGAACAGGTGGATTATATCAATGCACATGCTACTTCCACGCCGGCAGGAGATGAATGCGAAGTGCGCGGCATCAAACGTGCCTTTGGTGAACACGCCAAAAACGTAGCGATTAGCTCTACCAAATCCATGATCGGACATCTGCTGGGTGCGGCCGGTGCAGTTGAAGCTATTTTCAGTGTGCTGGCCATTCGCGATCAAATAGCGCCCCCCACCATTAACTTAGATCATCCCGGCGAAGGCTGTGATTTAAATTTTGTCCCTCACACCGCGCGCCCCATGAAAATTGATGTCGCACTCTCCAATTCCTTTGGCTTCGGCGGAACCAATGCCGCACTGTTGTTTCGGAAGATTTAAAAGCTTAATTGAGCAATTTTCGATTATGCCACTTTATAGTAAATCGACCGAAACCATTCATCCTCATCTTAGGGCAAAAGGTCTTAGCCAAACCAGCGAACAAGTTTATATTTTGAGCAAAAAATAATTAACATCACCTGGCGTCAGGTAGATATCTGGTGCTGCCTGTTAGTAGCACGCCAAAATGTCCGGTTTAGGTAGCACGCTAATTGTCCGGTCATCCCTTAAAAAATCAAATCATTAAATTGCCATGGATATCATAGCGCCCTAAACAGCGAGGGCCTAGGAATAAG
>JAKFXE010000106.1 GCA_021731545.1 Coxiellaceae bacterium
GATTATCCCTATAAATCGGGTGATGAAGCTAAGGTGCATTTAAACACGGAAGTGACTTTTAACTTTATGGGCAATGAAATTTTTGTGAGCCGCCTTTTTGAAAACCTAATAAAAAATGCTTTTGAGCAAATTCAGTTAAAGGGTAAAGGCGAGATTTTTATCCAAACAGAGCTGAGCGATGCCTTTAATCACATTAAGCTCAAAGACACCGCTGGGGGTGTGACCCCAAGCATTATAGATCAAGTGAATCAAGGGGAGATGAAGAGCAGCAAAGCAGGTGGAACCGGTGTGGGCTTATCTTCGGCTAAGCATACAATGGAAGCTTTAGGGGGAAAAATTGAAGCGCGTTTGCTTGACACCGATTGCATCGAGTTTGTCTTGAGTTTTCCGAGGGTGGAACAATAATTCCTGCGTAGGGGCGCCCCTTGTGTGCGCCCGTGTTTGTTTTTGAGTGGACATAAACCTTGCCTCACCTGCTCTCATCCCGCGCGAAGGCCATTTCCCCGTCAAAATTTTGTTTAAATTATAATCAAATTTATTGATCTCTATTAGTTTGAGGGGTATGGTGTGGCTCTGCTCGGACGTGCTCAGAACTATTTATCATCTCCTGCAGCTACGGGGATTACTCAAAGATGAGCTTATGAGGTATATAAAAATGAAAATCGATATCACGGGCTTGGATAAAGCAGCTGTACTTTTAGCACTCTATAGTGGCGCTTTATTTGCTGGATCTGGATTTGCTCATGATCCAAGGTTCGGAATAATGTCTCGCATGACTCCAGCAACGCCAATAGATGCGGCAGTTAAGGAAATTGAAAGGCGATCGGGAGGGGCTAATGACTATTTTGATTATATTGATTTAGGTTCTGGTTCAAAGCCATTGAAAGTGGATTTATCCGGCTTTGATTTTGAATCAGATCTCTACGATCGTGATCACGGTGAAGGTGCTGCACAAAGAGCCATATCGCCTCTTTGGCGGCCTGCAGGTGTGCAAGCTGCAACCAATAGTGCTGGTTTTTTCTTCCAAGTGGGAGAGAGGCCTCCTGCGCCTCCAGGATCTACTCTGCCTACTATGGAAGTTGCAGGCGAGCGGGTAATTGCCATAGAAAAATTGAATGCTGATGAGTTAATTGCATTAAGAGAAGCAGGTCAGCTTGGCCGTTATTCAGCGAAAAAGTGAAGTCTGCTAGTCCTCTATACTCGGCCTAGGGCTCCAAGCCTATCTTAGGGGCCCCTTTCCCGCCAAAATTCTGTTCATAGGCCTTGGACTTGGGTTATACTGCCCAGGATTTAAGGGAAGGGCTGCCAGCAGCCCAGAATAGGGATGTTAGCCTAAAATAGGAATTCTGTTTTTACTCATGTACTTAAAAACCATTAAGTTAGTCGGCTTTAAATCCTTTGTGGATGCCACCGTTTTCCCCGTTTGTGGGCATTTAAATGCCATCGTGGGCCCCAATGGCTGTGGTAAATCCAATGTGGTGGATGCTATTCGCTGGGTGATCGGTGAGAGCTCGGCCAAGCAGCTTCGTGGCCAGTCTATGGCGGACGTAATCTTCAATGGTACGAGCGCGCGTAAACCCGTAGGCAAGGCCGCTGTTGAACTCGTTTTTGACAATCATGACGGCAAATTGGTCGGTGAGTTTGCCCAATTTTCTGAAATCGCTATTCGGCGTGAGGTGACTCGTGATGCCATCTCCAGCTACTACTTAAATGGCACGCCGTGTCGGCGCAAGGACATTATCGATATTTTCTTGGGCACCGGTTTGGGGCCTCGCAGCTATGCCATCATTGAACAGGGTATGGTCTCTCGTTTGATTGAGGCTAAGCCTGAAGATTTACGTGTGTATATCGAAGAAGCCGCGGGTATTTCTAAATATAAAGAGCGTCGCCGTGAAACTGAAAATCGCATGCGGCATACGGAAGAGAATTTAGAGCGCGTCAACGATGTGTGCGAAGAGCTGAATAAACAGCTAAACCACTTGAAGCGGCAAGCCAATGCAGCAGAACGCTATAATGTCCTTAAAGAAGAAGAGCGCATTTTAAATGCGCAGTATCGAGCTCTGCAGTGGCGTGCACACAGCAAAGAGTTGCAAATTAAAGATCAAGCTTTATTGGAAGTGGAAACTCAGCAAGCGGAGAAGGTGAGTGCTCAGCGCCAATTAGAAACCAATATTGAAAAAGCCCGCATTGAACAAACAGAGGCAATGGATGCACAGAATCTTGTGCAAAAAAATTATTATGGCTTGGGCGCGGAAATTGCGCGTTTAGAGCAGCGCATTAAAAGCTTGCAAGAACAAGCGCAGCAATGGCAGCAAGAATACGATGAAACAGAGTCCATGTGGCGTGAACTCAGCGAATCTTCTGAAGAATATCAGGAGCAAATTGAAGCATTAGATTCCACTATTGCGAGGCTCATTCCAGAACAAGAGCAAAATCAGCAAGAAAAGGGCGCTTCACAACAGACTGTAGTTTCAGCAGAAGCGGCAATGACGCAGTGGCAAGATCGCTGGGATGCTTTTCAGTTAGCTTGTTCGCAGTCTTCGCAGCAGCTTGAGGTGAGCAAAACCAAAATTGAACATTTAAAGCAACAATTGTTGGAGTCTTCTCAGCGCAAGGCCCATCTCAATGCCAGTTATGAAGCCCTTCATCTGGCTGATTTGGAGCAAGGGCTTTCACCCTTAAGCTTAAAAGTGCATCAGGTTGAACATGAAATCAGTGAACTTAAATCGGGCTTAGAAGATTTATCGCAACACATTCATCGGCAACGTCAACTGAATCATGAGGGCCATCAGGCATTACAAGCACTGCGGGATCAGTTGCAGGCTCAAAAAGGGCGCTATGCTTCCTTAGAGGCTTTGCAGCAATCAGCCTTGGGTCAAAATAATGTAGAGGCTGTGAATTGGTTGTCCAAGCATCACTTAAATGACAAACCACGTTTGGCTCAGCAATTGCATGTGGATTCGGGTTGGGAAACTGCTGTTGAAACGGTTCTGGGAAATTATTTTGATGCAGTGTGTGTGGATCGCCTTGAAAATTTAGCAGACGAATTAAAAGATTGGCAGCATGGACACCTAACCTTGCTTGAAAAAAGCAATGATTCTGCCTCTACATCCTTTGCTCAAGCGGCGAGCACTTTAGCCAGTAAACTTAAAGGGGAGTGGGCAAGCGCTATTAGCTTGCAAGGAATATATGCGGCTGAGAATTTAGAGGCTGCTTTGCAGCTTCGCTCGAGTTTGAAGGCGCATGAGTCGGTTGTGACTTCAGAAGGCATTTGGTTGGGTAAAAATTGGATACGCGTGAGTAAGTCTGCATCCGCTGAGAGTGGAATATTATTGCGTGAGCAGGAGCTTAAGCAATTACAGGCAGAAATGAATGATGCACAAAATAAAATTAATGGGCATGAATTAAATTTACAACAGGCTGAAGCTCAGCTCGTGGAATTAGAGGCGGAGCGTGATCGTAAACATAAGGCCTATCAGGAGCGTGCGGCTGAGCTGACCGAGGTACAGTCGGATTTTAGCGCAAAACAAACCCGACTGGCAGATCTAAAGCAGCAGCAACAGCGCTTGCAACATGAAGTTCACGAATGTGAATTACAGGCAGAGCATTTTCAAAATCAGTTAATTGATCTTGAGTCCAATTGGCAGCGCACTATTCATACTCAAGATGAGCAGGCTCAGTCGCGTGAGGCATTATTGGCGGATCGAAATCGCCATCGCGCTCATCTGGATGAAATGCGTGATTTGGCTCAACGACATCGTCAGCAGGCTGATCAACTTGCAGTTCAATTGGCTGCGAATGAGAATCAACGGGCTTTACTTAAACAAACCGTGCAGCATAACGAGCGGCGTTTGACACAGTTGCATGACAAAAAAGACAGCTTGGCGAAACAGCTGGCCGAGCGCGGCAGTCCCACAGAAGAATTAAACACAGAACTGCAGCAGCAATTAACGCAGCATTTAGCGATAGAGCAAGAGTTGAATATGGCTCAGGCTCATTTGGAAGCCTGTAATCAGCGCTTAAAAGAGCTAGATGCGCAGCGTGGGCATATTCAAGCGGGGCTGAATGAAATTCAGGCTCAATTAGAGGTTATTCGCTTAGATCGTCAGTCGATGCTCTTAATGCAAAATACCTTAATTGAGCAAATTACAGAACGAAATTGTACGCTGGAAGAGTTATTACCAGAGCTGCCTGAAAAAGCAGATCTTAAGCTTTGGCATGATCAAATTGCGCAAATGGCCCAAAAAATTGAGCGTTTAGGCCCCATCAATTTGGCCGCTATTGATGAATTTAAAACCATTAATGAACGCAAAGAATATTTGGATCAACAACAAAAAGATTTATTGGAAGCGCTAGAGCTTTTGAGAAATGCGATTCAAAAAATTGATCGCGAAACGCGGGCTAAGTTCCGTGACACCTTTGATAAAGCCAACATTCAGTTCCAGGCCTTATTTCCCCGAATATTTGGGGGTGGAAAGGCCTATTTGGAGTTAGAAGAAAATGATTTGTTGTCTGCGGGCGTGATTGTGAGAGCGCAACCCCCTGGAAAGCGTAACTCGACGATTCACATGCTCTCTGGTGGCGAAAAGGCCTTGGTAGCGATTTCCTTGGTGTTTGCGATGTTCCAGCTCAACCCAGCACCTTTCTGTGTACTCGATGAGGTGGATGCACCTTTGGATGATATTAATGTGGGACGCTATTGCCAGCTGATTAAGGAAATGTCAGCCAATACGCAATTTATTATTATTAGCCATAATAAAATAACCATTGGAATTGCTGAACATTTATTAGGTGTGACCATGCAAGAAGCCGGTGTTTCACGCATGGTATCAGTGGACATGAAAGAAGCTATTGCTATGGTTGAATAAGGGAGTCGATATGCTTATTAAGATGCTAGTCTTGTTAGCTTTAGTGGGTTTGCTGGCTTGGGCCGCAATCCGACTGCTCATGTTAAATCGCCAAGAAAAAAAGTTTAAAAAAATGTATCGGGAGCCGGTAGTTTATGGAACCAAGCGTGTTGAAAAGGTCTATCAATCGCCTGAAAGAGTGGATGAATTAGAGGAAGAGTTTCAAGATAACGACAGCATTTTGGGTTTAAATACCACAACACCTTCCCAGGAAGCGTTGATGGATACCCCAGTGCCCGCCACCAAAGCTTCGCCTGAAAAATCAGCCCCCATGATTGCTATTCACATGATGGCGTTCAAAGAGCGTGCTTATATTGGCTATGAACTATTACAGGCTTTGTTGGCGGCGGGCTTGCGTTATGGTGATCATAATATTTTTCATCGTCACGAGCATAAAAATGGCCAAGGCCTTGCCTTGTTTCATTTGGCTTCTGTGAATGCCCCCGGTACGTTTGAATTAACGAAGATGGGAGCCTTCTCTTGTCCGGGATTAAGTTTTTTCATGCAGCTTAATAGTCAGAGAGATAATCTTCAGTCTTTTGAGTTGATGCTAGATACCGCTAATGAATTATTGGAAGGCTTGGGGGGTGAACTTCGGGATGAGCATTATAAGCCCTTAACGATGGATAAAATTACAGAATACCGTCTGCGTATTCGGGGCTTTCAAGAAAGTACTCGCCTACCGGATTTTTTTGATCAAATGCAACAGGTTTAATGCGCTGTGAAAGCAGATCGCATCTTTCAAGAAATTTTAGCACTGCGCACAGAAATTGATGAACATAATTATGCTTATTATGTTTTATCAAAACCCATTATTCCCGATGCTGAATACGATGAATTATTTAGGCGTTTGCAGCAACTCGAAACCCAATGCCCTGAGTTAATCATCTCGAGCTCTCCCACGCAGCGCGTGGGTGCTGCTCCTCTGGTGGAATTTAAACAAATTCAGCATGAAATTCCGATGCTCTCTTTATCAAATGCTTTTAATGTTGAGGAGCTGCAGGCTTTTCATCAGCGTGTACTGCAGCGCTTACAATCCGTAGACTCTATTCAATATTCGGCAGAGCCCAAGCTCGATGGTGTGGCCTTAAGTTTGCGCTATGAAAAGGGTGAATTAGTGCAGGCGGCTACTCGGGGGGATGGAGCAACCGGAGAAGATATTACTGCTAATATTCGAACCATTCAGGCGGTTCCTCTGCATCTACGCGGCCAAGATTATCCCAGCATTTTGGAAGTGCGGGGTGAGGTGTATATGCCTAAGGCAGGGTTTTTGCGTTTCAACCAATCAGCGCTGAAACAAGGCCTTAAAGAATTTGTGAATCCGCGTAATGCAGCTTCTGGCAGTCTTCGTCAATTAGACCCACGTATTACAGCAGAAAGGCCCTTAGCTTTTTACGCGTATGGAGCGGCGTATGCAGAGCCGAATCGATTGCCTCATTTTCACACTGAGATTATGGAAAAATTAAAGCACTGGGGTTTTCCTGTTTCCGATGAATGTAAGCGTGTTAAGGATTTGGAGGGAATGGAACGCTATTATCAAGAAATAGCCCTCAAGCGAGATCATTTGCCCTATGAAATTGATGGTGTTGTTTATAAAGTAGATTCGTTGGAACTACAGAAAAAATTAGCTTTTGTCGCGCGGGCTCCGCGTTGGGCAGTGGCCTATAAGTTTCCGGCGCAAGAGCGCATGAGTGTTATACAGGGGATTGATTTTCAGGTGGGCCGCACAGGGGCGGTCACACCGGTGGCGCGTTTAGAGCCGGTATTTGTAGGGGGAGTTACAGTCAGCAATGCTACGCTGCATAATTTTGATGAATTGTATCGTAAGGATGTGCGCGTCGGGGATAGTGTCATCATTCGTCGTGCAGGAGATGTAATACCTGAAGTAGTGTCCGTGGTCTTGAATAAACGCCCCGAGCATACAAGGCTTGTGAAAATCCCTAAGCATTGTCCTGTGTGTGGAAGTGATGTAATTAAAGAAAAAGAAGAGGCGGTGGCGCGCTGTATGGGGGGGCTTTATTGTCCAGCACAATTAGCGCAATCCATCCGTCATTATGCTTCGCGGCGGGCTATGGACATTGAAGGTTTAGGAGACAAGCTGGTTGAGCAGTGTGTCGAAAATCACTTGGTTTCAGATGTCGCAGGAATTTATCAGTTAAATGCCGATCAGCTCATGCGTTTAGAGCGCATGGGAAAAAAATCAGCGGAAAATATCATCAAGGCTATTGAAAAGAGTAAGACAACCACGCTGCCACGTTTTTTGTATGCCTTAGGGATTAGAGAAGTAGGTGAGGCTACGGCGGCGTTGTTAGCTAAGCATTATCGTGAACTCAATAAACTTATGGAATCAGATGCAGAAAATTTACAAAAAATTCCGGATATTGGTCCTACGGTGGCGGAACACGTCGTGGCTTTTTTTCGACAAAAGCATAACGTAGAGCTCATTCAAGCACTGCAAGCGGCGGGCGTGCATTGGCCTAAAATGCCCTCGGTAACCAAGACAGCGCCTTTGCAAGATAAGACTTTTGTATTGACGGGCTCTCTCTCCTCCCTGACGCGCGAGGAAGCCAAAGAGCGTTTGGAGGCTCTGGGGGCTATCGTTAGTAATAGCGTTTCCAAAAAAACGACTTATGTGGTGGTGGGAGCAGAGCCTGGCAGCAAGCTCTCTTTGGCCCAAAAACTAGGAATAAAGTGCTTGGATGAAACCCATTTTTTGAGGCTGCTGGAGGAGCTCAAAGGCCCATCTTCTTGAGCTTTTATAGGTTTTTGCGCTGGAAATTACCGTAATTTTACTTGTTTTTGAGCTGAATTTGGTTATGATATAAGGGCTTAGCAGAAAACAGACTTAGTCCCAATGCCTTGATGATTGAAGGAAATTTAAGTGCCCATAAAT
>JAKFXE010000055.1 GCA_021731545.1 Coxiellaceae bacterium
GGAATAAGCAATTCTAAGCCCTCTTCGGGGGAAATATTTAGGCTGATGCGCCGTGCTCGAGCGCTGATGCGTAAGCTAAAAGCAGGAAAATCGGGCAGTTCAATGCGTTCTGAGTCCATCGTTGAAAAAATCCTATCATACAGGAGGTAAAATTCACAGTTGATCCAAAAGCCGTTTAACGTACAATAAAATAATCCTTTTTTCAGTTCTTCATGACCCTTTTAGAGGAAAATACCCTGATGGATACTAAGCTGGCACTTCCTAAGCCTCCCACAAGACAAAGCTCAGGCTCTCAAAATTCTCTGGAATCTACCTCCACCGACGTCGAATGGAGTGAGCCCGCCTGGGCTGAGCTCACATTAGAAGAACAACGAAAAAAATCCTGGATCCTGCTCTTGTTAACAGCCGGTAGCAAATTAGAAACCCTAATCTTTGCACTCGGCTGTGGTTTATTAACAGCGGCTATGTTAATTACTATTGTCAATCCTTTCTCACCCCTTATCGTAACGATTATAGCCAGCCTATGCATCAGCATTTTGAGCGCTCGCATACTCTGGGGAAAATGGGGTGCGAACGCCTCCCCCTTCGGCAAGGCCCTGATCGTATTGTCCAGCTTATTTCTAGGTTTTGCTTTTGCCTTGGGTCTGGCCTTTGCGGCGGCCCCTGCAGCCGCGGCGCTGGGTCTTGCCGTCGGCGAAACCGTATTATTCAGCTATGCTAATGCAGCCTTGTATGTGGTTATTGGCTTAGGAATCATACAGCTGACCAGCAGCAGTATTGCCAATTGGAAATCCGCTCATGCTCGAAGCTCTCAAATCACCCTGCAATTGGCTCAAAGCCTAAGTGCTTGGCTGGGCTTTGCTAAGCCTGAAAAAGCCCTGCCCTATTCTTTTTCTGAAAAAATCTATTTAGGTTTTGGCGCCCTGGCCTCCCTATCTGCCGGAATAGTAACGGGTGCCTTAACCTATCATGCCGTCGTGAATCTTCTGCCCGGAATGTTATTGACTCTAGGAGTGGGCGCTGGAATCGGTAGCGCGGTATTCATCCCTATAGGCCTTCTTTTTTTAGTGGCTACGACCTTGGTCATGACTAAAATGATTATGGCTACTTTTGTTAAAAGAGCTAATGCACAATACACCGATCGCTTTGCCGGAAAACGATCTTTATTGAGTAAATTGCTCGATGAGCAGGCACACATAGACTTTAGCCAACAACCCCTTCACAAAATTTCTTTGCTGATGCAGGCTTTTCGAAGATCTTTGTTTTCCCACCAAGCCTATATAGAGTATCAAGTAGAGCAAGAGAAAAAACACTTAACGCGGCCTGAATTCAAACGGCGCGCCCTTATTCGCGGCCTATTTTTCCCTTTTACTCTGATGGTGGGAGCCCTCAAATCCTTACGTGGAAGGCAATATCAACAATTACTGGAGGAGCGAACACACCAGCTTTCTAAAGACCCTGCCGATGCCTTATTTTTTTGGAAGGATTCCTTGCCCTACCTTAAGTGTATTACCAAAGCTTCTTGGGATTATCTATTTTCCTATGAGACCTATAAAACACTCCGCGGCTCCAGTGCTGTTTTAACTAAAAATCAGTTTTATCTGCGCAATATGATTTTATTTTTTGCGATTCCCTTGGGTATCTTGGGGGTAGCTATGACCTTATATTCCAATTATTTAGGCACGACGAAAGTCTTGGATTTATTTCAGCTCAGCGAAAGCGCTGCTCTTGCCATCAGTGCCAGCATCACCGCTTTGGCCGCCTATGGTTTCTCGGCTATTTACAAAGAGGCTACGATGGAGGGCCCCACCACCATGCTGGAAGCCTCTCAGAAAACAGACTCCAAATCTGTTTCTTTGGAAAAGGGTGTTTTCGGAGCTGCCCAAATACAAAATGCAGCAGGCAATGCTTCTGTTGCGGCTTATGGCGCTGCTAAAAACGTGATTTTCATGATTTTCGCTTTTTTAGCTGGTTTTATAAATTCTTTTTTCATTATGCTTTTAGGACGCATTGATAAAAGAGATAAAAAAATGCTTCCCGCTTCAGAAAAAGAAGAACAACCTAAGAAAAAACTCGATCCTCACATAACAAAGCTACAGCAGGCTCCCTCCCTGTCCAGCCGCCCCTCCACTCCAGATTTCACAGCAGTCGCTGCGAGAAATTTGCAAGAATGGCCTGCACTTCGTCGCAAAAAAGCGCCTCCTTCGCAACTAAACCCCCTTAAAACACCCTCGAAAGCTCCAAAATTCAGCTAAATTCCCAAAATTTCTTGCTTCCAAACACCGTGTTAAGATTTCCTTAAGAATCAAGCGGTACAATAATCTTAAGTCTAGAAAACACCCTAAGGAAAAGCCGTAGGACTCGGCGAAGATTAAAAATGGATTAAAGGAGTTTAACTATGTCTACAACCGCTGCAACCACAAAAGAAGAGAGAGATGCTTTGCTCAGGAAAGCTTCAGAACCTGATTTAGAAGCTCTTGTTGCTACATCAACAGCTGCATCTCCTGCTCCTGAAGAGCCAAGCCTCACATCGAAGATCGCTCGCCCCAAAACTACCTTGGATAGAATAGCAGAAGCACTGAGTGGCTCTGGCAAAAAAGTAGATGCCTTGTTTGATTATTGCTTTAGTTCAGCGCGAATCATTAACGCCCTCGGCAACGGTGCCATTTCAGCCGACGCAGGCAAACCCGATCCGGGACTGATCGGCCTGGGTTTAACTACCGGCTCCCTCAATTCCTATGCCTCAGGTGAGGCTCAAACTCTAGAAACCCCTAAAGCCCCCTTGAGACACCGTTTTGCCGATCGATTTATTTCCATTGTGTATGGCTTAGCCTGTGGATTAACCATTGCGGGCTCTGTCTTTTTGATGCTCAGCACCTGGGGTGGGCTCTCGGGTATTATTTTTGTGGGCGCCTTTATGGGTTGTTTAGTGACTGCTCTATTCATTCGCAAGTGTTATTTAAGCTCACTAAATCCCGATAAGAATAAGAAGCATAGGCATTTAAAAGCCACAGTTTTGGGTTTCATCAAAGCCTTAGCGCTAGGTCTTAGCCTCTCAGCTGTTTTTATCGGTATGGGCTGTGGCATTGCCTTTGGACTGGGTTTTGGCTACCTCCCCCTCATGCTCACTATTTCCATATTAAGCATGTCCTTGATTATGGGGGCCTGCAGTATGGTCTTTAACTATGGCATCAATAAAAATGGCTTATTTCCATTCTTCAAGAGCATTGATCGTCTTTTGATAAAAACGGGACGTTTCTTAACGTTTAATACTGAAAAGCGAGTCGAAGAAAAAGCAGAATCTGAGCTTAAGACCACCGAATCTATTCCCAAAAAAAGCCTCAAGTCTTTTACGCATGTGCTCGCCATGGCGGCTTGTATCGCTTCAGCCGCGGCCACCGGCGGGCTCACCTATGTCAGCATTATGAATTTTTTACCCATTTTATGTGTGGCGATGGGGGTGAGTTTTTCAATGCCCGCTATTTTGGGGGTTGCAATTGGTATTTCAGCCATTGCCAGCGTTGGACTGGTTTTCTTGCTCTATAAGGGGTTTGAGCCCCTCATCAATCGTCTTTTAAGTATGAATGTTGAGCAAGTTAAAGCAATCTTTAAAGAGCTCTACTTTTTTGACAAAACTAAATATGAGGACAATCCCTCTAATAAGCGCAAATTTGTATTCAGGGCTGTCATCATAACGCTTGCGATGCCACTCGTTTTAATTGGTGTTGTTATGACCATGCTTCTGGCTTCTCAAGATTTTATTCAAGTGATTACACAGTTACTCACACAGGTTTCAAAAGTATCCAGAAGTGTTGACGTGGAAATTGCCTCTGATTTAGGCTTAAGCGTACTGAGCGTAGGCCTGCTGTCGGACGCCGCTTTTGGGCTCTATACGATGTACCAATTACTTAAAAAAGTATTTTCGTATGAGGTGTTTCAGTTGACTCAAATACCAAAGCTTGAAAATCCGAAAGTTACAACAGCGCATAATCAAAAAGACATGGAAGGAAATTTACCCCCTGTTGTTCCACCCACTAATGAAATTTCCGATCCACTGGCCAATATGCCTCCTCCCATACTCCCGTTTACAGAGCCCAATCCTTCTACGAGCTCTAATCCTGAGGTAGAAGAGGAGGAAGAAGAGCAAAGCTCCGATGGACCAAACCCTGCTTTTGGGTGGAAGGCTTCTTTTTTTGGGGCTGCCAACCAAGGATATCAGCGCGTATCCACAACAGAGGACAGCCCTACCGTCGTCACACCTCTTTCTACAATTACTGGACAAGCCCCTCGCTTGGCTTAAGCCGCAAAGCGATCCTGCAATACCTGCAGCTGCTCTTCCTCTATTTTTGCAAAGAGATTGCCCTGCTCTTGCAGCGGGGCTCCAGAAGGCAAAGCTTTAACATTAAGCGCTTCTGCAAAACTTAAATCAGCGGGATTACCCACTTCAGCCAATATTTCCCAGAGCCTGCGGGAGGTGGCTGGCATAAAGGGGCTGCCCACAATGGCATACAGGCGAATTAAGTGCAGACAATTTCGCAGTACTGCTAAGGCGGATTTTAAATCTGTTTTTGCTAACTTCCACGGCTGCTGTTCCGTAATATATTCATTCCCCAGAGCCCACAAGGCTCTTAATTGTTGTGCTGCCAAACGGAATTTTAATGCGCGCAAGGATTCATCTAGGGCCTGCACCCTTTCTTCAAGCTTAGGCTGCAAGTCAAAAGAATCTTCAAAATTAGGCTCTTCTGCTGGAATGCGATTTTCATGGTATTTTTTCACTAGGGCCGTCACGCGATTGACAAAATTACCCAAAATATCCGCTAAATCTTTGTTAATAACGGCCGAAAAATGCTCAAAGCTAAAATCAGAATCAGCACCTTCAGGAGTAATGGATAGCAAATAATAACGCCAGTAATCCGCCGGAAATAACTCCAAAGCCACATCCATAAAAACACCGCGCTGCTGACTGGTTGAAAATTTCCCGCCTTCATAGGTCAACCAACTAAAGGCCTTAATTTCATCAGGCAATTTCCAGGGCTCGCGAGTTCCCAACATCATACCCGGCCAAAAAATAGCGTGAAAAGGCACATTGTCTTTGGCCATAAATTGCGTGTAGACAACTTCCTTTCCAGCTTGCCACCAAGCCTTCCAAGCGGCTTCATGTCCCTTGGCCCAAGCCTGAGTCATGCTGATATAGGCAATAGGCGCATCAAACCATACGTAAAAAACTTTATCTTCAAAGCCGGCTTTAGGGATGTGCACGCCCCACTTTAAATCACGGGAAATACAGCGTTCATGCAGACCTTCATCCAACCACTTATACGCAATCCCACGCGTTACTGCGGACCACTCAGGATGTTGATCGACCCAGGCCCGAATCTCAGGCGCCAATTGATCCAGTTTTAAAAATAAGTGACGGGTGCTGCGCAATTCTAAATCTTGACTACCGCTGATTGCAGAATGGGGATTCAACAAATCCGTTGTTTCTAAGAGGCGTCCACAGGACTCGCATTGATCGCCTCGCGCTTTATCGTAATGACAGTGAGGGCACTCTCCTTCCACATAACGATCGGGTAAAAAGCGTTGGTCCGCCGCAGAGTAGATTTGCTTAATGTCACGCTCTTCAATAAAACCCTGTGCGTCCAAAGCCTTAAAAATTTCTTGCGTTAAATGATGATTTTCAGGTGCAGAGCTGCGGCCAAAATAATCAAAGGAAAGCTCAAAGCCCTCATAAATGGCCTTTTGTTGCTCATACAGGCGATCACAGTAAGCTTGAGGTGACTCTCCTGCTCCCTGCGCGGCAATTTCTGCAGGAGTGCCGTGTTCATCGGTACCGCAGATATAGAGCACCTCTTCCCCCTCCTGGCGCAGGTGGCGGGCATAGACATCGGCGGGGAGCAGAGAACCAATAAGATTTCCGAGATGTTTAACGCCATTGATATAGGGTAAGGCGCTGCTGATCAAATATTTTTTCATGGGGGCCATTGTAGCGGGCAGGCACAAGACCTGCCACTACTCTAATGCGAAAAAGGCGTTGCCGAAGGCGCGTGCCCAGAGCTTAAGTTTTCACGCAAGCTTAAATCATGCATCACCAAGACATAAAAGTTAGCCACAAAAGGAACCAGCAAGAGCATGACGCCCAACTGTGCCGCCACATCCACCCAACGACTGTAGCCCAAGTTAAGCTGTAATAAATACAGGCCGTGCATAGCCGATAAAAATAGAACAATCATCACATAAGCAAAAAAAGCGCGAAACCAATGTCGATAGGTCAATTGAGCGCTGCGCACTAAGGAGCCCCACACCGAAAGATTGTCCACGAGTAAAAGTGGTAAGGCAAAGAGGAAAAGAACGATCACATACAGCATAGGGAAACCGATCAAAATAGGGATAATCTGACGAAAGATACTCTCAGTCGCCGTATAATGAACCACCAAAGACCCCAAACCATAACCGCCCAATCCGGCCAGCGAAATAAAAATAGAATAGAGCAATAAAGCCATCAACAACCAAAAAGCACGTCGAGCCGTAAAAGCCAAACCATGCCAAAATCTAAGCACTTCCCCTCGAAAGGCATGATAAATAGCGGCAGAAATAGCAGCCCATAAACTCACATCCACCATCATCACCCCAAACAGCAGCAAAAAAAACGAAAATGAAGTGTGTAGATTAGGCTTCATACAGGTCGGACAAAAAGATTCTTTCAGCAGAACCAGCAAAAGCAGCAAGGGCCAAATTATTTTTAAGCTAAACCACCAATTTTGAATAGATTTAAAAAATATATCTTTGAAGCCAGTGGGCGCTGTAGCAAATGTAGACATAATATCTCCTTATCGTGACGAACCATTATCCCTGTATGCTGTGTTTTAGGAGCTCCCAACCCGGGTCTGGTGTAAAACGCTGACCTAGGGTCGAGCTCAACTCATTCAACCTGGCTATAATATCATCGATTCCGCGTTTTTGCGCGTACTCCAAGGGGCCGCCTCTAAAGGGGGCAAAGCCTGTTCCAAAGATAACGGCTGCATCCAACAAATCGTTGGAACTCACAATGCTCTCACGTAAACACGCCACAGCCTCATTCAACATCGATAAAACAAGACGATCGATGAGTTCCGCACTCGGCATCTTCGAACCCTTAGGTTTTTCATCCACGCGCTTTCCCCCGTGGTAATGGTAAAATCCGTGACCGGATTTACACCCCAAGCGCCCTGCACTTACCCATTCTTTCAAGCGAGCTGGCACGGGATGATTATAATGCTGAGCTAAATTTTCACCCACCGCCAAGCCAATATCCAAGCCTACTTTATCGGCTAAAGCCAAGGGGCCCATGGGCATGCCAAAGCGCAGGGCTGCAGCATCAATGTCTGCAACACTCACCCCTTCTTCATACAACAACATGGCCTCCAAGAGATAAGGCATTAAGACACGATTCACTAAAAAACCCGGGCTGCTTTTGACTTTGATCGGCAGACGATCGATCTGCAGCACAAAGCTTAAACCCCGATCGATGCTCTCTGCATGACTGTGCTCTTGATAGACCACTTCAACCAAAGGCATTTGAGCCACGGGGTTAAAGAAATGGAGGCCAATCAGACGAGAGGAGTCTTTCAAAGATTGCGCTAATTCACTTAAAGTAATGCTTGAAGTA
>JAKFXE010000018.1 GCA_021731545.1 Coxiellaceae bacterium
AAATCAGCAAGCCTTACCTCATTAGCTTACAAGAAAAAGTGGAATAGACCCATGATAAAAACGATTATACAATGGATAAAAGAAATTCATGTTGCCTCGACTCTTAAAACATTTCAGAAAAAATTCGAAGCTCTGTGCCAAAATCTATCTTTAAAAAGAAACAGGGCTGCGCTCTCGCTTTACGAAAACTTTGAAAAAAACGATACCCCTATCGAATCAAAACACTATTCCACATTCTCCCTGAGATTTGGCGAAAAATTTCCCATTCCATTGGAAGAATACCGAAAAAAATACTACAAAATAAGCCTTGTTATCCTAAATATAAAAATACCGGATATTTTGGTCTCAAAGGAGAATATCTCCTCAAGCTACCTCTCAGAACTCAAAAATATTATGGAGTCCCTAAAACCCTATCTTAGAAAAAAAATAAAAATATACATTCACTTAAGTCACTTTAATCAACTTATGGGCTGCACCGAATATCTTAAGCTCAAAAATAAAGAAACCATTCTAATTGGATTTACAATGCCGAGCAACTCACCCAAATCCATAGCCATAATTATGCAAAAACTTAAAGAGGGCTACGAAGACTTTATTCTAAGCACCGATGAAATTTTGATGAGCTCTGACAGTAAAAAAATAGAAGCCGATCTATACAGAAAACTCTATCTATTTCCAAGACAACTCGAATACTTGAAAAACCATTTTTTATCGCTTCTAGAGCAAAGTTTATTGTTGAGAATTCCCGGAAAAAAACTGATATTTTTAGGCGCTTATTTTTCTGCAAACAACAATTCTCTGTATGCCCACAATTTTTTACCCGGCGCTCTAAAAACAGAATCGCCTGCATCAACTCAAAGCATTCTACATAAAAATTCATCTTATCTTAGCACGCCCATTGGAGAAATTATCGATCAACAAATTCAAGAGCTTCATCCAAGAAATTGGTGGAAGAAATGCTCTGTCCATCGTTTTTATTACTTCTTAATTTTTACTCTATTCATTTCTTTTGTGGGTATTGTTCATCAGATACAGCATGAAAAGGATCATCAGACTACATTACTCAAGTTCAGCAACGCGCTTTTAACCCCAGTACAAGCCGAAAAAATAGATCAATCCAAAGAAACTCAGGTCTCATCCCTGAAAAAAACAATACAATCCTACTTTAATTTAGAAAAAAGGATGCACTCACTCAAAATACTTCCAAAATCCTATCAAATTAACTCGAGCATTCGTTTAAACTTAAATCAACTTCTGTCTCATAAGTTTATTCCCTCCATTGAGGATTCTCTTGAAAATGCATTAAAAAAGCGTGAAATTCAACTGGATACTTTGTACCTCAATCTTAAGGCAGCCTACGACCACGATCCTCATAGTCTCACTGAAGCCATCTGCTATGAGTGGCTAAAGCAAACTCTTTGGCCTAGTGAAGGGATTGAACAGTGTCTTTATCTAGGACAATTACTCAAAAAATCTTCTTTTTCACTAAAATCTCAGACAGTCCAAAATGCACGTGCTCAATTACTGGAATACTCCATCCCCGAGCGAATATTCAATATACTCTTGGTGATGCATGCCCTGAATCCCAACTTAAATGTTAATTTAAATAAAATTTCAGCTTCACGCTATGAAGGCTCCTTTATAGACAAAGATCCCAGTTCAAGCGTATTGGGGCTTTTTGCCAATAATTACGTCAAAACAAAACTATCTTCAGGGCTTAAGAAAGCTCTCAAGCAGGCGCAATACGACAGCACTCTTATGGGTTTAAATGAAGATATTGATGGGGCCTGGGATACACATTTAAAACAAGAATTTATGGAAATCTATTTTAAACACTATCAATCCTATTGGGTGAATCGCATAAAATCCATTCATATAAAACCTTTTCGCTCTATCAATCATGCCTTACGTCAAATAGAACAGTTTAAATCAGAAAACTCTATCTTAAAAAATCTCATCGATTTTATGGTAAAACAAAAATTGGATCACTCCGTTCTAAATGAAGAAGCCTTAAAAAAATTTGATTATACAGAGCTCACCACTATATTGAATTCTGTTTACCAACTATTGAGCTCCATTGAAAAAAACTCAAATTCCGCCAAAATTTCCCTTGAGCTGTCAAAATCCACCTTCAATAGCGCCACGGACTCCCCCTTAGTTCAACTCATGACTTTGGCCAAGCACTCACCTTTCCCACTCAATCAATGGCTGCGAGAAATTTCTTTAAATGCGTGGGGATTAGTAGCTGAACTGGCGCTTCAAGAAATCAATCAAGCATGGCGAGAAGAAATTGCAACTTTTTATGAACAGCACATTGACAACCGATATCCCCTCGTGGAGTCTTCGCTTGAACTCAGTCTAGAAGAATTCACCGAATTTTTTGGCCCCGACAAACGACTCGACTCTTTTTTCAAAACTTATTTTGATGCCTTTATCGATCAATACAAAGAAGGCTGGAAACTCAAAACTCGTGAAGGACTAAGGCTGGAGTTACGGGAAGAAGACTTAAAATTTCTAGAAAATACCGTCTTCATTAAAACACATTATTTCAACCCTACTGAAGGCACTCCTTTTTTACAGCTCAATATAAAGCCCCTCAGTCTTAGTCACATCACTCGCCTTCTTAAACTAAGCTATCCGCCCACTCAACTGCTCTATCAACACGGCCCTCAATTTGTCACACACTTAAGCTGGCCAGGTGAGAACGAAGCTCCCTCAACCCAACTTGAACTTCAGGGCTTTAACCATCAAAAAGACCTTCTGACTTTCAAGGGGAATTGGAGTCTGTTTCGTCTACTCGATTATGCAGAAATAGAAGCCGAGCCTAATACTCAAAATCTTATCTTAAGCTATCGCTTTGAAGATCAATTTTGTAGCTTTTTACTTATGAATACACAGGAGCGCGACACCCTTACACTAAACCCCTTTAAAAATTTACATTTTCCCGATTTTTTTAAATTAAAATCGGGTTCTATAGCCAGTACAGGAGAAAACCATGAGTGAATCCATTCATCACTATCTAGAACGAAATCGTAAGCCACGCGTTCATATTAAATATGAAATTGAAACAGGAGAGGGGGTTCAAGAAAAAGAGCTGCCCTTTGTTGTTGGGGTGATGGGAGACTTTGCCGCCGACAATCTGAATCAAATTCCTTTAAAAGAACGTCACTTTATCAATATCGATCGAGATAATTTTGACTCTGTGATGGCCAGAATCAACCCCAGCCTTAGGCTTCAGGTCAGCAATACACTAAAAGAGGATAAGACTGAACTGAAACTGGATTTAAATTTTAAATCACTGTCTGATTTTGAGCCGGAATCCTTGATTCAACAAATCGAGCCCTTGAGAAAATTGAAGCTAGCCCGCGATCGATTGCGCGACTTGCTCAACAAAGCCGAATGCTCTGAGCATCTAGAAGAAATGCTCAGCCACTGTCTTCAAGATGAAGCAAAACTACGGCAATTAGCCCTTGAACTGGGTATCACTCAACTTAATGAAAAAACAGGAGTAGAAGATGTCTAAACACAGCATTGTATCAACACCCTCTCAAAGTTTCCTACATGGAACTTTGGCACTGACTAAATTTAATGATCAAGCTTTTATGCCTTCGCTCTTAGAAAATCTGGTCGAAAAATCTTTGGAAGGCGTCTTATGCTTTGAGCGCAATCTAAGTCACAGCATTCATCAAGCCATTCAAAAAATAGATGCCCTACTCTCCATTCAAATAGCGGAAATACTCCATCATCCTGACTTTAGTCGCCTGGAAGGAGTCTGGCGTGGACTGCACTACCTGGTTAAAAATACTGAAACCACTGCTCAGTTACATATTAAAATGATGCCCTATAAAAAATCAGAAGCCTTAAATGACTTCAACAATGCCTCTGAATTTGATCAAAGCACATTATATAAAAAAATTTATGAATATGAATTTGGATCCCCAGGGGGAAAGCCCTACTCACTTTTAGTGGGTGATTATGAGTTCAGCCATCATTCCGAAGACATCCAATTATTGCGGCAATTTGCACAAGTCGCCGCTGCGGCTTTTTGCCCCTTCATCAGTGCTGCGGCACCCGCCCTACTCGGGCTGAGTGCGTGGAGAGAACTCAATCGTCCACGGGATTTAAGTCGCTTAACCGATGGCGCTGAACATATCGCTTGGCAGAGTTTTCGTGACAGCGATGATGCTCGTTTTGTGTATTTATCCTTACCACGCGCCCTAGCACGCCTTCCTTATGGCCAGGAATCTGCTCCCGTGCGCTCCTTTCAGTGCGAAGAGTTAGCTCATCTGGAGGCTAAAACACAACATTACTGCTGGATGAATGCCGCTTATTTGCTCGCCACTCAAATGAATCGAGCTTTTGCTAAACACGGCTGGTGCATCAGCATTCGAGGTACCGAAGGCGGGGGTCGCGTTGAAAATCTTCCGCTCTATACTTTCAAAGATCAAAATGGCGGCTACGATTATCAATGCCCCACGGAAGTCAGCATTACAGATCGCCGCGAAGCAGAGTTAAGCCATTTGGGTTTTCTGCCCTTATGTCACTATAAAAATACCGACTATGCTGTATTTTTTGGAGCCGAATCTACGCAAAAAGCACGCCTCTACGACAAAACCGAAGCCACCGAAAACGCTCGTATTTCTGCACGCCTTCCCTATATCATGGCCACCTCACGCTTTGCACATTATCTTAAAATCATGTCGCGTGACAAAATCGGCGCCTTTATGGAAGTCGACGAAGCCGAAGATTGGCTAAATCGCTGGATACTCAATTATGTCAATGGGAACCAGCAATCCAAACAAGAACTCAAGGCCAAATATCCCTTGGCCGAGGCTCAGATTAAAGTCAGTGAAATTCCAGGCAAACCCGGCTGCTATCAAGCCATCGCCTGGTTGCGACCTTGGCTGCAAATGGAAGAGCTCACCACCTCTATGCGCTTAGTTGCAAAGATACCGAAGGTGGGCAGCTAAGTGCATTCTATTTCCTCAGAGCCTGTATCCCATGCAAGGCTAAGGCCTGAATTTGACAAATACGTACGTACGTACTATAGTGGCAACGAAAGGGAAAAAGGAGCCATTATGATCAGTGCAACCGAGTTTCGTGGAAATTTATATCACTTTTTAGACCAAGTTTTGGCCACAGGCCAAGCACTAGAGGTTAAACGTCATGGGCATATTTTAAAAATCATACCTGAAGCGCCTAAACCCAAAAAAAATAAATTGGTCAATCTTAAGTTGCGCAAAAATGTGATCTCATGCACCCCTGATGAACTCATTCATCAGGAATGGTTGTCCGAATGGAATAAGGAAGATCAATGATCTATATCGATACCCATATCGCTATTTTTTTATATCAAGGTGATTTGTCCTTATTAAGCAAAAAAGCACTCTCTATTCTAGAAGAAAAAACACCCTTACTTTCAGGGATGGCAGAATTAGAATTGCACTACTTAAATGAGATTGGAAAGCTTCGCGCTAATCCACGCACTCTTGTTCAGGCACTACAAAAAGAGTTGGGCTTAAAACGCTGCTCTCTTTCCTGCAGCGATATTGCTCAAAAAGCCCAAAACTTAAGCTGGACCCGAGATCCCTTCGATCGCATGATTGTAGGCAATGCGATGCTCGCAAAAAAACAACTCCTCACAAAAGATAAAGTGATCCTAAAACACTTCGAAAATGCCATCTGGTCTTCATAAAGGCGTGCGTAGGGGCGCTCCTTGCGTGCGCCCGCTTTTGCTTTTGGGCGGGCACAAGGACCGCCCCTACATTTATTTTTGCACAGATACAGATTTCGCAGCTTAGTACCAAACGAAGTAAGAGCAAAGGTTTGGCTACGCACCGAAGTACCCAACATTAAAAATTAAGGCAGAGAATTTATTTCTGATATTTTTTCTTTAGATACTCAAAGCAGGCTCTTAAACCCATGGCCTCGCCGCCACAAGGGCGGCCGGGTGAGTGTGCTTCATTAAAAGCAAAAACATCGAGATGCGTCCACTCCGTCTTTGGATTTACAAAAAGCTGGAGAAACAAGGCCGCTAAAATAGCGCCGGCATAGGATTTGCTGGAGGCATTGGCAATATCCGCAATACTGCTGTGTAAATACAACTCTCGATACGCTTCATGTAAAGGCAAGCGCCACACTGGATCTCGCGTTGCTTCCGCTGCCTGCAATAGTGTTTCGGCCTGCGCATCACTATTACTAAAAAGCGCAGGAAGATCAGGGCCTAAAGCCGTTCGTGCAGCGCCCGTTAAGGTAGCAAAATCAATCAGGATCTCTGGGTTTTCGGAGCTGGCTTCGGCTAGAGCATCTGCTAAGACTAAACGCCCTTCGGCATCGGTATTGGTAATTTCAACGCTTAAGCCATTGCGCGCCACAATCACATCTCCGGGCCTATAACTATTACTGGAAATGGAATTCTCAACAGCGGGAATCAGCAAACGTAAACACAGGGGCAGTTTTTCCGACATTATTAAACGCGCTAATGCTAGAGCATGGGCCGCACCCCCCATGTCTTTTTTCATGCTCAACATGCCCGAAGTGGTTTTAATGCTCAAGCCGCCGGTATCGTAACAAACACCCTTACCCACTAAAGTCACTCGAGGATCACTGCTCTTTCCCCAGCGCAAATCGATTAAACGTGGCGCCTGCGAGGCGGCACGCCCCACCGCATGAATTAAGGGATAGTTTTGCGTTAATAGCTCATCGCCGACAATGATTTGAAGCGTAGCGCCAAACTCTTCTGCGACACGACTCACAGCTTGCGCCAATTCCACAGGACCCAAAGCTTCGGTGGGCGTATTAATTAAATCGCGCAGCAAATAGATACTGGAGACTACACTTTCAAGCTGTGCATAATCGATTTGTGCTGGCACGGCCAAGCTAGATCCTGGCAAATGTGCTTCACGATATAAATCAAACTGATAACTCCCAAGACCCCAAGCCATCAATGCTTGCTGCCACTGCACCTGAGACCAAGTGGCTGATAGTGCGGCGATCTCTAAGCGATACCGCGCTGCTGGCAATATCCGAGGCAGCTCCCCATAGACCCAAAACTCATCGACACTCTGAACTCCAAATAAGACTCCCTCAACGCCACCCTCTTCCGTCGGCAGCAGGCAATAAGCACCTGCCTCTGCCCTAAAGGCACTGCTTTTTACCCACTGCTGAAGCTGAGGCCTCTGCTGGGAGAGCCAGGCACTGAGCTGTGAGGGTAGGATGGGGTAAATCGGGGTGGTCTGGGCACTTTCATGAGCGTAACAGGCTAACATACTATCCTCGTGGGTTAAGAGTCCTTTAGTCTTAAGTAGAACATAGCTTATTTTGGCCCACAAGAGCCGCACGAGCCTTTTCTAGAAAAACCCACGCTGTTAGTAGCACGCCAAAATGTCCGGTTTAGGTAGCACGCTAATTGTCCGGTCATCCCTTAAAAAATCAAATCATTAAATTGCCATGGATATCATAGCGCCCTAAACAGCGAGGGCCTAGGAATAAG
>JAKFXE010000028.1 GCA_021731545.1 Coxiellaceae bacterium
GCTTTCCTCTAAGATCTTGAATATCTGACTTTCTGTAAATCTTGATTTTTTCATAAGTTTAATTTCCTCAAAAAACATTATAAGAAAATTCTACTTATGAACACCCTTAATTTTAGGGGGGATTACCGGGCCTGGTGTTAAAAAGCACAAAGTCACTTAATTGCTTCTACATAAAAGGAATAGCTGGCACGATGAGAGCGCTCAATTCCCGAAAGTTTTTTATCCATTAACTTATGCTCAGAGCACCCCACAGAAACACTCTTAATGCCGCTGAAATTAGCCTGACACAGCATTTTCTTTATTTTATCAAAATAAATAGGGTTAATATGGCCGCCAGACTCACGCTGTAAAGGGGTTTGCAGTGACACACACCAATCAGTAAACTCACCAAAAGAAAGGCTATTAAGCTTATCATCAATAACCTCCTTAGAGGCCCGAACAGATAGATGCTTTCCTTGTTCTATATAGCATGATAGCAAACCCATAAACACATCATGAGTGTTAAGCACTCTTCCAAACTGACTCTTTTCCTCTTTATTTAAGAGATTAAAAAAGAAATCATCATTGTTTCTTTTATATTCTAAAATTATTTTTTCGGCATCGGGAGCCTCAATTCTCAATACGCCCCCTTGCTTCAGCAAACGATATGACTCATTAAAAAAATGTTGGCAAGAGTTTTCTGGTAAGTGCTCTATCATGTGAGATGTATACACTAACTCCATGCTTTCTTCATGAAAGGGCAATGGAGCTAAGGTTTTAAAATCATGACTGAAATCAGCATCAAACAAATCAACCGTAATCCAGTCCGGCGCAATGGCGTATCTATTTTGCTCTCCAATGGCAAGATAGACTGATGAGAAATTATTGGTAAAATATTTCCTTAATGGCCTTGCTGCCCATACATGCTTTATGGCTAAGTTAAGTACATATTTAAAAGGAGGGCACCTATAAAATGGCTTTATTAGTTTTTTCAAAAATTTCCTGCACTTCAACTTAATCACTCCCATGAGCCTTGTTTATCAATTAGAATACGATATTTTCTTTGTTACAAAAAATTTAAACGGGATTATTCAAGGCTCTATAATCAAAATAAATCGGCTCACTAAACTTCACCATACATAGGGGATTTTTGAACTATCTTCAGGAAGTCGATAAATCTCTGCAGGATCATGTGACATGTCAGCACAATTTACAATCAACGAGTCTTTCTCTGAGATCCCCTTAAAACCATACCAAAGCATCGGCGGCAAATGTACTAATTTATAATCATCAAAACCAAGCTCTATCACCTGTACCTTACCAAAGCTAGGCGAACCAGCGCGCTCATCATAGATAGCTAAAAGAATTCTACCTACTGGAACAGCTAGATTTTGCGACATACGTACATGCTGCTTCCACGCTTTGACAACACCGGCTCTGATAATGGAGCAATAAATCTCACCAAAATGAGGGAGCATAGGAAAATTCACTTTCATAACATGAAGCACTGCACCGCGCTCATCTTCTATTTTCTGCAAGGGCTGAATAATAACGCCTTCTATTATAACGCCCATACTCTCTTTTTCTCACCGGCTAAATTTTCATAATGTTCAATTTGATTTAATGTATAAGAATTCATCTTGTTATTACCCTCTTGGTAATAAGCCCAATACCACTGGGTAACCATTTTCACCGTTTCATGAAAGTTTAAAGTAGGCTGCCATAACAAACGATGGAAGGCTTTACTACAATCAAGCTTCAACAGAGAGGCCTCTTTTCTATTTCCCTTTTGCTGACCGACCTTATATTGAGCTCCTTGCCAAGATTTTTGCATTTCCTCAATTAAATCACCCACCGAAAATACCATGTTTTCTGTAGGCCCAAAGTTAAAAGCCTCTCCACTTAAGGCTGAATGCCCCTCCAACATTGTTGCAACAAGCCACAAATAACCACTCAACGGCTCTAATACATGCTGCCAAGGGCGCGTAGCATTTGGGCTACGCACCACTATTGGTTTGTTTTCTGACCAAGCGCGAATAGAATCAGGAACAATACGATTATCAGCCCAATCCCCCCCTCCAATAACGTTTCCTGCTCTAGTAGTAGCCATTAACAAGCTATTGGGTTTAGAAAAAAAAGAGCGATAGTAAGATTGGGCAACTATCTCCGCGCAGGCTTTAGAGGCGCTGTAAGGATCATTGCCCCCCAAACGATCAATTTCTCTATAACCATATTCCCATTCAACATTTTCGTAACATTTATCACTAGTAATTAAAATAAGCGCTTTTACAGATGGAGTAGATTGTGCCGCCTCTATGATATTAACCATCCCCATCATATTGGTCTCAAACGTTAATCGGGGCTCGTCATAAGATTTATACACAATAGATTGCGCAGCCAAATGAAAAACGACTTCAGGCTGAAAATATTTTAGGGCTTGAGATAAAGTTTCTTCATCACGAATATCACCTACATAATTCTGCACTGTTTGAATTAAATCAAGAACTTCATAATTAGCGGGCGCAGAAGGGACATATAAAGAATAACCAGCAACTTCCGCACCTAATTTAAGCAACCACTGGCACAACCAAGAACCTTTAAAGCCAGTGTGACCAGTCACTAATACTTTCTTGCCCTTATAAAAGCCATTAAACATAATTACCACACCTTCCAAGGTGGCGTTTCTGACGCCCAAAGACTTTCAAGTAGATTTCTATCCCGCAGAGTGTCCATGCATTGCCAAAAACCTGAGTGCTTGTAAGCCATAAGTTGTCCCTCTTTAGCTAAACGTTCTAACGGCTTAGCTTCTAAAATGGTGGAATCCCCCTCCAAATAATCGAAAATAGCCGGTTCAAAAACAAAGAAACCCCCATTAATCCAGCCCTCACCCGTTTGAGGTTTTTCAGAAAACTCTAATACTTGGTCACCTTCAAATATCATAGTTCCAAAACGAGCAGAAGGACGCACAGCAGTTATAGTCGCCAATTTGCCATGTGACTTATGAAATTCAACCAATTTTTTAATATCAACATCAGCCACTCCATCCCCATAAGTCAGCATAAAAGTATCTTTCAAAAAAGGTTTGAGGCGATGCAAACGCCCACCCGTCAAAGTATTTAAGCCTGTTTCAATTAAAGTAATCTTCAAATCTACAGACACTTCATTAAAAGGTGTTATGAGGCCATTTTGAAGATCAATGCGGAAATCACTATTTAAGGCGCGGTAACTAAGAAAATATTTTTTAATTAGCTCCCCTTTATAGCCTAAAGGCAAAACAAATTCTTTACATCCAAAACTCGCGTAGATATTCATGATATGCCACAAAATAGGGTGATCGCCCACGGTCACCATAGGCTTAGGTCTAAGTTGAGTTTCCTCGCTCAAGCGAGTTCCAAGTCCACCACACAGTATTACTGTTTTCACTCTCTCCAGGCTCCATACTTAATTTAGGAATTACTCATATATTTTCTTCGAAATAGATTGATCATTGCAGGATTCAAAAAACGAATTGCCACTCGCGCACAGACCAAGGGGGCTGAAATGTAACTTGTTAAAATCTCCAGCGACTTTCGCAAAGATTTTTTCCTTTTTTTTTGTGCAACCAAAAACAAAAATTCAACTACTTTCTTTTGAAATATTAAAAATTTAATGGTCTTCTTGCATACTGAGGCACTATTACGGTCAAGCAGGCTTACTTTGCGCATCAAATCTATTTTTTCATCAATATGCGCCATCACATTTCTCGACACATTCCCTTCGTGAATGCGGGATTTAGTCAAAATTTCATTGACCACAGCCACCGTAGAACATCGTGCAATCTTGATCCAGAGATCCAAGTCCTCAACCTGATTATAATTAACGTCAAAGCCGCCTGCTTTATAAAAAATATTTCTATCTACAAGAACGGTCGAACATCCTATAAAACAATCCCTGAGTAAATCAAAATAAACATTACCTGACTTTAATTCTCTACCAAACGAGAATGGAATATTCATGTCCTCACCACGCGAGTTAATCCGCATAGCATTAGAATAAACCAAACCAACATCAGCACAAGGGGTCTTAGGCAGACTCGAATTAATCGTAGAAATTAGCCGCTCTAATTTCTCCGGAAACCAAACATCATCACAATCTAAAAATGCAACATATTTCCCAAGCGCCAATGCCACTGCCTCATTGCGCGCAGCACCCAACAAAATAGTATTGTCTCGCTTTATATAACGAAGTTTGCTCTTATAGCTTTTTGCGATAAGCGCACTATTATCAGTTGAATTATTATCGTAAAAGACTATTTCCCAATTTGTGAATGTTTGAGCATAAACTGAGTCAATAGCCTCTTTTAAAAATGTTTCTGAATTATAACAATTAATAATAACCGTAATCAGCGGAGAAGAGTCGAGCATCATAATAAATTTATCCTATATAGACCACTCTGTTTTTTGAAGCATTGCCAACATATATCTCCCAAGATCAGGAACTGTATGTCCAATCGCCAGCTCCAGCCTATTCAAGTGGGCTCGCTCCTCAGGACGCAACAAAGACGGTCTAGCCAAACCAGACAAAGGATCGCCCTTAATGCCTGAGCATGCCCCAATTGCGATAAGATTATGCAGTCGCAACCTGAATTCCTCAATGAATAATTGATTAATTTCAGAGGAGGTATTCCAATTAAGGTGAATATGCCCTCCCCACAAGCGACCTGAGCGCTCGCAGATCAACATATCAACTGAATTCCATAATCTGTTGTTAACTGTGTGAAGTGCATTGAAATACTGCGATCGAAACGAGGCCAACAAAAAAGCCTCTTTCTTCAAAACTCGGATAATTTCCTTTAATATTTGCTTAAATTCGGGTAAAAAAAAGATTACTTCTAAAAATAAAATACCATCAACAGAATCGTCAGGCAAACACTTTAAATAATCGCTTATAGTGGTACACATATAACTGAGATTTTTCAGTTTTAAGATCTTTGCATTTAGAGTTGCTTTCTCAATGGCCAACGGAGAAAGGTCGACTCCAGTAACTTGCCCGTCTTCAGCTTGGCACCAACTTGCCAAACGCGAACTAATTCTTCCCTGGCCACAACCCAAATCCAAGTAATTACCTTGGCCAGAGCAGTTCAACGACTTCAAATAAGTCGCTATATGCGTCCAATATTGTTCCGCATAATATTTCTCATCCTCATTGGCCTCCATGTCATGCAACTCAGTCGACCTAACCACAGACAGCTTATGCATGGTGGAATCAAGCGGCACATTTAATTTTTGATCCAGACTAAGCAGACAGGCTAATAGCTTTCTGATTATCAAGCAAAGTGTGCGTATTAACCAGGCTAATAAACGCTTCATAGTTCCCAGCCAATCATGTTGCGCAATGCATCTTCTCCATAAACAGGATAATCGTGTGGATTTCTTCCTGAAGGATATTGTTTAGCATTTTGTTCAAGCACCATAAAAGTCGGTGCCAAGGCTAATAGTGATGAGGATAAACCAGTTTTGGTAGCATAGTGCTCAGACCAACGTTTTAGATAAGGCAACCAACCACTGATTTTTGCATATTCAATTAAACTAAGACCATTAGGATTATCACGCCACTCCGTCAGAAAAGGGCTAAAAATTAAATTTCCAAAATCGAAAAAAGGCAGAGTATTTTTTTCTAAATGTTCAAAATCAACTATGCGAATTTTAGAATCATCGAGCATCACATTGCACAAATCAAAATCACCGTGCTGCAGTGCGAGCGGGATACTTAGATCATGATGAGCACGCATGCTTTCAAGAAAACTATTAAGCTGGACATCTAAACTGGATAAATCAAAGCCATTCTGCTGCAGCCTGTTCTTGATATCCTCAAGCCAATGTTTAGCATCATTATTCCATCTAAAATCAGCTGTTTTTGTGTATTTTTGAAAATCAGCCAGCCAATCAAGGGCTTTGATCATCACTGAATTGACGCGCTTAAGCCATAACGCTCTGCCCAGCGTTCTCAGTGGCAACGTGAAGCTCTGTACTAATTTGTGGCGCATAGAAATTATTTTTTCAATACGACGTAAGCCATTGAGAAATTTAGCATCAGCCGCCCTGCCACGCATGAATTGAGTGACCTGAATAGTGAGACCATCGGTTTCACCCGCATAGACTACCTGCGGGACTGAATCAGCTAAGGGCGTAGCTGCCAAATAACAATTAACTTCCTGTAAGGCTGCTGATTCAAAAATCAAATTGACGCTGTTTCTTTGGCGACTGATCTTGATGAAGTATTTAAGTTCATTTACACCCTTATCCAATACTAAATAATTTACCGTATTCACATCATCAAAACGATTGTTAAAAACAAGCAATTCATATTGATCAAGTTTATCAGCAGCAATTAAATCCTGCCCACGCAAGAGCGCTAATAATCGCGGTTTATGCGTGTACTCGTCAGAATTTGAAGCAGTGATTGCCAAGCTGGGTGAGAAATGCTTGCATAATGGCTCAGGAAGTAGTCTCCACAATAACGACAAAACAAATACTTTGATATGCCAATAACCTTCAGTCGCTTTAGTTTTCAACTGAGCGAAAGAATTAAAAGGGGTTAAACGAGATATTTTTCCATAGTGTGGGTACACGGAATACAATTTCGTGTTAGCAAAACCTGCTTCCCTTACTATTTTATTCAATTGATTAGGCGTATAAACATAGGTTCGGTATTCACTATTTCTAACTAATTTAGTAAAGAAATTAGCGAGTTTTCTAGGTAGGAAAGTAACAAAATGCACATTAGCATGATCATCTGGATGCCCACAAAAATACTGCAAACCTAAGCGATTTTCGATAGCCACATAGATGCCTCCGCCCGCCTTTAATACACGACGTAACTCTTTCAGAGCGGCTAATTGCATTTGACGAGGATCATGTGTATAGTTCACTTCTGATTTTTCACGCCCACTCCACTCCCTCTCCAAAACTAGCTCTTCCTTCATGCCAAGCCACTCAAGCACACCATTAACTACAATATAATCAAAATGATTATCTGGAAAAGGTAATTTATGAATGGCTGAAACCACGGGAATCACATTATTCATATGCATTTGCTCTGAACGCACTTTCAAAAAACGTAAAGTTTCCCAGGTTTTATCTAACGCGACTATTTCTTTACAAAATTGAGCAATAGGAATAGTCAAACCACCCCACATACTACCAGCATCTAAAACTCTACAAGATTTATCGATATTAAAAATGAATTGCGCATCCGCTCTATATAAAGGGACTACAGCAGCTGCATAGCGCGGGATATGTCGCTCAACAGCGCCCAGCCAATCCTTCGAAGTTTCTGCATCTTCAATTAATTGATGCATTTTACTACGATCCACATTACACCAATACTCTAACTTCTCCGTAAATATAGGAATATTATCTCTGAGTTGATAAGAAATA
>JAKFXE010000081.1 GCA_021731545.1 Coxiellaceae bacterium
GTGGTGGGGCAAATAAACCAATGAAATGTTGTTGTCGTGCCATGGTGAAATTCCTTCTCGTGCACTTTGTTTGTAAAAACAGCTTACTATTTTAGGCTAATGCGCGCGTCCTAGAGTGATGACTAGAGTTTAGGGCTTGATTCAGAGCATCTACTAATGGACGAATACGTTCTGCGGCCAATGAACAGAAATCAATGGGAGTGGATATTCCGAAGCGCTCGTGCTGAGCTTGAATCTCTTTTTGGTAGCGCAGGAGCAGTGTATCAACACAGGACATGCGAGTGTTTGCCTGGTAAAAATAAGGCCTGAGATCCGTCTCCTCGGCAGGGGGCACCTCTCGGAAGCCCAAAGAAAAAATATAGGCACCTTTGATGTTAGCGACTAGTGCCGAACAATGGGGTAAAATTGCCCGTGCAAAAAGAGCTAATTGGTAGGCCTCCAGAGCATGGCCTTGTACATATTCGGCATAGCTTTGCAAAATATGCCCCAGAGCAGGATGCAATTGGCTGACTCGCGTCAATCGATCTTGAATACGCTTTAGAACCTCTGCTTGAGTTTCAGGGCCTGCATTTTTTTTAAGCGTTTCGTGATCATTGTGCAGCAGCATATCGATGCAACAAAAATCCCCCAGTTCTTCTCCGAATAATAGATAGGCTTCGCGCTCTGATTCTGTAGTTGAAGCACTCACAACATTGAGGTAGCACTGAATGCCGAGCAATACACTGGAGGGGTGACGATAATGAGGATCTTCGGGTGTGCTGGGAATGGGGTTCCCAGCCGTGTCTGTCAGTTGGTGCGCGCTTAGAAACACCTCTGGACAAACGCTGTCTTTTCCTTCTAACAGAGATTCCCAGTATTCTGTGAGCCTGGAATTTGAATCTCTGAGTAGGCCAAGGATGTTTGAGTATTTAGGAGGGTCATTTTCTCTTAATTCCAGCAAGAGTGCGCACAAAGCCTGAAAGGGTCTATCGGCGGGAAAAAAGCCCTCGATTAGTTGAATTAAATTGTCCGGGAAAACGGGCCCCCTTCTCTGCTCGAGTATCCGGCAGAAGTGTGAATACAAAGCAACTGGCCCAGGGGGTTTTGAGTTAAATAGGGTAGTGCTGTGAGCTGCTTGTGGCATGATGCATTCTACGAAATGGGAGTGGGGGAGATGATACTAAAAAACGAAGAAATCGGCAATGAAATAAGCTTGTTCAGGCCCTGGCAGCTGGTATAATGCCGCGGTCTTTCACGATAGGGAGTAAGTATGTATTTAGATCAGATGAGTCCAGGCCAGAGTATTCCCGATGATTTTAATGTCATTATTGAAATTCCCGCGAACAGCAGCTCCATTAAGTACGAATTTTATAAAAAGAACGGTATCTTGGCGGTAGACCGCTTTATGCCCACCTCCATGTACTATCCCTGTAATTATGGCTTTATTCCCAATACCTTAGCCGATGATGGGGACCCGGCGGATGTCTTGGTGGTGACCCCTTTTCCCGTGCAGCCGGGCAGCTTGATTCGCTGTAGAGCCATTGGCCTCTTAAAAATGACCGATGAGTCGGGCGAGGACAGCAAGATTTTGGCCCTACCCATTCCTAAGGTCTGCAGTCAGTTTGCCTATATGAAGACCCTGGAAGATTTGCCTCCCATGTTGCTGGAAACCATTAATCATTTCTTTGAGTATTACAAGGCCCTGGAGCCTGGCAAGTGGGTCAAGGTAGCGGGTTGGTTTGGGGTGTCAGAGGCTACCCAGGAGATTAACAGCGCCATAGAGCGGCATCAAACTTAAAGCCCGTGGGCGATTCGTGATCGCCCCTACCACAACCAGGAGTAATACCATGAAAAAAACTCTCGCCACCCTAGCCCTGTCCCTCGTCTTTTGTACCGCTTATGCAGACACCAACAGTGATTTTCTAGCACAGAATAAGTCAAAGCCCGGTGTTGTGACCCTAGCGGATGGCCTCCAGTATCGAGTCCTTGAGAAGGGTAATGGCCCCAAACCCAGTGCGACGAGCACGGTGACCGTGGACTACGAAGGCCGTTTTGTGGATGGCAAGGTCTTTGATAGCTCCTATAAACGGGGTCAGCCCACGAGTTTTCCGGTCAATGGAGTCATTGCAGGCTGGACAGAGGCTCTGCAATTGATGCCGACAGGCTCTACCTGGGAGCTCTATATTCCAGGGGACTTAGCCTATGGCCCTCAAGGAATTCCGGGCACAATTGGCCCGAATGAAACCTTGATCTTTAAGGTGCATTTGATAGCGATACAGGCCCCAGGAGTTTAATGGCGGAAATGTGATTTTTATGGGCCAATTCGTGAATTGGCCCTACAAAGGACTGGTATTCATAGGTAGGGCCAATTCACGAATTGGCCCCTGGGACAGGGAAATGCAAATTGTCCTGGCCTAAGGGTTTAATCATGCAACAACCCCTCCATCAAAATTTAGATCCCCCCGTGGCGTTGCTGTCTTGGCAGGGCGGGGAGATACTGACGCCCTTTCGCTTGGAAAAACTAAGCGAACTCATTCGCTCGCATTTGCCGATAAGCCAGCTGGAAGTGCGGCGCGTTTATTTTATTGTGCTCGATACCCTCTCCTATGATCCTGAATTAAAAGCACAGCTGGAGCAATTAAAATTAATTTTGACGGATGTCAGCGCAGTTGAAATAACAGAATCGACCGAGTGTTTAACGCGTTGGGTGGTTCCTCGTTTAGGGACACTGTCTTCCTGGTCTTCTAAGGCGACGGATATTGTACATAACTGTGGTTTAAGCAGAATTCAGCGCATTGAGCAGGGTGTGCAATATCGTTTACTGGGTTTAACGACTATTCAATTGGAATCGACTCAGCTACAAAAAGTGCAAGCCTTGTTGCACGATGCCATGACGGAATCGGTTTTGGATTCTGTTGAACAATTTTCTTTGTTGGTAAAACATCAACTGCCCAGTGCTTTTGCCAGCGTTCCGGTTCTTGAAAAAGCGCTGCCTGCTTTGGCAGAGGCTAATGCTCGCTTGGGCTTGGGTTTAAACCAGGCAGAATTAGCCTATTTGCTGCGAGTATTTACAGAACTTAAGCGAGATCCCAGCGATGCAGAATTAATGATGTTTGCGCAAATTAATTCGGAACACTGTCGTCACAAAATATTTAATGCGCAGTGGATGGTGGATGGAAAAGCAAAACCCCTTTCTTTGTTTAAGATGATTCGCAATACCCAGGCTTTGAATAGCGATAATGTATGGCTTGCCTATAGCGATAATGCGGCTGTTTTAAAGGGATATGAGGCTCAACATTTTTGGATGGATCCCAAGACTCATCGCTATCGCGTAATGGCTGAAAACGCGCCTATTGTATTGAAAGTGGAAACACATAATCATCCTACTGCGATCTCTCCTAAAGCGGGTGCGGCCACCGGCAGTGGAGGTGAGATTCGAGATGAGGCCGCTACCGGGCGCGGCTCTTTTACGCGCGCGGGTTTGGCAGGCTTTAGTGTTTCGCATTTACGTATTCCTGATGTGCAACAGCCTTGGGAAGGGGATGCACAGCGGCCTTCCCACTTAGCCAGTGCTTTGCAGATTATGTTAGAGGGACCTATTGGCAGCGCGGAATACAATAATGAATTTGGTCGCCCCTGTTTATTGGGTTATTTCCGAAATTTTGAATATAAGACGGAAAAAGAGTATCGCGCCTATCATAAGCCCATCATGATTGCGGGTGGCATTGGGGGCATTCGGCTTTCACAACTCAAAAAACAAAAACTCCGTGCGGGAGTTTTATTAATCGTTTTGGGTGGACCCGCTTTGCCCATTGGCTTAGGGGGCGGTAGTGCTTCCTCGCAAAGTTCAGGCGGCAATCAGCAAGACTTAGATTTTGCTTCGGTGCAGCGCGCTAATGCAGAAATGGAACGGCGTGCCCAGGAAGTCATTAATGCTTGTTGGTTGTTGGGCGATGAAAATCCTATTTTAAGTATTCACGATGTGGGTGCGGGAGGCTTGGCGAATGCTATGCCGGAGTTGATTCATGCGGATGATTTGGGCGGAGATTTTGATTTGCGTGCGATTCCCACAGCGGCTCCTGGAATGAGTCCTTTAGAGTTATGGTGTAATGAGGCCCAAGAGCGTTATGTGCTCGCGATTTCTAAAGAGTCTCTAGCATTTTTTACGCAGATGGCTGAGCGTGAACGCTGTCCTTTTGCGGTGATGGGTGAGGCTAAAGAAACACCAGCATTAAAAGTGGAGGACGATTATTTTAATAATGAAGTGATCGCACTGCCGATGAAGGTTTTATTTGATGAGTGGCCGCCTTTGACCTTAAATGCGGAACATCAGGCTCGCTCTTATGAAAAATTTGACACAGCGAATATTGAATTAAAAGAATCTGTTTTCAGAGTCTTGCAATTTCCCTGTGTGGCAGACAAAAGTTTTTTGATTACGATTGGAGATCGCAGTGTCACGGGTTTGGTAGCGCGCGATCAGATGGTGGGACCTTGGCAGGTTCCAGTCTCAGATGTTGCAGTCACCTGTAATGATTATTTTGGTTTTCAGGGTGCCGCTGTTGCAATGGGAGAGCGAAGTCCCTTGGCTTTGTTGAATCCCGCAGCTTCTGCGCGCATGGCGGTGGCGGAAGCCTTAACGAACATGGCGGCGGCGTTTGTAGGGGATTTAAGCCATATTTCTCTCTCTGCCAATTGGATGGCGGCGGCCGAGCATCCTGGAGAAGCGGCGGCTTTATACGATGCCGTTGAAGCCGTGGGAATGGAATTGTGTCCTGCTTTGGGTATCAGCATTCCCGTGGGTAAAGATTCTTTGTCAATGAGTGCACGCTGGAAAGATCGAGACAAAGAATATCATTCAGTGGCGCCGCTCTCTTTAGTAATTACGGCCGCGGGTCGTGTTCAAGATGTGCGTAAAACCTTAACGCCGCTTTTGCACACACAGCGCGGTGAAACGCAGTTACTTTTAATTGATTTGGGTCGGGGACGTCATGCTCTGGGGGCTTCCGTATTGGCGCAAAGCTATCAAGCTTTGGGCCAAGAAGCGCCGGATTTAAAAGATCCGCAGGATTTGAAAAATTTCTTTGCGGCCATTCAAGCTTTAAATGCAGCCGACTTGATTTTAGCTTATCACGATCGCTCAGACGGCGGCTTGTTGGCGACACTCTGTGAGATGATCTTTGCTTCTCATGTAGGTCTTCGGGTGGATTTAAGTGCATTGGGATCGGATCCCTTAGCAGCACTTTTTTCCGAAGAATTAGGTGCGGTGATTCAAGTGCAGCGCGATGTTTTTGCAAAAGTGATGAGTATTTTAAATGAGCATAATCTGGCCGAGTGTGTTCATGTTATTGCGGAGCTCAATGCCTCGGATGAATTATTGATTTTTCATCATGAGCAATTGCTCTTGAAGGAATCTCGTATTGATTTACATCGAGCCTGGTCTAAGACTAGTTTTAAACTTCAGGCGTTGCGTGATAATCCAAGCTGTGCAGAGCAACAATATGAGGCTTTGTTAAGAGCTGATGATCCTGGCTTGAATGCGCGGGTGTCGTTTGATTTAAATCATAATAGAGCGGCACCTTATATTAATGTAGATGCAAAACCTAAAGTAGCCATTCTGCGTGAACAGGGCGTGAATGGTCATATCGAAATGGCGGCGGCTTTTGCAAAAGTAGGTTTTGAAAGCACTGATGTGCATATGAGTGATATTCAGCAGGGTAGAGTTCAGCTGAAGCAATTTGCAGGTTTAGTGGCTTGTGGTGGATTTTCCTATGGAGATGTCTTGGGGGCAGGTCGAGGATGGGCGCAGTCTATTTTAATGCATGCGCGCGCACGAGATCAGTTTGCAGAATTTTTTGAGCGCAGCGATAGTTTTGCCTTGGGCGTGTGTAATGGATGCCAACTCTTTTCACAATTAAAATCAATTATTCCGGGGGCTGAGCATTGGCCTCAATTCAAGCGCAATCTTTCTGAGCAATTTGAAGCGCGCTTGAGCTTGGTGGAAGTGGTGGAATCTCCTTCCCTGTTCTTGCGTGGTATGGCCGGCAGTATTTTACCGATCACGGTAGCGCATGGAGAGGGGCGTGCAGTTTTTGATCGAGCAGAGGATCAGCGTTCTTTGCTGGAGTCCCAACAAATCTGCCTGCGCTATGTGGATTCTTATCACCAAATCGCGACAGACTATCCCGCCAATCCCAATGGCAGTCCCTTGGGCCTCACGGGCCTATGTAATCGAGATGGGCGCGTGAGTCTATTGATGCCCCATCCTGAGCGTGTGGTGCGTCGCGTGCAGCTGTCTTGGGCGCCTGCGGAATGGGGAGAGGACAGCCCCTGGCTTCAATTCTTTGCCAATGCACGGGTGTTTGTGGATTAAAAGATCCCATTGCCAATCGTTACGTTATACTATAACATTTTTTGATCTATCATTTTCCTAAGGGGATTTCAATGCGAGTGCGTCTTATAAAGGGCGTGGGCAGCCTATTTGCCTTAATGGCAGGAGCCTCTATTGGTTTTATTACCATGGCCTCTTTTATGATTGTCTTTCCTCAGCTGGGGATTGGCTGGGCCTTGGCAGCAGGGATTTCCGGTGGGCTTACGGAGGGTGAGGTATATTGGGGTGGGGTGCGTAAGAGCTTTAAAAACTTTTTCACGCGTGGACCCTGGGGCAGCTTGGCGCACTCTTTAGAAAAACGTGAAATTCGACGCTTGCTAAAAGACAGTGCAGAGCGAGATCATTTGAAAACCTTTATGGAAGATATAAAGAAAGATTCCAGTGCTTTAACGGAGCTTGGATTTTCAAAAAAAGAAATTGAAATTCTTAAAAAAGCAAAAGCCACGCAATTTGTTAAAATCTTGTTAACGAAATTAACACCAGAAAATAGCAAAGGAAGTTCTTTGCTGACCGAACTGTACAAAGTAACTAACGCCATTCAATCAAAAGCCTTTCAAAAAAAATTAAAACGTAAGCAAGCGCTCGTCGCTATAGCTTTGTTTGTTGGCTTTGGAACAGCCGTAGGTTTTGGTGCTATTACCTTTACGCATGTGGCTGCAGGAGTCGCGGCTTTAGCGGGGGTGGGGGCTTTAACGGCCACAGCACCCCTCTGGATCTTTTTAGTAGGGGGTGCCTTTGCTGCTTTTGCCGGCGTGGCCTATGGCCTGTTGATGTACCACATGTTGGCTAAAGCCATTGAAACCGATATGATTCAGCGCTGTAAAGAGACTCTTAAAAAAACCTTTATTAAAGCCGATTGGTCCACTTCAAGTCGACGCGCCAAAATTATCCATGGAATTCACTGCATCTTAAGGGCTTTGATGTTGCTGAGCATTATTGCTTTATCTGT
>JAKFXE010000085.1 GCA_021731545.1 Coxiellaceae bacterium
ATGCAGATTCAGAAGGGTGATCTGAATACTGAATTAATTCAGTATTCAGATCACCCTTCTGAATCTGCATTAACTGCCATTAAAAGCCGAAATAAATTATTATTTCTTCGCTCTGATGATATGACTACTGAAGCTATCGATTGGGACAGCCTGCTCTACCCTGCGAAAAAATTAAATACGAACAGTGGCTCTTACTATTACAGTTATATTAAAGAACCTCACGCCTTTCATTTAGAAGGGCCTAAAATCGTTTCGTTTAAAAGTTATTTAGAAAGCCGATAGTGCCGTCGAAGCCACAATACCGGTGCTGCGCTGACCAATTCCACCTCATATAAGATGGGCTTTTCCACGGTTGTTTTGGGATTAATACACACTAAATTATAATGAGCCTGAATAGTGCTTTTTCGTAATTGCCGCAACAAAAGATCGCCTGACTTCGTAAAGACAATACAGTCTTTTTCAATGAACTGATCGAGCTCCTCCCCATAGTAGCGTACACCTGCCACCAACTCTCCAATTTGATAGCAAGGCAACATACCATCGTCTGCCACCAGAAGCTCAATAACCTCCTTGTAGTGCTCCTGAAAGAGCGCCAATTCTTCAGCCACGGCTTGAGCCTCTTCCTCATCCGAGGGCGCTCCTTGCTGTGAAAGCGGTCCACTTTGACGCGGCGTGGGCAAGCGGGGAGCCGCACCCAGGCCATGCATTAACCACTCCAAACTGCAGTGTATATTTCCAGACTCTAAGGCTTTAATCAGACGCCGAGCTCCCTGAATAGAGATCCCAGGCACCGCATTTTCCCAATGTTGTAGCGTGCCGGGAGCGATACCATAGCGCTCTGAAAAGGCGCGTCTGGAAAGGGTGGTCATCGTGCGTAGGCTTAAAACCCGCTTGGCTCGAGCCAGATCCTCATCGTGCAACTCCTGTACCATGCCTGCTCCTTAAGGTCTTTATTCCTGACAAAGGACAATGTGTAAGCAATCTCTTACACAAATTAACTCTGTTTGCTATTTAATCATTTAATCATTTTATGGTTAAATTTAGCTCATCAGAAGATCAATTTAATCACTATTTGATTAAAGTATTCAAAAACAGAGTGTAGCACAAAATGATAGTTCATGAAAAAGAGGATTTACTTCCCAACTCTACCCAAGGCCTGCTGGAGGGGCTACAAAGACAACTGACTCTGGAAGAAATTGCCAGGAGCACAGGCCTTCATCCACGAACCCTCTATCGGGTGCGCAGAGGCCTGGGCGTCTCAGGCAAAACTAACTTAAGTCTATTGAATGTTTACTTGAAAAAGGGGGCGCTCACATGAACCAAACTCAATATTTAAATTATGCCGCCATTCACTTATTGGAAAAAGCCGGCTTTATGGATCCCAGCCAGGGCTTAATTGATGTGGTTGAATCACGCCTACAAGAAATCTTTGAGGACATGAAAGAAATACAAACGAGTTAAGAGGCCCTTAAACCGCCACATACCCCATAAGCATTCAAAACCGCTTATGGGATATGTCCAAAAAGCGAGAATGTTATGAGCAGATCCCTACAATTTTCTTCAGAAAGTACAGCATCCGTCCGAAGACGTTATTATCTTAAAAAAGGCAATGTCTATACCTACTTTACGGAATCCGAAGTGCGCTGCCTCAAATATCTGCTGCAAGGAAAATCCTATCTTGAAACAGCCCAGTTCCTTAATCTCTCTGTCCGCACCGTTGAATTTTACAGTCAAAACATGCAGGCCAAGCTTGTATGCCACAATAGAGCCTCATTGATCGAGTTCATTAAACACTATACGCTTGAGCATCCACTGCCTTGGTACTAGGGCTTAGGCAGCAGTCAAGACCCCATTTTTAGACTCCATTCCGAAAATGGACGCCATTTTCGGAATGGAGTCTATTTCTGAAGAAAAATGGCCTTCCAGGCCTCTCATGGCCTGACCAAACTGGGATATATCCCAAAAAAGTCTTGGCTAATTTGGGATGCAGTCCCATTTTAGTCATATAAAATACTGCTTCGATACAGACACAGTAGCAGCCCTCAAGCAAACAACTATTCAATGAATTCAATTCCCTCACCAGGATTTCAGCACTTCATGCCCCTTTTCCCTGGCATTACCGCCCTCCAATTGCTTAAAGTATGCGAGCGAGAAAAAACCTTTCCCAATGGGGTAGAAATAAGAAAGCTTATTCCTTGGCTAATGACATTGGATTTATCAAAGGTAGCGGGCTTTCGTTAGCAGCCACCTTCCTAACAAAAAACAAGGACGTGTTTTTCTGCGCTGGAATAGCCTGATTTCTTCTTCTGCAAAAACACAACATCCATAAACCAAGCAAACACAAAACGGCCGCCATACCAGAACCTGCGGCTGCCAACTCCGAAACAGAATATGAGCTTCCTTTTAAGGATCTTCTGGCCGTATTCTGAGGCAGTGCGTTTAATGGCTCATATTCAGGCCTGGGGCGAGGGCTTGTTGAAAACAATCGTGGGGGTTGTGTTGCCCTTTTTTCAGGGACTTGTTCAGTATCTGTTAATTCCAAACGTCGACGTGTGCCAAAGCAAGTAAAATCCTGTATGAAAGGGTCAATACTTGAGACAATAACAGAATTCCAATTTTGAATATTTGCTGTCCAAGGTGTAACACTAATGCTACTCGTAATATCTGTTATCGTGGGATTAATGTTTTGAAATTGATCAGTAGTAATGGCTTGAATGAAGCTGTTGCCAAAAGAAAGCTCTCCCTGAGGAGTCAATTTTGCCAAAAGTAAATTCCAAGTTCCCGTCCCAATACTTTGTGTGTACCCAGTCAGTATTAAACTTCTGTTAAGGGTTATCGCTAGGCTTAAGCCTCTCTCATTAGATGCTCCTCCTAGGGTTTTTAACCAAGCTAAACTTCCATTAGAATAGATTTCTCCTAAGAGCACATCATTATTTCCTGCACCAAAACTGGTCGTGACTCCAGTAAGAATAAGATTGTCGTCGCGGGGGATTGCTAGGCTAAATCCTTGATCGACACCACTGCCACCTAACGCTCTTGCCCACATTAAATTACCATTAGGCGCAAATTTTGCTAAAAGTACATCATCACTACCAGCACCAAAGCTATTGGTTTTTCCGATAAGCAAAATGTTATTATCAGAATCTATATCTAAATCATAGCCTTCATCATTACTTATCCCGCCTAATGTTTTTGCCCAAGCCAAATTACCGTCAGCTTGAAATTTTGCTAAGAGCACATCGGTACCTCCTGCGCCAAAACCTCTGATAGCTCCAATTAAAATTATGCTATTATCACTTGTTATCAGTAATTTTTTTCCAACATCAGAACCTAATATTGGTAAAGTTTTTGCCCAATCTAAATTGCCATCAGGCTTTATTTTTACCAAAAAAACATCATCAAAGTAAGTACTCACAGAGTTATAAGTATTTCCTGTGAGTAGTAAATTATCATTAGAATCAACAGCTATGCTATGACCTTCATTGGTAATAGTTCCTCCGAAAGTTTTTGCCCAGTTTAAACTCCCATTAGCTTGGAATTTTGCTAAGAGCACATTAGTGCTAGAACCTCCAAAACTGGCAGTGCGTCCTATCAAAATAAGTTCCCCATTGGAGGTAATCGATAGGCTATTAGCATAATCACTAACTCCACCACCTAGAGTTCGTGCCCATACTAAACCACCTGATACATTAAATTTTGCTAAGAGCGCATCAGTACCTCCTGCGCCAAAGCTGTTTGTTTTACCAGCAAACAAGTAGTGATCATCAGCAGAGATGATTACGTTATTCCCTTGAGTATTGGATCCCCCTAAAGTTTTGAGCCAAAAATTTTCTATATTTTGATCACAAAGTAAAGAAGGGCTAGGAGTGATTGAAAGCGTTGGTGATTTCGTTCCAGTCCCTGAATTTGTAAGGGATGGTGTTGGGGTCGGTATGATCATACTACCTGATGGTGTAATACTGAGAGTTTGAGTAGGCGTGGGCGTCACAGAAGCCGGTACACAATTAAGATCCATCATGATGGGATTGATGTTTGAAACAATCACTGAAGTCCAGTCTTGAGGAACCACTGGCCAGGATGCAAGCGTCATGTTGTTGGTAATATCCATGACGGTAGGATTAATACTTTGAACTGAAACATTGCTTATCAATCGAATGAGATTATTGCTAAAAGGCAAATCTCCTTCTGAGGTGAATTTTGCTAAGAGCACATCATTACTTCCTGCGCCAAAACTGCTGGTGAGTCCTGTCAGAAACAGACTGCCCTCCTGGGCAATCGTTAGGCTATAACCGTAGTCAGCATTTGCACCCCCGAGCGCTTTTACCCAAGCTAAGCTGTCATTGGAATAGAATTTTGCTAACAGCATATCAAAATTTCCCGCGCCAAAACTGCTGGTGTACCCCGTCAGCAATAGACTATCGTCCGGGGCGATCGTTAGGCTATTGCCTCTCTCAACAGCTGTACCTCCCAGAGTTTTTGCCCAGATTAAACTGCCGTTTTGCTCAAATTTTGCCAAAAACACATCTTCATTTCCCAGGCCAAAACTGTAGGTGCCACCCGTCAAAAACAGACTGCCATCCGGGGCGATCGTTAGGCTATTACTAATGTCCGTATTTATGCCTCCCAGAGTTTTTACCCAGCTTAAACTCCCGTTTTGCTCAAATTTTGCTAAAAGCACATCATATAGACCCGCGCCAAAACTATTAGTCTGTCCTGTCAGAAAGAGACTGCCCTCCGGAGCAATCATTAGGCTAATACCAAAGTCAGCATTTGTACCGCCCAAAGTTTTTGCCCAGCTTAAACTCCCGTTTGACTCAAGTTTTGCTAAAAGCACATCACCATTTCCCGCGCCAAAATTGCTGGTGTATCCCGTCAGGAATAAACTGCCATCCGAGGCAATCGTTAGGCTATAACCATAGTCATCAGTTGTACCTCCCAGAGTTTGTGCCCAAGCTAAGCTAGCATTGGAATAGAATTTTGCTAACAGTATATCAAAATTGCCTGCGCCAAAACTGTTCGTATATCCTGTCAGAAACAGGCTGCCGTCCGGAGCGATCGCTAGGCTATTAACAATCTCAAAATTTGCACCCCCCAGAGTTTTTGCCCAAGTTAAGCTGCCATTGGAATAGAGTTTTGTTAACAGCACATCATTAGCTCCCGCGCCAAAACTGGTAGTGTATCCCGTCAGGAACAGACTGCCATCCGAGGCGATCGTTAGACCGTAACTATTGTCATCACCGCTTCCCCCCAGCGTCTTCACCCAAAAATTGCTTGAATTGCAATTGGGGGCAGAAGGAGTGGGCGTGAGCAAAAGTGTGGGTGATCCTGTTCCTGTGAGGGATCTTGTACCCGATTGCGTTGGCGTTGGAGCCAAACTACTTGAAGGCGTGATACTCAGCGAAAAACTTCCGCTGAGACTGCGACTCAAACTCACACTAAAGGTGGCGCTGGGCGAAAAACTCTCGGTAATCATCACTGTTTGTGATTGTGTTCTCGTTCTTGAATTCGTGCTTGTGGCGCTGGGGGAAGGCATCAAACTATTTGAAGTAGAAGGCGTAATACTCAATACAAGACTTCCATTGGGGCTGATACTCACTGTGAATGTTGCCGTCGCCACAAGGCTATCATTTGTCAAAACAAGAGGCTCATCCGAGCTACGCGGCGGAGCAAAAAAACCAAGCCCCTCATCCACCACCCTGATAGAGTCCGCTGCGAAAGGACTAGGTGCCTTGTATTGCATAAAAGCTGCAATGCCCGCTCCAGTTATTGCATACAGCATCACTCGGACTAAAGAAATCTCAATGGGCTCTAATCGCGTTTTGCGTAACTGTTCTGTGTGTCGAATCAAAAATTCAAACAAAGGCATGGAATCGTCTTGCCCCTTCTTTCTTCTCAGTATGTTGAGCGCTTCCTCCATCCACCGAGGATTCCTGTGCAGAGCATGCATCCAAACAGTACTCGCACCCTGACTCTTTAAAAAATCAGTAGCAGCCTGTGAAAGCTGCTCTAGAACAGAATGATCGTTTAAAGATGTCTGACTTAAACCGCTCTTCGCTGGCAATAGACTTCGTACACGATGAATCGGATTTTTAAAAGGGATGTGAGCCATAGACTCCATTTCACTGGACTCTTTGTAATATAACTCAGGGAGCTTTTCTTTTAACGCATGCACATTCAATGAAACCGCGCCCAACATAAGATGCGTTAGTGCTAATTGAAGCGACGTTTTTGCGTTGCTGTTAAAACTCAGTTCTCGATCTTTTAATCTGGCTTGTAACTGATTTAACTCAAGCACCGCTTTTTGAACCAGAGCACGCTCTTCCTTTTGTGGCCGACCCAAAACGATCGACAAGCTTAACTGCACATCCCATAAATGACGAAGACATAAAAGTGCGCTCTCAATATCGGTTTCATCTAGTACGCCCACTCTTTGTATTTCTCGGCGCACTGCAGCACCTTGAGCAAAGATTTTGACGAACGGCTCCCATGAAACTCTTTCTTCTGTCTGTTGAAGCAACGAATTTTGAAAAGCAGACTCATATGCCGCTTGCAATTGCACAGCTGGAATACCCGCCTCACCTCTTATTAAGGCTTCTGCCGAAAGTGCCTTTCGCCGATAGGATATCCAAACGGCCGAGGGAGGTGTCTCAGAAAATGCTTTAAATTCTTTCGACGCTGAGCTTTCGCGACTAAACGGAGTTCGAGCACTGCCCTCCCGACTGGGTGTGCTCAAAGAAGTCCCCCCCTCGATTTTTCTACCCGAGTGGAGCGGAGTATACGCCACCCGAGTGGAAAGTCGGTTTTCTGACTCTGGTTTGGGTGTCGGCATAAATTGCCTCTTAGTCACGACAGTTGGGATTTAGTACTGCAGCACTGCATATCGCTAGATGGGGAGCTTGGTGCGGAATTTGCCACACTTAGGCCTGCCAGGCAAGGAAAACTCAGCATTTATCTGCCCAAAAGGGGCAGCCAAGCACCCCTCCCGTTGCCTCAAAATAGAATGTTACTTTAGGTCAGATACGTTGCCTCAGATTAGATGTTACTTTGACATGCTTGGAAATAATCTTCAATTTATTCTCAATAGCGGCTTTTAGCTTAAAGGGGTTCA
>JAKFXE010000052.1 GCA_021731545.1 Coxiellaceae bacterium
GTGGTTCGACCCGGAGACACTCTTTATTCGATTGCTTGGGCCTTCGGTTTGGACTATCGAACTCTCGCGGCTCGAAATCATTTGCAGCCCCCTTATGCGATTCATCCGGGTCAGCGACTCTCTATGAGGGTTGCCGAATTTAAAACAGCGCCCCCTAGATCGAGGATCACTGAGGATCGACCACAACCACATCTTGTGGTCCAAACTCCGGAGGCAATTAAACCCTCTGCCAAACCTACCCCGCTTAAGACACACCCTGCCACCCCTAAAGCTCTGGCAACACCCCCTCAAAATCGCCCCGTACATCGATGGATCTTACCCGCCCAGGGTCGAATCATTAAAAGCTTTAGCACACTTTCCTGGGGTAATAAGGGCATTGACCTCAAGGGAGTCTATGGAGAACCCGTCGTGGCTTCGGCGGCAGGACAGGTTGTGTATGCTGGTGTGGGCATTCGAGCTTATGGTAAGCTAATTATCCTTAAGCATAATGAAAGTTACCTAAGTGCTTATGCGTATAACGAAAATATTGTAGTCAAAGAAGGAGCCTGGGTTCAGCAAGGCCAGAAAATTGGGACGATGGGGCGAACAGACGCAGGGATCGTGTCTCTTCACTTCGAAATTCGTCGCAATGGACAGCCGGTGAATCCTCTACTGTATCTACCTAAAAAATAGCACCAACTGTTTAACGCCAAGGATGGGGGAAAACACCATGGGAATGAAATGCGATGAGGCATTTGCAGGCCTCAACACCACTGCGCTCGCAGCACTTGTTTTGGGTCAACTAGAGTCCATTGAGGAACTCGAAACTGATGCAACGCTGGCTGAATACCCAGAAGCCCTGGAAGAACTCAAATCCGCTAAAAAGCTGGGCTCAAAAACTCGAAAGCTTGCTCAAGAAGATTCTATAGATCGCGATGCCACCCAACTCTATTTAAAAGAAATTGGCTTCAGACCTCTGTTAAACGCTTCTGAAGAGGTCGAATTAGCCCATCGCATCGCCCAAGGCGATAAAGCTGCACGCAATCATATGATTGAATCAAATTTACGCCTCGTCGTAAAAATTGCGCGTCGCTATGGTCAACGCGGCATGGCCCTGTTGGATCTAATTGAGGAAGGCAATATTGGCTTAATGACGGCTGTTGAAAAGTTTGACCCTGAACGCGGATTTCGTTTTTCAACCTATGCGACTTGGTGGATTCGCCAAAACATCGAGCGCGCCATCATGAACCAAAACCGAACTGTTCGCCTACCCGTTCACGTGATTAAAGAACTCAATCAATATTTGCGCAAGGGAAAGGAAATCTCCAAAGGCTCGAATCATCAAGCCACCGCCGAGGAAATCGCAGAAGTCATGAATCGCTCCGGTGATGATGTGCGCTATGTCATGAGCTTGGTGAACGATACTGTTTCCATTGATAATGCCATTTCAAAAGACAGCACTAAAACCATTTTAGATGTCACCGCCGATGATAAAAACATTGATCCTGCAGCGCTGGTACAAGATGAAGATTTACAAGAGCGCATTGGCGAATGGCTAGAAACCATGGATGAGCGCTTTCAACAAGTCGTGATTCTGCGCTTTGGCTTGTTTGATCAAGATGCCCATACTTTAGAAGAAGTCGGTGTTATTGTGGGCCTAACACGCGAGCGGGTGCGTCAAATTCAAATTGAAGCCTTAAAAAAATTACGCGGACTATTAGAATCGGAAGGTCTTTCAGAGGGGTAGTCGCAAGGACTGCCCTATCTTTTTTTATTGCTTACCACGACCAAGCTCAAACCCACGAAAAACACGGGGTTTCAAACGTTAAATAAAAGGCTAAGCTATCTCAAAGAGTGATGGGATCATACAGGCACCGGAGAAGCTGGCAAATTCTAATTTGAAGTGCGACAGTCTCCGGAGTTATATAATAACCCGTTGATTTAATTTATCTTATTCAAATAAATGTCTTACTTGGTTTGCAAGGCATGTAAGAAAAAGCTTACAGCTTCTTGCCTTTTAGTGTAAACAATACGATCATAACGATTGCAACGCTTGTGGAGTGGGGGGCGATGATGAAAAATAAAGACTTTCTTAGAGGGGTTGGCTCTGTATTGCAGCTATATCCTGATCTTCGTAAGATCGACAAATCCTTTTCAATCTTTATAAAAGATGATGTTGAGGCACTTAGAGACGATTGGTACACTGTCGGAACAGATATTAAGCAATCGGCTGAAAAAGTAGTTCAAAAATGACCTCTGGCTATAAAGATCCATCTAAAAAAACCCAAGTTATACAGCAACAGTCGACACAGCTTTTCGCTGGGCCTATTCCGCCGCCAGAAATCCTTGCAAAATACGATCAATTAACCCCTGGCTTAGCAGATCGCATTGTCAGTATGGCAGAAAGACAAAGCATGCATCGCCAGTCTTTGGAGTCGGCCAACGTAGCCGCAGAAATAGCTCATATAGAGCGAAGAGACAGTGAAGCTAAACGAGGACAAATTTTTGCTTTTATTATAGCAATAACTGCGATTATTTTGGGGGCTGTTGTGGTTGCTTTGAATCACCCAGTCACAGGTGGTTTATTAAGTGCTTTAGGTTTGGGAGGTATAGTGACTGCTTTCATTATGGGTAGAAAATAACAAAATTATTCTATTATTGTTTGTTTTAGATGCGAATTATTTAGGTTTTTCTGGTTTGATAAAATTTTCCCAATTCTCGCTGACAATTCTTTATGTCTGTTACAGCGAATTAGCCTACCACGACAAACTCAAACTCTCATAATTGATAAAGCGGCCGCTGTCTTTTAAAGATAGGCCATCGATAGTTTCTTTTATGCCGCGCACACTCTCTTCGACGCTCAACTCCGCATTAGGCCCACCCATATCGGTCCTCACCCAGCCCGGATCTAAGGCAACCGCAATAATACCCTGGTCTTTTAAATCGATAGAAAGACACTTAGTCACCATATTCAAAGCCGCTTTACTGGAGCGATACACATAACTCTTCCCATCAGGATTATCCTCGATGCTGCCCATTCCGCTGCTCATGTTCACAATGGTTTTACACTGACTGTTTTTAATATTTTCAATCAAGGCCTGTACCAAGAGCAAAGGCGCGATGCTATTGGTTCTAAAGACTTCTAACCAACTGGAGGCTTCCGCTTGACCAAAGCGTAAATGAGGCGGACCCCAGATGCCCGCATTATTAATCAAGATGTCGATAGGCTGATATTGGATCTGTGCAAGCAGCTGCTGAATATCTTCCTCACTATTCACATCCAGTTTAAATAGCTTAAGTTTTCCGCGCTTATTCTCCGTCGCTTTCAGCAAGTCCGTGGCCAATTCCGGTCGACGACAACAGGCTAATACACTCCAAAAAGAGTTCTGATATTCTTTAACCAAGCCTAAACCAATACCGCGATTAGCACCGGTAATTAAGACGGTAGGCATGGTTTGATCTCCGCCATAACCCCTAAGGGCATAGGCAAGTTTTGTTGACCATGTCCAACACCGCGTAAACGATAGACGGGACACGCCATGCTATCTGCAAAACGCTGCAAGACTTCATCGATCTTTTTTTCCTCGGGTGAATGATCGTCGGTGAAATCACCTAAAATAATAGCTGAAACTCCTTCAAATCGTTTCGCTTGGAGTAAATGATTTAAACTGCGGTCCACTCGATAAGGCGCCTCACTGATTTCTTCTAATAAAACTATTTTATTTTGCGCCTCAAATTGCCAAGGAGTACCGATACTGCTTTGTATCAAGGAAAGATTGCCCCCACTCAGAGGAGCCTGCAGTTGTTTAAGTTCGTGTGCACTTGAATTTAAAGCAAGCAATTCGGGATACAACAATAGGGGCCGTTCTCCAAACAAAACTCCTTTTACCAGATCAAAAGTGCGCTCACTCATTTCATGTGCCGCTAATTGGCGTATTCCAGGACCATGCAACGTAGGCCAATGCCATTGATCATTCAGCCAAAGATGGAGTGCCGTGATATCGCTAAAACCGATAAACCATTTGGGGGGTGTGCTGGGTTTAAGGGATAGCAACTCCGGCATTAAACGCGTGCAGCCATAGCCTCCGCGCAAACACCACACCGCAGCAGACTCTGGACTATTTAAAGCCTCGATAAGATGTTTGAGGCGCGAAGCATCGGAGTTAGCACACAGCAAATCTTCACCGATTAAATCTTCGGGAATATGCGCTTTAAGCCCCCACTGCTCTAGAAAATCCCGCACCAAAGCCAGCTCGTCCTGTTTACCCTGGCGCGCAGGGGCCACCACAAAAACAGAGTCACCCGCCTGGAGCGGCTTCCAAATTCCCTGAGTATTAAAGCTAAGTGAATGCATGAGGGCCATCATACCGGGGGTCGGTTTCTTTGGAAAGTACAGGCTCGAGCCCTGCCTGGCTCTTGAAATCATCGAAGCCCTCCCCCATATAGCTTGGACGAATTAACCCAAAAGGAGAGACCCATGGCCCTAGAAACCCAAGAACAGACCCTAGGCTTTGAAGCGGAGGTAAAGCAGCTGCTTAATTTAGTGGCGCATTCCCTGTATTCCAACAAAGAGATTTTTTTGCGTGAACTGATTTCCAATGCCTCAGATGCAGCGGACAAGCTACGCTACCAAGCCCTAACAGACGCAGCTCTCTATGAAAGTGACTCTGATTTAAAAATTACAATTGAGATCGACAAAAAACATCGCACCATTAGCCTGCGCGATAATGGCATCGGCATGAATCGCGATGAGGTCATTGAAAATTTAGGCACCATTGCCAAATCAGGAACACGCGCCTTTCGAGAAATGTTGAGCAAAGGCAAAAGTGATGACTCACAATTAATTGGTCAATTCGGCGTGGGTTTTTATTCTGCCTTTATTGTGTCGGATAAAGTCGTTGTGCGCACGCGTCGAGCCGGCACCACAGCGGATCAGGGTGTTTACTGGGAATCCGCGGGTGAAGGGGAATACACGATTAAAAACATCGAAAAGCCTAATCGAGGCACCGAAGTTATTTTGCACCTGAAAAAAGATGAAGACGAATTCTTAGAAGATTATCGCTTACGCACCATTATTCGAAAATACTCGGATCATATTTTACTGCCCATTATGATGCCAAAAATGAAAACCGAAGAAGAAAAGAAAGCCAAGGCTGAGCCTGAATTTGAAGCCGTCAACAAAGCCAGCGCCCTATGGACCTTGCCCAAAAACGAAATTACTGCAGAACAATATGAAAATCTCTATCAAGACATTTCTCATGATTTTGAAAAACCCTTAAGCTGGAATCACAGTAAAGTAGAAGGAAAAACAGAATACACCACCTTGTTGTATATTCCGGCTCGCGCGCCCTTTGATTTATGGCAAAGAGATCAGCAGCGCGGTCTAAAGCTGTATGTGCGTCATGTTTTTATTATGGACGATGCCGAACATTTCCTGCCCAACTACTTGCGCTTTATCAAGGGGGTTATTGACTCCAATGATCTGCCCCTCAACATTTCTCGAGAGCTTTTACAAAGCAATCCACAGATTGATCATATGCGCTCAGGCTGTGTGAAGAAAATACTCTCTATGCTGGAAGATTTGCTCAACAAAGAGCCTGAAAAATACAAAACCTTCTGGAAAGAGTTCGGCCAAGTATTGAAAGAAGGGCCTGTGGAAGATTTTGCCAATAAAGATCGCATTGCTAAATTGCTGCGCTTTGCTTCAACGCATCAAGACAGTGAAGAGCAAAATGTTTCACTGCAAGACTATATCAGCCGTTTGCAAGAAGGGCAGACAAAGATTTACTACATTACTGCGGATACTTATACTGCCGCCAAAAACAGCCCCTTACTGGAAGTTTTTCGCAAAAAAGGCATTGAGGTATTGTTGCTGAGCGATCGTGTGGATGAATGGTTGATGGCACAGTTCCCTGAGTTTGAGGGTAAACAATTTCAATCCGTCGCCAAGGGTAAGTTGGATTTAGACGATAAGACGGAAAAGAAAAATGAAGAGGCCTTTAAACAAACAGAGAAACAATTTTCCAGCGTTTTAAAACAAGTGAAAGACAGCTTAGGTGAAAAAATTAAAGAAGTTCGCCTAACAGATCGCTTAGTGGATTCACCGGCTTGCGTGGTCTTCGATGAACACGATATGGGAGGTCACCTGGCGCGCATTATGAAAGCGGCTGGACAAGCGATCCCAGCTTCTAAACCCATTTTGGAACTCAATCCCGAGCATCGCCTAATTGTTCGCTTAAAAGAAGAACAAGACGATACCCGCTTTACTCAATGGGCTAATGTTCTCTTAGGCCAGGCCCTTTTGTCTGAGGGAGAGCAGCTTGAGGATCCTGCGGGTTTTGTAAAACAGCTGAATGAGTTATTCTTGTAAAAAAGGGCGGGCACACAAAGCCCGCCCCTACGCAAAATACTGCGACAGGAACTTCTCATGAAAAAAACAGGGATGTTGTTATTACTGCTCATTAGCTCTACCGGCTTTGCAGACCAATTCCTGTGCTCCACCAACATGCAGTATGTTTATACAGGCGATACCCTCGACAGTGTTATTGCAGCCTGCGGACAGCCTACGGAGACCCGTTTAGAGCAAGCCCCCTCTTCTTCCAATAACGCCAATCTTATTTGGTACTACCAACTGGCTAATACCAATAATATGGGGACCTCGAATAATGGCTTCACGGCCTCAGCTGGTCAACTCTTACCCCCCAGTCCTGCGGTGAGCTTGAACAGTAGCGGCCTAAGCCTGACGACAGGCACCAATACCCCCGTAGATCTTGCCCTCTTATTCAATAATGGAAAAGTGAGCTCCATACAACAAAGCCTGAACAATACTACTCAAAACACGAATTCGCTGAGCTGCGCCAATGGAAACGTTCAAATAGGCTCCAGCATGAGCGATGTTTCAGCGGCCTGCGGGCTGCCTGTTTTTCAAAAGGCCTTAAATGCGGCCCCCACCCAAAATACCAGTTCAGCCGAGTCTTCAGCAGCGACGCTCCTGATTTATAGGCCACAATCCTACTTACCCCCCCAAATTTTTGTCTTCAAAAATGGGCTTTTGGTGGGAGTTAAGTAGGG
>JAKFXE010000105.1 GCA_021731545.1 Coxiellaceae bacterium
GCTCTTTAGATAAATGATTGAGAGTGGCTTTGCATTGGTAACGAGAGTCAACAAATATTAAAGAAGTGCTATTTTCCATGGCATCGAAAAGTTCATTGGCTCGTAAGTCTAAGAGTGTTGGATCAGCATTCTCACCGCAGCGTAAAAAATGCTCTATGGCTTCCAGTGAGCTTGGGGTTGAGTTGTTTGCCATGACAATTAATTTTCGTTGTTTGCCCAGTAAGCCTTTTTTTGGTGATTGAAAATAACAATCAGGGGAAATAACCAAGATGTGAGCATGGGGCGACATTTTATCAAGCAAGGCCACAAATTCTGTTTCGGTATCATAAGCTAAAATAGTCGCGTCTGAGTAAAGATTACTTTCTGCCAGTATGAAATGAGATGTCATTTTTTTATTGGTAACAAGGTAGAAACTTGCGCCTGTGATGCTTCCAAAATGTTTTAATCGGTCCGGATAAATGATAATTTTTTTCACTCTAAGCATATCCTAAGCATGGGCATTGTGTGGATTTAATGCGTTTAATTCCGTTAGGCTTTGCGCCAAAAATAAAGTCCCCGTTTTTTGTTAATATAGAGAGACTGGGGCAAATTATATCCAGGTGATATTGTGTGTAGGGTAGCATGCCTAGTCCAAAATGTAGGCTTCCAGTTTTGGATGCTGACACCTCATTCATCGCTGAGTTTTCTGGATAAGGGCTAACTTCGCTGTTTAATGCAAAGCCGACTTCATAGATGATGCGAAAACGCGAATCAACCCGGAAAAGTGTTTCTAGCATATTGGCTGCGGGAATACAGGTTTCATTTGTTGGCGACAATTTTGTAATGACGCCATTGGATGCTGTTGCTATGACAGCGTGATGCCGCATAGTAGCCAATGCTTGGTAAATACGCTCTTGGTCTTCAGGCCGAAATGATGGTGGTCCCGAATGTAGAATAGGATGGCCGCACAAAGAAATATCACCATTAATTTTCATTCGTTCGTTGAAATTGACTTGATGGCCTTTTAGAGGGACTAGAAAACAAGCAATCTCTCCTGATGGAAATACTTGTTGCTGCCCCCAGTCAATAAAGCCGGCTTGCTCATGCCAACCGTATTCTTCATCCAGGTGGTCAAAGATGGCGCGAGTTTTGTAGTGATCATCTACAAGTAATAGGTTTTCGGTGCTTTCCAGTTTATCGAATAGATTTTTAGTGAATAGCTCTTGCTGTTCTGGGTCGGTTCTTTCCCCGCATCGTAAAAAATGTTGTATGGCCTCTAGTGAGCTTGGGGCTGAGTTACAGGCAAATATCAATAATTTTTTATTATGAAGTTTGTTAGGTTTGACAGAGTGAATTAAGTGATCAGGGGAAATGACTAGAATATGCGAGTTATCGGGTATTGAGTTATTTAAGAGTTTGGTAAACTCCTTTTCTGAGTCGATGCTTAAAGTTGATGATGATTTGTAATGGGCATCGCCCTCAATTTGAAAAATTTCCTTGTAAGCGGAGTTTGTAACTAGATAGAAGTGACATCCTTCTGCCTCACCAAGCTGTTTTAAACGTTCAGGATATATTAATATTTTCTCACGGAGCATGCCTGAACACCCTAAGGTTGAATAAAAAACCTCGATTATAGAAAGTGCTCTGTATCGGGGTGGTCGCTGGGCAAATTATCCTAAAAGTGATCCTGTATATTGATCATTTTTTTTACGATTCTTTAGTCCGCCCTGCTTGGGTTTGTTGGCTGTAGTGCTTTTTTTCATCACAATTTCCTTAGTGTTATTGAAACAAGTGCCTTCTGAGTAGGAGGACATGTCATTTTCAACGAAACTTAACATAAAATCAACAAATATATGCCTAGGTATTCTTACTGAATAGATTATTCAGTTTGAATAATGAAAGTTTTGGTCTACTATGGTGCTCAAAACTATCTGGGTTAGTTATGACAAATAGACGCATTTTTATTGAGAAAAACTTGGATAAAGCGCTTTCGTATTCTTGTTATGTTAGAGAGTTATGCCAGCCACTATTTTTAAAAACAAAATTATCTTATTTTAATTTTTCTAGAAAATATCATGATGGGTCTAATGTTTCACTTTCAACACACCCTGAATGGACAAAATATTATTATACCTCTGAGCTTTACAACCCTGTTGATGAAGGTACTGATATTGAGCTCTTGAAAAAACGTGAATTGGATGCCGGTTTCAGACGTTTTTTTCGTTTTGAATTTGATGATTGTCCTGCTGGTAGGGTTTGCCGAGATGATTATGGACTAACAACTAGTCTGACGCTGGTCATGCTAAGTGATAGCTATTATGACTGCTATTTTTTTGGAGCAGGGGCCGGAGAGAATGTAGAATACCTTATGAGCCTTCATACTCAATACCCAGAAATATTTTCACGATTTGTTTTTTATTTTCATGAGCAATGTAAAGATATTATTGATGATCTAGTTAAAGAAAGAAATCGAATATTGATCCCTGATAAAAAAGTAAAGTTAGAAAGTCTGGTTAATGCAGGTGTCAGCCAATTTGAAATAGATAAAAAAGATATTGATGAGCTCATTAATCTTATTTCCCCGTCAAAATTTCGAATGGTCATTCACGACCATGAAGTATTTTTAACCCTGAGAGAGGCCCAATGTACTTCACTTTGGCTTAGAGGAAATGCTGTTAAAAAAATTGCCGCTGAATTAGGTTTGTCGGCTCGAACTGTGGAGACACACTTAGAGAAGGTCAAGCAGAAGCTCAATTGTAATTCAAAATCAGAAGTCGTAAATATGCTGGTTGGTCGTTACGATGATTCTCGCTCTAAGAATCGAATGGCTTCAAATATGTCTCTTATTGAAAGTATTATTTGGAGATAAATCTAAATTACTTCCAAATTGCATATTTAAAATTTTACTTTTGAATAGAAAAACCGACAATAGGCTTACTAACATTCCCCCGAGCAGAAAATAAAAAATTTCATTATATGAGCTTGATATATAATGTGCTGTATTAATTATTTGGCCATTTTCTAATATTCTTCCTGTAATGCGCTGGAAAATGGCTCCTAGCGCTATTGAGCTTAGTGACAAAATTGCAATCGCCGCTGAGCAAGCGCTATGGTTTGTGGCGGCTGCGTATGAGTATCCTGCTGTTTGGCTGCCGCACCCTGCGCCGACTCCAAAGAAGAGCAAGGGGAAAAGGGCTGTATAGTTATTGAGCAATATGCTTGCTAAGCAGGCAAAGGCAAGGGTGGTACCGGCGGACATTATTAGTCGACGATTTGATGTTTTATCAGCAAGAATGCCTGTTGCGAATGAGCCTAGAATATACCCAATAAATAACATTGAAGTTATGAAGGAGGCAGTTTCTTCAGAGATTGGGTGAGTCTGGGTCAGAAACAAATTACTCCAAAGGTCACCGAGTACAAATACAGGCAGATTTAAAAAAGAAATGTGCAGGGCCATTATCCAGTTACTTGGGTTATAAATGGCATGTGATAGTTGCATTGGTTGATCAGGCTGTGTTTTTCTCGCAACCCAAGTTGAAGTTTTAAAAAACAGCAGAGCTGATATTAGGATTAGTGCCCAAAGTTCAATACACATAAAAAGGCCATTACTGCCTAGCCAATGAATCAGGAAGCTGGCTGGATTTTGAGCTATTACACCGGCGAACATGGCTGCTAGGCCATATAAACTTGTAATAAAACCTCCGTTGGTCCGTGCCCTCAAAGCGACTGCTCGCATTGCAATTGGAAAAGCTACACCCAAAAGAAGTCCAGTGGAAATTCTATAAAGTAAGAAAGCGTCTGTACTTTTTACAAAGAGAAAGGCAAAGGTAGATAATGCTTCTAGAGCAAGGAAAAAACCAAGACTTTTCTTCAAATTTAAATGGCCTATCCAAAAAATGGTCAGTATTAAGGAAAAGATATTGGCCAAAAAGGTATCTGAAGAAATGTCGGCCAATTCTTGAGTGCTTATTCCTAGTTCAGTAATAAGTACTTGGGCTAAAGCATTCATGAGGTCAAAGTTAAAGAACGCGAACAGCAATAAAGCCATAAAGAAGAAAACATCATTATAGCGTCTAAAATTCATATCTAATCCTTATTTCCTTCTTTTAGCTGGGGGCTGAGCTGACAAGAGCCCCTCCGTAAAAAACCACGATCCTCGAATAAATAAATCTTGATAGGCTTGTTACAGAGATTGGTTGGCTGGTGCTGACTAATGTTGGACACATATCATACATAGATAAAAGGAAAAAACAATGAAAGCACAAGATTTTATGGTCGCTGTCATCAAACCCAATGCGGAATTTGTAGTTTGGCTCGCGCAACTTCCAGTCAAAGATAGTTTTTTAAGTTTAGAATGTCAGCGCGAGGATTGTATCAGCATATTAATCCCACAGTTTGAAACCTGGGCTGAAGTGAAGATCTATTTTAAGGATATATATTTGCCAATTTTGAAAAAAGAATTGGAGATCCGCGTGCATAGATCTTTTTGGCCGGGTGAGCTCTCCTACCAACTATTCGAGAAATGGTTCGAAGTAGAGTTACATTCTAGGGTCTTTTTCTTAAGCGACTTTTTTGAAAGCAGTAGTCAGCAACTGATATAAAACAAAGGAAATTGTAATGAATATAGTCAATATAGTCAAAAAAAAGCAATCTGAAGGGCACAAGATCATTGATGGGCTAGGCCTGATAATTAATGAGGTGGTGGGTTTGAGTAATCGTGAACGTGAGTGCCTGCTATATCTCCTTCAGGGAAGTACGGCTAAGCAGACAGCAAAATCTATTGGTATATCCAATCGAACTGTTGAAACCCATATTAGTAACATCAAAGTAAAGCTAGGACTTAAAAATAAAGGAGAGATTGTTTTTTACCTATTTAAAGAGTTCTTTATTGCTTGAATAGGGGCTATTAATTAAAACAATCTTAAGTAATTTTACTGATAGTTAATTTATTATTATTCAATAGAATAAGTTGTGTGTTTTAACAAAGGAGATGGATATGAAAAAAAACAATACAATTTTCTTTTACAAAAAGTCCGAAATAGACCCAACTGCTTTGGTTAACGCATCTAAGGTCTCAGCAGATTGTTCGGCTTGCCACGATGCTACCTGCTGCAACGGTTATACTGTTAAAGCTAGAAATAGTGGGGAGTCTGGGAGCGAGGACATGGACTTGATTGATAAAATATTGGCCTCAGGTCCTTAGGTTTGAGGCAAGAGCTTTCCAAGGAGGTCCCAAGATTCAGGATTTATTTCACGGGGCCTCAATTGTGTTATCAGAGTTTGTCTTATTTTTTTCTGAGGATGCGCGATGCCAAATATTTTTAATTATAAGTCATCTGCTTATAACCACAGCTATAAACATCAAGATGGAAATTACTTGCTTTTTAATGCGAGGACACTGGCTTTGGCTTCAGTGTCAGCCAATATGATTCAAAAGCTGGCAACACCTCAGGAATTATCAGAAGAGGATCGAAGTTCATTAGCGGCTGAAGGATTTTTGTTGCCAATTGATTATGATGAAAAAATAGCCATCAGTAAAAATTTGTGGCAAGCCAGGAATGAGCAAAGCTTTTGTTCATTGACTATTGCCCCCACCATGGGTTGCAATTTTAATTGTCACTATTGTTTTGAATCGGAGGAGATCCGATCTGTTTATAAAAAAATGGATGATCAAGTTCAAAGTCAATTAATCTTATTTTTAAGAGAGCATTTTGTTAAATATAAAACAAAGGAATTAAAAATTTGTTGGTTTGGAGGAGAACCATTACTGGCTATTGATGTTATTCAAAAACTAAGCAAGAGAATTACGAATCTCTGCGAAGAATTTAGCATTAAGTTTCCCAGGGCTAGCATTATTACCAATGGCTACAGATTAACCAAAAAGAATGCACAAATTCTGCAAGCATGCCGAATCACAGATGCGCAAGTGACTATTGATGGCCCCGAAGCAATCCATGATAATCGTCGAGTACTTAAGGGAGGGGCAGGATCATTCAGAAGAATTATTAAGAATTTCAACGAGGCCTCCGATTTCATCAATATCATAATTCGAGTTAATGTCGATAAACAAAATCAAAATTATCTACACAAGATGGTTGAAGAATTTAAAGAGCAAATTAAGTGTAAAAATATTTCTATCTCCCTTGCTCCTGTCAACATCAATCCTTTTATGCCTGTTAATTATCAGGCTGGAATAAACCATGAAGAGTTTTCTTTGGCGGATGCCAAGTTTCATGAAACGATCAAAGGCAGCAACGTTCAGCTCAGTCAAAGCCCAGCACTCGTTTCGAATGCTTGTGGGGCAGATCATAAATTCAGTTACATGATTGGGCCTTTGGGTGAAATTTATCAATGCTGGGAGGATTTTGGAAACCCTAATCTAGCGCTAGGAAATGTTTTTGAAGGAAAGTCTTCGGGAGGAAGTTATATAGAATCCTATTATGATTTTGATCCCACCCAACACCCGAAATGTACAGATTGTACAGTAATGCCTTTGTGCATGGGGGGCTGTCCTAAACAGCGATTGAATAACAATGGCATCCCTCAGTGTGGAATTTATAAACACAATCTAGAAATATATGTAATGAAGCAATTCAAAAAACTTAATAAATCACATGAATATTCATTTTCTAGTAATGATCAAGTGGATAAATTTTTAAAATTAGACAACTACATTGAGAATTTACACAAACCATTTTCAAATAATTATGTTTACATGCTGGTTTCAAAAAAATATGAGTTGCCTGAGTATTTAGATAAAATTACAGAATTAAATGGTGCGTTAAATAGGGCTGATATGAGTCTTATAAGGGTCTGCCATCAGTTAATGAAATCAGAAGCTAATTCTGACCTTTATGGTTGGGCAAAATG
>JAKFXE010000130.1 GCA_021731545.1 Coxiellaceae bacterium
CATTCGTGACTAAATTTGCAGGATCGCAAATTTAGCCCGTCGGTAAAACCGACGACCCCGAGTCATCGAGGGGTAAGGCACACGGACGTGCCGCAACAATTGCCCCACAAAGCCTGCCCCTACGTTATTTATTTTTTAATAATGGCTTCCGCTATGTTCGCAGGAGCTTCAGCATACTTTAAAAATTCCATAGTGTAGGTGGCGCGCCCTTGCGTTAAGGAACGCAAATCGGTGGCATAACCAAACATTTCAGCCAAGGGAACTTCTGCATCAATCACTTTGCCAGAAGGGCCTTCGTCCATACCCAAAATCATACCGCGACGTCTGTTTAAATCGCCCACGGCATCACCCATGTATTCTTCCGGTGTCACTACCTCTACCTTCATAATAGGTTCGAGCAATACAGGGCTGGCTTTCTTAGCACCGTCTTTAAAACCCATAGAGCCCGCGATCTTAAAGGCCATTTCATTGGAGTCTACATCGTGGTAAGAACCATCGAAGAGAGAAACCTTAACATCCACCACAGGGTATCCTGCGATCACACCATTTTTCATTTGCTCTTCAATTCCCTTGCCCACGGCTGGAATATATTCTTTGGGGATCACACCACCCACGATTTCGTTTACAAATTCAAAACCTTTACCCGGCTCTTGTGGCTCAATGCGCAACCACACATGACCATACTGACCGCGACCACCGGTTTGACGCACATATTTACCTTCTTGCTCAACCGATTTACGAATGGTTTCACGATAGGCCACTTGGGGCTTGCCCACATTAGCTTCTACATTAAATTCACGTCGCATTCGATCCACGATAATATCCAAATGCAACTCACCCATGCCTGAAATAATCGTTTGACCAGATTCTTCATCAGTATGCACACGGAAAGAAGGATCTTCTTGAGCCAACTTGCCCAAGGCAATGCCCATTTTTTCTTGGTCTGCTTTAGTCTTAGGCTCAACTGCCACCGAAATAACGGGCTCTGGGAATTCCATACGCTCCAAGGTAATCACCTTATCCAGATCACACAAGGTATCACCCGTCGTCACATTTTTAAGACCCACCGCCGCTGCGATATCACCCGCGTGCACTTCTTTAATTTCTTCACGCGCGTTTGCGTGCATTTGTAACAATCGACCAATGCGCTCTTTGCGTGACTTAACAGGATTGTAGACAGAATCGCCGCACTTCAAGGTACCGGAATACACACGGAAATAGGTCAAGGTTCCCACAAAAGGATCCGTCGCAATCTTAAAGGCCAAAGCCGAAAAAGGTTCTGTATCTGAAGCACGGCGCTCACCCTCGGTTTCATCTTCATTGATACCTTTGATCGCAGGCACATCAACCGGTGCGGGTAAATATTCAATCACCGCGTCCAACATGGCTTGAACGCCTTTATTTTTAAAAGCGCTACCACACACCACCGGTACGGCACGACAAGCCAGCGTCAATTGGCGCAAGCCCGCCTTAATTTCTTCAGATGTTAATTCACCCGTCTCTAAGTATTTATTCATCAGCTCATCATTGGCTTCTGCCGCGGATTCCACGAGCTTTTCGCGCCACTCTTTGCACTCAGCCAACATCGAGTCTGAAATCTCTCGCGCCTCGTAACTCACGCCTTTGTCGTTTTCATTCCAGTAGATGGCCTTCATACGAATTAAATCCACCACACCTTCAAAATGCTCTTCCGCACCGATGGGCAATTGCAGGGGAACGGGGTTTGCGCCTAAACGGCTTTTGATTTGGGCCACTACTCTTAAGAAGTTCGCGCCCGCTCGATCCATCTTATTAACAAAAGCAATACGCGGAACACCGTATTTATTTGCTTGACGCCATACGGTTTCACTCTGAGGCTCAACACCTCCCACGGCACAAAATACGCCACAGGCGCCATCCAGTACGCGCAAGGAGCGCTCTACCTCAATGGTGAAATCCACGTGTCCCGGGGTGTCAATGATATTAATGCGGTGGCGAGGAAATTGCTTATCCATCCCGCTCCAGTGGCAGGTGGTAGCTGCAGACGTAATGGTAATACCCCGCTCTTGTTCTTGAACCATCCAGTCCATGGTAGCTGCACCATCATGCACTTCACCAATCTTATGGGAGACTCCGGTATAAAAGAGTACGCGTTCAGTGGTCGTTGTTTTGCCCGCATCGATGTGGGCCATGATGCCAATATTGCGGGTGTGTTCTAAGGGGATTTCTCTAGCAGACATGAGTTCTTACCACCGGTAATGCGCAAATGCTTGGTTAGCACGAGCCATGCGATGAACATCTTCACGTTTTTTAACCGCACCCCCTCGACCTTCTATCGCATCGATAATTTCACCTGCTAAACGCAGGACCATTGTTTTTTCAGGGCGCTTGCTGGCAAATTCAACTAACCAGCGGCGAGCCAAGGCCAAACGTCGAGTGGCTCTGATTTCCACAGGAACTTGATAATTTGAACCTCCCACGCGGCGAGATTTCACCTCAACCGTCGGAATAATATTTTCAAGAGCCTTATTAAAGGCTTCAAGCGCTGTTTCGCGAGCTGCTTCACTGGTACGAATATCGGTATTCACAGATTTTTTGGCTTTAGTGCCAGCCTCAGCACCCTCTTCTTCTTTTTCTTTTTCCTTTTGCTTTCCATGGTTGCGCTCAGCCACTTTGGCCAAAGCCCCATAGACTATCGCCTCTGCAATCGACTTTTTGCCGCTTTGCATAACGGTATTGATAAATTTAGCAAGAGCCTCACTCTTAAAGAGAGGATCAGGCAATATGGCTCGCTTCGGGGCCGCTTTTCGTCTGGACATTTAACACCTCTGTAAATTCACATACGGCCAATTCGTGAATTGGCCCTACACCTATTTATGATTTGGGTTTCTTTTCACCGTATTTCGAGCGACCACGACGGCGTCCTGAAACACCGGCGGTATCTAAGCTACCGCGTACAATGTGGTAACGCACACCGGGTAAGTCTTTTACACGGCCGCCTCGAATCAAGACCACGGAGTGCTCTTGAAGATTATGGCCTTCACCACCAATATAAGCGGTCACTTCACTGCCATTGGTGATGCGCACACGCGCCACCTTACGTAAGGCCGAGTTAGGCTTTTTAGGGGTAGTGGTATACACACGAATACAAACGCCTCGACGCTGCGGACAGCGCTCGAGCGCAGGCACCGTCGTTTTTCGCCGGTTCTGTTCACGGGGCTTTCGGACTAACTGATTGACTCTGGCCATGCTTCTTCCATTTATAGGGTCGAACCAACTCCCTTGACCTCTATATATAAGGCTTAGGCAAGTGAACTGGTGGGTTCAACCACCTACGTCTTAAGACTCGGGTGGATTCAATCTACCTGTGCTAATGCTAGGGTGGATTTACAAAGAACGGCGATTCTAATAAAAGCCTACGCAAACTGTCAAGCAAGATCGTCGGAAAAGAAGGGAAATGCACAATTATGTATTTTTAAGCCTCATCTTCTGCCCAATGAGCAAAAACCATGGACATGCTGCGTTACGGTATTGAGCTCAATCTAATCTCCCTTTAAATATTCACTTCTTTTTCAGTCCCAAAATCAGGGGTGTTGACATATGATGCTCAATGTGCATAATTTTAATAAGTCATCTAGTTTAGCTTTCAAGTACAATGAGGATAAAAACAGCTGGTTAAAGCAAACAAGGGGGATTGATTTTGAAAAGATTATTGAGGCTATCCATCAAGGTTTTTTGCTAGACATTAAACCCAACCCCAACCAAGGACGGTACCCAAATCAGGATATGTACATTGTAAAAATCGAGCACTGGGTTTATGTCGTACCCTTTGCACAAAAAGAAAATGAGATTTTCTTAAAAACAGCATTTCCCAGTCGCAAGGCTTACAAGCAATATATCCAACAACAACGAGGCTATTCATGAAAAGAAAAAGACTAACACCCCAGCCCTCCGATCAAGCCGTCCTTGATGAACATGAACAGGAAATAGAAGATTATTTTGATGCCGGTGAAAAATACTCTCCCGTGGTTGTCAGAAAAAAAATGAAAGAGGCTCAAATAGCTGCTGCCAACCATTTAAGAACCAAAGATAAACGTATTAGCATACGCATTTATGGTGAAGATTTAGAGCGCATAAGGGAAATAGCTGCAGAAGAAGGTCTGCCTTACCAAACCTTGATTACCAGTGTATTACATAAATTTTCTACGGGTTTGATGGCGTCTACAAAAAAAGAGCGATAAAACAACTAAAACTATCTATGCTCATCCAAATAAAGCTTAAGCTTTTCTATAGGCAGGGGTTTTGAGAAGTAAAAACCTTGCACGTAATCACAGCCCGTCGTTTTCAAAAACTCAAACTTCTCTTTTTTTTCCACGCCTTCCGCCAACACCTTTAAATTTAAATTGTGCGCGAGCTGGATAGTGGACTGGACAATCATGGCATCATTTTGATTGCTGCATATATCATCAACAAATGATTTATCGATCTTTAATATAGAAAGCGGGAGCCGCTTAAGATAACTGAGCGAAGAATAGCCTGTGCCATAATCATCAATTGCAATTTGAACGCCAATGTTGGCGATTTGTTTGAGCTGCTTAATACAGGCCTCAGGTAAATCAACCACGCTGTATGCCGCACTTAACGAAATCAATAAACCTGAAATTCAAATTATTACGGTTGAAGATCCTATTGAATATTTTTTACCCTGGGCCGTGCAAATCCAAACCAATGAAAAAATTGGTTTGGATTTCCCCACGGTACTGCGCAGCGTATTACGACATGACCCCGATGTGATTTTAGTGGGCGAAATGCGAGATAAAGAAACCAGTTCTATCGCTATTCGTGCCGCTTTAACCGGTCACTTGGTGCTCTCTACCTTGCATACCAATGATGCGATTAGCACTATTTCTCGCCTGCAAGATTTAGGGGTCGAGCCTTATCTTATTGCTGCAACCACTCAGGCGATTTTAGCGCAACGCTTAGTGCGGCTAATTTGCCCCAAATGCATTGAAGTATGTGCCCCTACAGAAGATGAAAAGATTTGGTTTGCCAAAGTGGAATTGCAGTTGGAAGGCATTGAATTTAAGCACGGGAAAGGCTGCTCTTTTTGTTCAAACACAGGTTATCATGGTCGTACAGGGGTTTTCGAATTACTGGAATTCAACGAGCCCATGGCGGAAGCCTTGCGCAATAACGATCAAAATGCCTTTCACACCTTAGCCAAACAAAACTCCGCGGGAAAATTATTAATCGACGATGGATATCGTTTGGCCACTGAAGGCATCACTTCACTTGCTGAAATCGTGCGTGCAGTGAATGAAGGGTATTAGCCGCCTTTTGAGCTCCACATGCCCTAGGGTTTAGGGGGAGTGATATTGGGGGGTAAGGATAAGTCCTTGTCCTAGATACCAGGGTGTGCTTTAATGGCGGATATGACTCCGGATTTGCACGACATATCCGGAGTTTGTTCCGGAGAATAGGCATGCGCAAACGATTACTCCAGTTAAGTAGACAATACAGTGTGCTTGTTTTTGGCGCACGAGGTGTTGGAAAAAGCACCCTTGTCGAGAATACCTATAAAATAGAAACCAGTGATGATGCTTATATCAATTTGCTGGACCCTACCGTTGAGGATCGTTTCGCGAGAAACCCCATGGAATTGGCGGATGTGGTGGCAGCAATGCCAACACATGAAAAATACGTCATCATTGATGAAATTCAAAAAATTCCAAAATTACTGGATGTGGTTCACCTCTTAATTGAATCTAAAAAATGCAATAAATATTTTATTTTGACCGGCTCCAGTGCACGTAAATTGAAATTAGCTGGTGTGAATTTGTTGGCTGGAAGAGCCTTTGTTTACCACTTATATCCATTCTCTTACCTTGAGCTTGGCGAGCAATTTCGCTTAGATCAAGCATTGCTATTTGGTCTTCTGCCCGGAATTTTTAATTTTAAATCTCATTCGGAAAAAGAAAAATTTCTTCAAGCTTATACATTGACGTATTTAAAGGAAGAAATTTGGGCAGAGCAATTAGTGAAAAAACTAGATCCGTTTCGAAAATTTTTAGAAGTAGCAGCACAAGCTAATGGTAAGATTGTAAATTATGCAAAAATTGCAAGAGATGTCGGCGCCGATGAAAAAACCGTTAAAAATTATTTTTCTGTTTTGGAGGACACCTTGCTGGCATTTATATTAGAGCCTTTTAAACACTCATTTCGAAAACGCCTAAAGTCTTCTCCGAAATTTTATTTTATTGACCTTGGGATTGCTCGCTCTCTAGCCCGTATGTTGAATACAGTTCCAAAATCTGGCACCAGTTACTATGGGGAATTATTTGAAAGTTTTGTGGTTACAGAGTGTATTAAGCTGGCAAGCTATTTTTGTCCCGAATATAAATTTTCTTACTTAATGACCGGAACAGGTGTTGAAATTGATTTGGTCGTTGAAAGGCCTGGAAAGCCGTTGCTATTAATCGAAATTAAAAGCGCCTCAACCCTTCGCGACACTGATTTGCATAGCCTACAGGCAATTGCAAAAGATATTGGGCCTTGTGAATGCGTTTGTTTCTCAAATGAGCCACGAAAAAAGAAAATAAACAATGTAGTTGTTTATCCTTGGGAAAAAGGCATCGCCGCCTATTTTAAGGACAAATGAATGTCGCCCTGCTTGTAAATCTCTCTTTTAAACCCCGCACATTATGGCTTAGGAGTCACACCCGGGTCCCGGGTTGGTGTGTTG
>JAKFXE010000084.1 GCA_021731545.1 Coxiellaceae bacterium
TGCTCCCTGCTTTTCTAAAGCTTCGATGACCGCCGAGGGTGTTACATCGGTAATTACTTTTTCCAGCTGAGCATGACGTTGATGACTGTATTTCCGAATACGGCGGGCCACATAGCGTCGAATACTCAAAGGGAATATTAAGATTAGCGCTTGGCAAAAAGGATTATAAGCCCAGGCGCGAAATGTTTGATGCTGCGTGTCTAGGGTGCATAAACTATCGCCATGTAAAAGCAGCGTTTTTTTTCCGTATAAATCGATAAGGCTCGGATCTTGAATCAGAGTGATTCCTGCTTCACGAGCAAAACCGCGGCTGAGTAAAAAATCTCGATTGCCGTGCATCATGTAGATTTTAAGGCCTTTTTGAGCGGCATCCCGCAAAGCATCGATAATGCGTTGATGGAAGGGGTTATGATCATCATCCCCAATCCAGACCTCAAAAAAATCGCCTAAAATATAGAGCGTTTCTGCTGTCTGAGCTTGTTCTGCTAAAAATGCTAGAAAGCATTCGGTGATCTTGGGCTGGCCCTCTTCCAGATGTAAATCCGAAATAAACACCGTATAAGGATGCGCTCGCATGCAGGACTCTACTCCTAGACTTTGGCCATAAACTTGCCATAATAGGCTTTTTCTGTTTAGGCGCAAAGGATTTTGAATGAAGACTCGATTTTGTCCTAGTCCCACCGGCTTTATTCATTTGGGAAATACACGCACGGCTTTATTCAATGTATTGTTGGCGCGTCATCAAAAGGGCGATTTTTTACTGCGCATTGAAGATACGGATCTTGAGCGCTCCGAAGTTCGTTATACTGATGCTCTGATGCAGGATCTTCAGTGGCTGGGCTATGATTGGCAAGAGGGGCCTCAACAAGATCGGGGTCATGGGCCTTATTGGCAGTCACAACGTCAAGCGATATATGATCATTACTACCAGCAGCTGGAAGAAAAGGGTTTAGCCTATCCCTGTTTTTGCAGTCCCGAAGATTTAGCCTTAAGTCGAAAATTGCAGCGTGCTGCAGGCAAGCCTCCGCGTTATGCAGGAAGCTGCACTCATTTAAGCCAAGCTGAAGTTGATGAAAAATTAGCGCAAGGTTTAAAACCCACGTTGCGCTTTAGCTTAAAAAGGGAAGTGAGCATTGAATTTGTGGATTTAGTTCGAGGTCCGCAGTCTTTTCAAACTAAAGATATTGGCGATTTTATTATTCGACGTGCAGATGGTACAGCACCCTTTATGTATTGCAACGCAATTGATGATGCCTTGATGGGCGTCACACACGCCCTGCGGGGAGAAGATCATTTAACCAATACACCTTGCCAGATTGCTATTTTGAAGGCCTTGGGTTTGCAGGCTCCGCAGTATGGGCATATCAATTTAATTGTGGGCAGTGACGGCAGTCCCTTGTCAAAGCGTCATGGCAGTCGCAGCGTGCAAGACTTAAGGGCTGAGGGCTATTTGCCGATGGCGATTAATAATTATTTGGCTCGCTTAGGCCATCATTATAGCAACGATGCTTTTATGAGCATGGAAGATTTAGCCGCGCAATTTCATACCGAGGCTTTAAGCAAATCGCCGGCTCGTTTTGATGCAGAACAATTAAATTATTGGCAAAAAGAAGCGGTTCAACAGTTAACCGAAGATGAATTTTGGGATTGGTTGGCTGCTGTTCGCGATACCGTGCCCAGTGAACACCGTGCTTTATTTGCAGCCACCTTAAAACCCAATATACGCTTTATTCATGAGGCCCAGGCTTGGGCGGAATGTTTGTTCAAAGACTCATTGGAGTACTATGAAGAACAAAAAGCTTTATTGGCGCAGGCAGGCCCGATTTTTTTTGCAGAGGCTTTAGTGTCTATTGAACACAATGGTAAAGAATACAAAAAACTTATTGAGCATTTACAGGCCACATTGGGTCTGAAGGGTAAGGCCTTGTTCCAGCCACTGCGCCTGGTACTTACGGGGCAATTACACGGACCTGAGATGGCAGCGATGATGGCGATGATGGATGAGAACTTAATTAAGGCGCGTTTAAAGCATCAGCAAGAAATTTTTTAATTCAACAGGATCTATCATGATCAAACTGTATAACAGCTTGAGCAAGCAAAAAGAAATGCTTCGACCGATTAAAACAGGGGAAGTTTCCCTCTATGTTTGCGGCATGACGGTCTATGATTATTGTCACATCGGTCATGGCCGTATTTTTGTGGTCTACGATGCTTGGGTAAAATTTTTGCGTTCACTGGGATTGAGAGTAAACTATGTGCGCAACATCACCGATGTGGACGATAAAATCATTGCGCGTGCACAGCAAAATAATGAGTCTTGCGAGGTGCTGACTCAGCGCTTTATTCAGGCTATGCACGAAGATGAAGCGGCCCTCGGTGTGGCTCGGCCGGATCATGAGCCTCAGGCCACACACTACATCGAACACATGATCCAAATGATTCAAGAGCTCATTGCTAAAGACTGTGCTTATGTCGCTGGCAATGGAGATGTTTGTTTCAGTGTGCAGCACTTTCAAGGCTATGGAAAACTATCGCATCGCAATTTAGAGGAGCTGCACGCCGGTGCGCGCATCGATATAGAGGCACATAAACGCAATCCATTGGATTTTGTCTTGTGGAAATTAGCCAAACCTGGGGAACCCAGTTGGTCTTCGCCCTGGGGTGAGGGCAGGCCCGGTTGGCATATTGAGTGTTCTGCGATGTCCGGCGATTTATTAGGGCAGCCCTTTGATCTTCATGGCGGCGGTGTGGACCTTAAATTTCCACACCATGAAAATGAAGTGGCGCAATCGGAGTCTGCGCACGCAAAGCCCTTTGTGAATATTTGGATGCATGTGGGGCATGTGCATGCGGGTTCTGAAAAAATGTCCAAATCCTTGGGAAACTTTTTAACGATTCGAGAGGCCTTGGCTCAACATTCTGCGGAAAGCCTGCGTTATTTTATGTTGTCGGGACATTATCGAAGCCCCATTCAGTACAGCGATGAAAACTTAAGCCATGCACACAGTGCATTGACGCGTTTGTACACGGCTTTACGCGGACTGCCTGCCTCTTCAGATAGTTCAGGAGAAGAATACCGATTGCACTTTCAGAGTGTATTGGAAGATGATTTTAATACGCCCGAAGCTTTGGCCGTATTATTTGAGATGGCGCGCGATATCAATACCCTGCGGGATGAAAATCGGCTGGATAAAGCCGCTGCTTTGGCCAATACTTTGCGTGAATTAGGCGCAGCCTTAGGTTTTCTGCAACAGAATCCCGATCGTTTCTTGCAAGGCGAGGGAGTGGATTCTGAGCGCATCGAAGCGCTTATTCAAGAGCGCATTAAAGCACGTCAAGACAAGGATTGGGCCCGAGCTGATCAAATTCGCCAAGCCTTAGATGCGATGAACATTGTGATTGAAGATAATCCTCAAGGCACCCTGTGGCGCACTCGGCCTGCTAGCAATAGCTAAGGATAGGTGTTGTAGTGTCTGCCCAAAACCGTAGGGGCGCCCCTTGCGTGCGCCCGCTTTTGTTTTTGGGCGGCCACAAGGTCTACCCCTACAGCTTTTAGCGGATACAAAACTCGTTCCTGCACGTTCCGTTTTTATGCATGCACTCCAGGCGCAGCAACTGTGGCTGTTGTTTCAGTATCGGCAGTCTTCTCTGTCACCATCAAAAGTTTAGCCGCAAGCAGGGCTTTTAAATCTGCGGGACTTGTTTCTGTTGAGATGGGATCTATGTATCTGTAGCGCGGATCGGATAAGGTTTTTTCCAGCTTGTTAGCCTCTATTATCTTATGTGGGTATCCTGCACATTGCGCTCTTAAAACTTGAAGATTCCTCAAGAGCTCTGGATTTTCCGCACGCAAGATTCGATCTTCTTCGATATCATGCTCTGTCTGTTTTTTTAAGCGCTCGAGCCCAGCTGCTGCTCGGGCGTTTAAATCGGGGTGCTTTTTGGTCTCATACCAAATGAATATTTTTCCACGGTAACCTGAATCTGCGGGATCTTCCTCATGAGGTATTTTTTCTTCGAAAAAAGCGTTCTCTTCTTGATCACGATAATGCGCTATCAGCGCTCTCATGGTTGTCAAGGCTGGGGTGAGGCTAATGGCCTTGGCTTCAGCTTCTTTCAACGCAGGAATTAACTCCCGTTCATATTGTCCTATGAGTTCATTTAACATATTGAGTTCTGATGTTATGCGGTCTTTATTAGCAAGCAGTACTCGACGCGGGGCTTCCATTTTTTCTTTTTGAGCAGCAAGCTGATCAATTAAATTATTTAGAGTCCGTTTGAAATTCGCTTGAGCCACGGGATTTTCTAAATCAGAAAAGAATTCATCCGAAGTGAATATTCGATTAAGAGCCCTTAAGTTAAATGACATAAATGAAGGTCCTTTTGTATAGGAACCTTGAATAAGCTTTTCAATAATGGAGTTTTCCATAGAAGTGAGTGCTGTTTTTAGGCTTTCATGGGCCCGAATAATGCTCCCTATTTCAGCTGAAGGGGTTTTTGAAGAAGAAACATTTGCTTTAAAAAAAGAAAGAGATTTCAAAAGATTCAAAAAGTTTTTATGGTTTTCGGGTGTTGGTTCAATAGATAAAAATATGATTTTTATTTCGTTTAGAGTTTTTAAGACTTCTTGCAAGTTTTTTTCTAGGCCAGTGCTATTTTTGGCATCAAAGTAAGCAATGTCAGAAAAAACAAAGATTAAGAATTCTGTCTCATTTCTACGACTTAATGCATCCTTTAATTTTCGATAGATGCCAGTACGCTCTTTTGCTTGGTCTATTATGTCTTGGGATGTTTTAAAAAGGCTTGTTCCTAAAAAACCAGTGTCTTTAATCTGACGAAGGCTGTTTAACTCTCGATCTAACATGGCATAAATTTGAGCTTTTTGTTTTTCTGAAAATATGTTCATAAGAATCTCCAGCAGGGATTGTTTAGTTATTATAAAATAAAATGATTGAGAAAATCTTACATACCGTAAAAAAATCGGTCTATGAAAAGAGCGAGGGCCATCATACTCTGTTTTCTATGAAAAAATCAAAAAACACGAAGGGGCATTCTCTGCTAGAGCTATTGATAAGCCTGTGTATTGCCAGTTTTATAAGCATTTTTGCCCTAGAGGCAGGTTTTTCAAGCCTTAAAAACAGCCGATTTCAGGTTCAAAAACTCTATGCCGTGAATGAGTTGCGAAATGTGTTAGAGCGTTTTAGAGCTAATCCTGCCGATAGGTCGGGTGAATTTAATCGTTGGAATGATTCAGTTTCAAAAAGCCTGCCCAAGGCTTCAGGCGATTATCAGTGCAAAGCAGTTGCTGTAGAGCGAGTGCAGTGTCGGGTCTCATTGAGGTGGGGGTCTTCGCCTCAAGCGCTTAGTTTGGAGGCATTGCTATGAAAGGCAGACAAGGCTTTACATTAATTGAGTTTTTATGTGTCAGTTTTTTAAGTGGTCTGTTAATGATGATGCTTACTCAGGTTTTTTTAAGCTTAAAGCAGTTCTATCGCTTGGAAAAGGCGGAGTCTGAGCTTCAGCAGCAGGCGTATTTCTTAAGTTCTTATTTAATTCCACGCGTGATGCGCGCAGGTTTTTCCTCTTGCGAATCAGGTGATGATTTTTTAAAACCGGAGTTAGCGGTTCAGGGTTATGAACACGATCAATTGCCCAACTTCATAACACAAAAGGATAAGGTGCGAGGGGATGTGTTGCTTATAGGCTTGTGCAGTGAATTTGAAGGCCGACAGCAGTTTAAACAATTTGCCTATTATGTGGGAGAAACAAATCGACGAGATGAGCGAGGTCATAGTGTGAATGCTTTTTATGAAAAGCCCCTTTCGGGTGATCGAATAGAATTAGAAGAGGGGGTTTCGAATCTGCGCCTGGCGTATGGCCTTAAAAGCGATCAGAGCTTAGTATATCAATCCGCTTCTGCGATTAGGGATTGGTCGCAGGTTTCTGCTGTGGATTTTCATTTTGAATTGGCTTCGATGAATGCCTTAGTTCATTCTCCTTGGGATATTTATGTGCATTTGCGCAAAGATGCATAAATTTCAAGTGGGAAGCGCCTTAAGCATTAGCCTGTTGTTTTTGGCGCTGTTTAATTTTTTAATCTTGAATGCATTGGAGTTAAGTTTAAATCAAACAAAGCTAAGTCAGCTTTTTTATCATAAAGCGGAGCACATTAATCACGCAGAATCTTTGTTAATGGCTCTCAGCTCAGGTCTTCAGTATGCGGTCCCAGATCTTTATTATAAGATTAATTTGGATCATCAAGATGCTTGTTTGAATCGTTACTACCGCGTAGAAGTCACAGCCAAGGATGCTTTAGCGACGGCTTATGCTCGCGTACTATTCATTAAAACACCTGAGTATTCTCTTCCGAATTGTGTGCCTCTAAAGTCTACCTGGGTGTATGAGGAGTTTAGATAGATATGCAAAGGAGCACCCTTAGGAAAATTGTTTAGGGCAAACAGCTTAAAAAATAACCCCTTTTGCAGGAAAGCGGTTAAGGCAAAATGTTAGAACTGAGCGGAGGCTCTTCTCTGACTAAAAGATGGAGTAGTGGGGGGGCGGAGGTGGGAGGGCGAATCGCCCGCGGGTCGTGAAGCATCAAAAAGCCCAGGGCCGCT
>JAKFXE010000126.1 GCA_021731545.1 Coxiellaceae bacterium
CTTCTTTGTGGCTATTTTGTATTGTTTGGGCAGCGCTGCTTTTTATGTGGTGCGTCGTCGCGACTCAAAAGGGCTGGCTGTGGCCTTAACGTGGCGCATCAGTTTATCCATCGCACTTTTTTTGCTGCTGATATTAGCTGCCTGGATGGGCTGGATACAACCCCATGGTTTGGGCGCGTAGAGATTGCACATGGCTGAGTGCTGAGTACGCAGTGCGAGGCCCAACGCGCTGAGCTCGATCCAAACTACCGTAATAATCCCCGTCAAGACACGCTATTGTTGAAAGAGTAGAGTGCCCCCGTTTTGGGCTTGCTAAATTGTAGCCTGTGGGCTACAATTTGGGGTGGCGTTTGCTAATCTACACGTATGAGCTCTATAGTTTAAAAAATGGTAAAAAACCTTTTGAGGAATGGCTTTCTTCTTTGCGAGATAGAGCCTTAAGAGTGCAGGTGTTGACGCGCTTGACGCGAATTAAAGCGGGAAATCTTGGAGATTACAAAGGGCTCGGTGATGGGTTGTATGAATTAAGAATTCACTATGGGGCAGGTGCTAGGATTTATTTTGCGGTGCGGCATGAATGCCTCATTATATTGTTAGGAGGTTATAAATCTAAGCAGGGTGCCGATGTAGAAAAAGCTAGAAAATATTGGGAAGAGTATCGGGGGGAAAATGTTAAAAAATGGTAGAGATCCAAGCATAAACGATAGCGTTGATGATCTCATTGTAAATGAGCTGCGAAATAAAAAAACAGCCGTTCTTTATTTGCAAACAGCGCTCAATGAATATCAAGTCGATGCTAATGCTGAGGTCTTGATGCAAGCCCTGCGCTATGTGGCTGAAGCTCAAGGCGGAATCGCAAAGCTTTCGCGCAAAACTAAATTAAATCGAGAAAGTTTGTATAAAACCCTGTCCAGCCGAGGCAACCCCAAACTGCAAACCCTAATGCTGCTGATCAAGGCCCTGGGTTTTCAATTGTCGGTTAAATTAGCTTAAATAATAACCCTTAAAAACCATGGATCTTCTTCTATCGGATGAGTAGAATGTTGCGTCTTTGTTGAGGTAAAGAGGGAGCGCAGGCCCCTGAATTTTTGCCTCCCCCTTTGTTTTTCACGCAGGATAATAATGATGATTGTTCAACCAAAAGTTCGAGGTTTTATTTGTACCACAGCACACCCCCAGGGCTGTGCGGCGCATGTGCATGAACAAATTCAGTATGTTCAGCAACAAGGGCCTTTAGTTAAGGGTCCTAAGAAGGTATTGGTGATTGGGGCTTCCACAGGCTATGGATTGGCAAGTCGTATTGCCGCGGCTTTTGGTGCCAACGCGGCCACCTTGGGTGTGTTTTTTGAGCGAGGCGCTGAAGGAAAACGTACCGGTTCTGCAGGCTGGTATAACACAGCCGCCTTTGAGCAAGAAGCGATGGCAGCGGGCTTGTATGCTAAGAGTATCAACGGAGATGCTTTTTCTCATGCGATCAAACAACAGACCCTTGATCTTATCAAACGAGATTGGCAAGGCGGTGTAGATTTAGTGATTTACAGCTTGGCCTCCCCACGTCGCCAAGATCCTGCGAGCGGCGAAGTTTATAGCTCGGTCTTAAAACCCATTGCTAAGACCTATCACAATAAAACCGTCGACATGATGAGTGCTGATGTTTCAGAGATTACGATTGAGCCGGCGAATGAAGCCGAGATTGCTCACACCGAAGCCGTCATGGGGGGCGAAGATTGGAAATTGTGGATGGAGGCGCTGCAGGAGGCGGGCGTATTGGCTGAGCACTTTATGACGCTGGCCTATTCTTATGTGGGCCCCGAACTAACCTATCCTATTTATCGTGAAGGCACTATTGGTAAGGCCAAGGAGCATCTGGAGGCGGTGGCGCATCAGATGGATCGCGATTTAAAAGCGCGCGGGGGCCGTGCTTTGGTCTCCGTGAATAAAGCACTCGTCACGCAAGCGAGCGCGGCTATTCCGGTCGTTCCCCTGTATATTTCATTGTTGTACAAAGTGATGAAAGTTAAAAAAATACACGAGGGTTGTATTGAACAGATGTGGCGTTTGTTTAAAGATTTTTTATATGCGGATCACGCTATTCCTTTGGATGAAAAAGATCGCATTCGCATCGATGATTGGGAAATGCGCGCGGATGTGCAAGCCGAGGTCGCTAAACTGTGGGACAGTGTTAACTCAGAGAATATTGAATCCGTCGGTGATTTAAAAGGTTGCCGGGATGATTTTTACAAGCTCTTTGGCTTTGGTCTGTTAGGTGTGGATTATGAAGCAGATGTGGATGTTGACGTAAAAATTCCGTCGATTGAGTAAGGCGGAAGAATTTAATATCCTGCTGGAATTAATTGGGGAGTTTAATTCTTTTAATCATTGACATTTCTTGTCCACGTGGAAGGTTTTTTTTGGAGTTAGGCGTTGTGGTGAAAAAAATCTATCAAGGTATAGTGGGAAAAAAACTTTCTGTTCAAGAGCTTGGTAAAATTCTTGGCAGTGAGTGGAGAACCCTTCATGATCAGGTTGAGGGGGAAGATGCCTCGGCAAAACAGGAGCTTAAATTTCGTCGAGAAGAGGTTCGCCTATTGTATCTCTACATAAAAAACACTTGTGCTCAAGACACGCAAGTCGAGTTTTTTGGAAAAGATAATCTCGCTGTGGATGCACGGATTTACCATGGTAATGGCTCTGAAGAGTCTGTTCAGATTACTTTAGCGCTTGATTCCCAGAGTCATGAGTTCCAAAAAAAAGCTTTATCTGACAAACTTTATATTAACTTGTGTAATTCTTACGCTGAGATAGTGAGCAAGCCCGGCACTAAGCGTCGTGAGAAAAAAGTGGAATATGAGAGGATTAAGAAAGATTTAATTGATCTAAATAATGAAGGTTTCATTAACCCGAAGATGATTAGTGGCGCTGATATCATGGCTAAACAAAGTCAGCTTGTTGTTGAGTCAATCGAAAGAAAAATCAGAAAAAATTCCTCTGATGACCAAAAAGAGGTGACGCTCTTGGTTTTTTATTGCGTGGATGGATCTGCAGTGCCTGATGAAAAGTTTGGCTTGGATCATATTGAGAAATTAAAAATTTTTTGTCAATCAAAATTCAGCGAAATATCAAAATTTTTTAATCGAATAGTGATAATGCATGGTGAAAATATCTATTGGAAAAACGGAGAATGCCCCGTGTCGGAAATATTTCCTATCTCTGGCTTCGGCCAGGCTGCAGTAGCTTAAATTTAATGTGAATTATTTGCTTTTCGTCGCATCCATTGTCAGTTCCGACTGAGACTATTTCAGTCTCGCTTAGCGCAGAAAGGGGGTGTGAGCCGATTAAAGACCTGTATCGGCTCAAAAAATGCTTGAATTTGAGCCGATAGACGTCCACAAAGATGAAGGGATTTCCTTCGTTATTATTTGTGGGTATTATTCGAGCGTACTGTTTAGGCTAAAGAACTCAGTGGGCAATTAATAAATTTTTGGGTTGAGATGATTGGGGTTGAAAAGAGTGGCGTAAAATTTATGCCATCCTTCCTAAGGGAAATAAAATGATAAAAAAATATATGATAGTACAGAAGCTAATTTGTCGCGACAGTTAAGCCTAGATACGCGCTATCAAGATTTGCTGCATGAAATAAAATCTCGTTTGAAGACGGCTCAGTTAAGGGCGGCTATATCTGTTAATTACGAGCTTATTCAATTCTATTGGGAAATCGGAAAACTCATTATTGAACGCCAGGAGAATTCTAAATGGGGTGAAAAGCTGTTTGATATTTTGGCAGATGATTTGCGACAAAGCCTTCCTAATACTGAGGGATTTTCAAAAGCCAATTTGAAAAATATGCGCCTCTTTGCCAAGCACTACCCTAATGCCGAATTTAGTCAGGCGCTGCCTGACCAATTGACGTGGGCGCACCATGTTATTTTGATTCAAATGTTGGATGCTGATAAAGGCCATATAAAACAATGGCATGCGTTAAAGACTGCGGAGAATGGCTGGCCTTACCGTTGGTTTCTATCAATGCATTCAAGCAAGTAGGCAGCGGGCCTGGTACACGCTATGAGTTGAATTTAGATTCTGTTGCTCGCATGAATATAATATTGCCCGCCCAAGGGAATGTATCTTAAATAAGGCTCTAGCCCGCGCAGGGCTTTTAAGAAGGAAGGGATAAATAAGGTGTAGTGTAGGGCATGAAGTTTCAGGGAGGTTTCTTGTAGCAAGGAACGTAGCTCTTTGGGTTTAAGCAGAATGGCATCTTCATCGAATTCACAGTGCTTCACTCGGTTTCGTGTCACAAAATTGTAGGGGTTGTGTTCGAAAATAAACAGCTCACCTTCAGGATTCAGTAGTTGCTCTAGTTCTTGTAGAATTTGAACGCGCTGATGAGTTTCGATGTGATGCAGAACCCCAGCCACTAAAATCAGATCAAATTTTAAAGTGCTTTTTGTCTCATGGTGGTTAAAAAAATTAACGCTCGGGTTTTCTTGAGCGGCCTTCTCAAGGCTTTTGGCTGAGATATCGCAGCCATATAGACTAGCCTCGGGGAAAAAACGCTGGAGAAAGGGGAGATTTCGCCCTATACCGCAACCGTATTCTAATATGGTTTTAGGGTTTTTAATTTTCTGGCTGTGTAGAATTTTGACCTTGTGCTCAGAGAAGTAATCAAGAGTGTCAAAAAAACGCAACTGATTTCCCAGCAGTTGTTGGTAGTCTGCAGCATAGTCGTCAAAATTCACTTTAGGCATTAGTTGAGTTCTGTTTCAATAATATATCGGGGCCGCGCCTTGCTTTCGATGTAGTTTTTTCCAAGATATTCACCAATAATCCCTAGGCTTAATAGTTGAATGCCCCCCAGCAGATACACCGAGACCAAAATCGAAGACCATCCTGGAACGACATGTTGGGCGATGATTCCCTCATAAAAAACATAGGCGCTCATGATTAAGCTGACTAAAAACACCAAAAATCCCAAGAGCGAAATTAAACGTAACGGTAATACACTAAAAGCGGTTATGCCACTCCAGGAAAAGCTGAGCATTTTTCTAAAAGGGTATTTGGATTTTCCAGCCAGGCGTTTTTTTCGGGTATAGCTCACGGTAGTGGATTTAAATCCAATCAGCGGAAAAATGCCGCGCAAAAATAAGTTTCGTTCATTAAAATGGCTTAAATGCTCTAATACTCTTTTGCTGGCGAGCCTGTAATCAGCATGATTGTAGATGACATCCACACCTAAGGCTCTTAAAAAGCGATAGAAAAACTCAGCACTATTTTTTTTGAACCAGTTGTCTGTGTCTCGATTAGTACGCACGCCGTATACAATGTCACAGCCCTCCTTAAACTGCTCAATAAAGGCATTTAATACGCTCAAATCATCTTGCAGGTCAGCATCTACGGAAATAGCGCAGTCTGAATAAGATTTTACCTGCATAAGGCCCGCCCATAAGGCATTTTGATGTCCAAAATTTTTGGATAATTTTAAGGCTTTAATACAGGGATATTTTTGGGAGAGTTCGGTGAGAAGTTTCCAGCTATTGTCTTTGCTGCCATCGTCTACAAATAAGAGGGAGCTGGCTTCACTAATAAGCCCCGCTTCTATTAATTCAGATCGTTTATTATTTAATTGCTGCGCGCTTTCTAAGAGACAGGCTTCTTCATTGTAACAAGGGATCACTAAGGCGAGTGTGGGCTTCATCCGTGTTCCCTCCAAGTCATTTGTTAGGGGTGCAGTATATTAAATCCAGTATACAAAGATAAATAAACCTAACCACACGACGTCTACAAAATGCCAATACCAGGCCACGCCTTCAAAAGAGAAATGATTTTTGGAGGTGATATCGCCTTTGAGCATTCGCCATAAGATAACGCAGAGCATGGTGGTACCGATGGTCACATGTGCGCAGTGGAATCCGGTTAACATAAAGAAGGTGCTGCCATAAATGCCGGAGCCTAGGGTAAGACCTTTTTCAGTATAAGCAATTATGTATTCATGACACTGCATGGATAAAAAGGCTAAGCCCAGTAGGATCGTGGCAGCTTGTGCCAACAGCATGAGAGTGCGTTTGTTTTTTAAGATGGCCCAGTGTGCCACGGTGACGGTGCCGCCACTGCTGAGCAATATAGCGGTATTGATGGCCGGAATACCCCAAGTTTCCATGACGCTTTTAGGGCCTTGAAAAGTCTCAGGATTGGGCAAAAGATAGGTGGGCCAGGTACCATCAAATTGCGGCCAAAGTAAAAGATGCGTCATTTCGCCATCGCCTACGCCACCCAGCCAAGGAATAACAATCGCGCGCACGTAAAATAGAGCGAAGAAAAAAGCACCGAAGAACATAACCTCACTAAAAATAAACCACACCATGCCCCATCGAAAGGAGCGATCCACTTGGGGATCACTTAAAACACCTTGGCGATTTTCTTTAATGACGGTCCCGATCCAGCCGTGCAGCATAAATACAAAAATCATAAAGCCCGTGAGGCATAAATAGGGGCCATAGCTGTGGCCATGCAACCAATTGGCCGCGCCGACGAGCAAGCAAAAAATTCCGGCTGAGGCTACGATGGGCCAGTGACTGGGGGTGGGTA
>JAKFXE010000038.1 GCA_021731545.1 Coxiellaceae bacterium
TTACTTACCACTCTTTTTTTCTAAAATGAGCCACTTGATGGATTATGCCCCTAAAGAAAGCATTATCGTGCAAATGCCAAAACTACATGAGGCCTCCCAACAATTTTGGCAGGAAATACAAGAGCGTTATGAGCAGTTACGGCATAACATAACACACCCTCTGTGTGAACCCACGTCATTATTTTTGCCACCCGAAGAACTCTTCGCAGCCCTAAAAACGCACCCCAAAATTATAGTAAAAACTGAGGCTGTTGAAGAAAAAACGCATCACTATAATTTCAAAACCTTGAGTCCTCCCGTTTTGACACTTGAGCAGAAATCCTCAGGATTAGAAACATTGAAACAGTATTTGGACTCTTACACAGGAAGAGTCTTATTTTGTGCTGAAACCTCGGGTCGACGAGAGAGTTTACTATCGCTTTTACACCAGATTAAGATCAACCCAAAATCTTTTGAAAGTTTTCAGGAATTTTTTAAGGATCAAAGTCTCTATGGAATAACCGTGGGCCACTTAAGCCAAGGCTTAAACCTGGAAGAACCTTCATTAAGCATTATCACGGAATCTCAGCTTTTTGGAGAGCGTGTAATGCAAAGACGTCTGCGCAAGCGGCGAGAAGCAGATAACAATAGCTTTATTCGAAATTTAAATGAGCTCAAGATAGGTGATCCCGTAGTTCATTTTGATCACGGAGTCGGCCGTTATCAGGGTTTAGAGTTGATTGAAACCCATGGAGTTTCTGGCGAATATTTAAAACTATCCTATGCCAACGATGATAAGATTTATGTGCCTATAAGTTCTCTATCACTTATTAGCCGCTATACCGGATTAGATGCAGAGCGGGCGCCCCTTCAAAAATTGGGTAACCCGCAGTGGGATAAGGCCAAAGAAGCCAGCACTAAACGTATTCATGATGTGGCCGTGGAATTACTGGAACTGTACAGCCGACGATCTAACACCCCCGGCTTTGCCTTTAAAATTCCAGAAGAAGAGTATTTTCGCTTTAAAAATGAATTTAAATTTGAAGAAACGCCCGACCAAGAGCAGGCTATTGAACACGTCTTGGAGGATATGAAAAAACCCCACAGCATGGATCGTTTAATTTGTGGTGATGTGGGTTTTGGTAAAACAGAAGTAGCCATGCGGGCAGCCTTTATTGCCGTTCAAAACTCAAAACAAGTCGCAATCTTGGCACCTACCACACTTTTAGCCTCACAACATGCTCAGAGTTTTAGCGATCGTTTTTCAAATTGGCCCATTAAAGTAGCCTGCTTATCGCGATTTTCTAATGCCAAAGAACAAGAAAAAATCTTGGAAAACGTGTCTAATGGAAAAATTGATATCCTTATTGGAACCCATAAATTATTACAGCCTTCTGTCCAATTTAAAGACTTAGGGCTTTTAATCATCGATGAAGAACACCGTTTTGGAGTCCGTCAAAAAGAAAAAATTAAATCCCTACGTGCGCATATTGATATTTTAACTCTAACAGCAACCCCCATACCCCGAACACTCAATATGTCCCTCGCTGGCATGCGCGATCTCTCGCTGATTACCACACCGCCTTTGCGGCGCCTTTCCATCAAAACTTTTTTGATGGAATATAATCCTGCCATGATTCGAGAAGCCCTTTTGAGAGAAACCCTACGCGGAGGACAGATTTATTTTTTACACAATGATGTAGCCAGCATTCAACAACAGGCTCAAAAATTACATGAAATCCTACCAGAAGCCAAAATCGCTATTGGGCATGGACAAATGAGTGAGCGCGAATTAGAGCGCATTATGGCCGACTTTTATCATCAAAAATATAATGTCTTAGTCGCCACCACGATTATCGAATCTGGGATTGATATTCCCTCAGCCAATACTATTATTATCAATCGAGCTGATAAATTTGGTTTAGCTCAATTACATCAATTACGTGGTCGCGTGGGTCGCTCCCATCATCAAGCCTATGCTTATTTAATCATCCCACCTGAAGAGCTTTTAAGTGCCGATGCTCAAAAGCGCTTAGAAGCCATCACCCAGTTGGATGAATTAGGCTCTGGATTTAATCTCGCCAGCCAAGACCTAGAAATTCGAGGAGCGGGTGAATTATTAGGGGCTGAACAAAGTGGGCAAATTGAAGCCATAGGCTTTAATTTGTTTATGGAGTTGCTCGAAGAAGCCGTAATGACCCTAAAACACGGGGGGAAGCTAAAGCTTGAATTAAAATCAAAATCACAAGGACCTGAAATTGAATTAGGAATCAGCGCCCTCTTTCCCCAAGACTATATACACGACCCCCATGCACGCCTTCAATCCTACAAGCGCCTAGCCAACAGTAAAAACCTGGAGGAGTTAGATGAAATCAAGGTGGAGTTTATTGATCGTTTTGGATTACTACCCAATGCAGCTGAAAACTTAATGGGCATTTCAGCGATACGATTAAAAGCACAGTCGATGAACATTAAAAAAATAGATCAGCATGCTCACTTTGGATATCTTTATTTTGATGAAAAACCCAAAATCAATGTGGAAACCCTGCTGAAACTAATACAAAGCAAGCCAGAGCAATATCAGCTACAGGGTTCAAGTAAATTACGATTTAAATTAGGCCCTCCTGAAAAACGCATTGAAATAGTCCAACAGTTATTAGACTTGTTAAGTCAATAAGCACTTGATTAATGAACGGGGGTTCATTATTCTCCCCTTTCATGCGCCCGTAGCTCAGTTGGATAGAGTATCTGGCTTCGAACCAGAGTGTCGGGAGTTCGAATCTCTCCGGGCGCGCCAATAAAACAACCCGCTTGCGGGTTTTTTATTGCCCGGAGGATGAGAACTCAATTTTCACGCAGTGAAAATCAGGAGTTCGATAAAATGTGCAGGATTGCACATTTTATCCATCGGCTTTGTCGATGATCCCGAGTCTTCGAGGGACAAGGCACAGGGATGTGCCGCAGCTATCTCTCCGGGCGCGCCAATAAAACAACCCGCTTGCGGGTTTTTTATTGCCCGGAGGATGAGAACTCAATTTTCACGCAGTGAAAATCAGGAGTTCGATAAAATGTGCAGGATTGCACATTTTATCCATCGGCTTTGTCGATGATCCCGAGTCTTCGAGGGACAAGGCACAGGGATGTGCCGCAGCTATCTCTCCGGGCGCGCCAATAAAACAACCCGCTTGCGGGTTTTTTTCTATCAATAAACGTAGGGGCGCCCCTTGTGTGCGCCCGCTTTTTCTTTTGAGTGCCCCTACGGGTTCAAATACAAGATCCACATTTATTCATGCTCCGGCGCCACCATATAAATGCCAGGAGCGTTGCGCAGATATTCTTTGTAATCCAAACCGTAACCAAAAACATAATGATTGGAAATTTCGAGTCCACAAAAATCAGCCTGCGGATGACCTCCCGGTAAACGTGCGCCCACTTTATCTACGAGCACCGCGGTATAAATTTCTTTAGCCTTTTGTTCCTGGCAATAATCCACAATGGCTTGCAAGGTAACGCCACCATCCAGGATATCGTCCACAATCACCACCGTTCTGCCTTTCATCGAACAGCTCGGCAATACCTTCCAATGCAGATCTTTGCCTGTAATATCGCCTCGGTAACGCGTTGCATGCACATAATCCAATTCCAGCGGAAAATCTAAGCGGGGCAACAAATTCCCGAGGGGAATAATGCCGCCAATGACCACACATAAAAAAATAGGGTTGCTGTGCGCTAATTTTTCGCTAATCGCATGGGCCATATTGTCCAAAGCTTTGTCGACCTGGGCCTTAGTATAAATACAGGTGGACTTAGCAAAGACTTCTCGAATTTTTGCAGGAATATTTTCTGCAGAGGCATCTGTCAACAAATCAACTTCTTGGTTTTCCATAACACCCCTTTAATACAACTTTTCTGGATTCGTGTTTTCAGCCAAATATAGGGTGGTGCTTTGAGTGGCACATTCCGCCCCTACTTCTTTAATAATTTTAATAATGTTGAGCAGTATTTCTTGCTGCAATTTCTGATACTCTTTAAAACTAACGCGCTGAGTATGAGCCACCACCATAAAGTTTAAATTTGAAGCGCCCATATCTTGTAAATTAGCGATGATATTTTCATTGTTATCAATGTGTTCGTGCTTATGAAGCATATCTACTATTTTTTCGTTCAGACTATCTATTTTGTCTGCATCCGAATAACGCAGTGAAAAATTGGTTTTAATGCGACGATGCGTCATGCGTGAGATATTTTCAATGGAAATATTCGAAAAAACGCCATTGGGCACATACAGTAAACGCTTGTCGGGAGTACGAATTTTGGTTAAACGCCAGCCAATACGCTCCACAGTCCCCTCAATTTCTTGATCGGGAGAACGCACATGCTCACCCACAGAAAAGGGTCGATCCACAAAGATCATGGTTCCACCTAAAAAGTTAGCGAGTGTATCTTTGGCGGCAAAACCGGCGGCCAAGCCCCCCATTCCACCAAAGGCTAAAATAGCTGAAACAGAAACCCCTAAATTTTGCATCAGCATCAATGTAACAATGACAATAGCGATGATTTCTAATAGTTGGCAAAGGGCTGTGACCGAGGTTTTATCCATTTGACTTTTTTTACGGTCAATTTGATGGTGAATCAATAATTCGATTTGATTGATATAACCCAAGAAAAACCACAAAAAGGCCGCGATAACACAGATTTTCTGAAGTATGGCCAGATAGCTATCAAATAAATTGGGGCTTTGGAAAGGAATCCACTCTAAAAAAAGTGAAATCGCCACACCCCAAATCAAAACTTGGAGGGGGCGATAGAGCGCATGCAAAAGCGCTTGTAACCAAACATGTTGTTTTTTACCTAAGCGCGGCTCTAAACGCCTGTAAATAACAATTTCCAACCAGGTAAAGAAAAGCGCTGCCAATAAAAGTAGGCTGCCGTCTACTAACCAAAGTTGTTTTTGAAAAAAGGGCATGGCCCAACTGTACAGTGTGTTTAACATGGTTTTAATCTCTGAAGAAAATCATTCACGCGCTGCGCAGACTCCAGATTTTTGTATTTTTCCAGCGAGTGCAATACCTCAATGGCCCCAGCCCGATTATTACAAACTGGCAGTAGATCACAGCCAGCCTCCAAGGCCAAGGCGGCGCGATCACTATAGCTACCCGCCATGGCAGCTCCTGCCATCGTTAAATCATCGCTTACAATAACACCCGTAAAGCCCAATTGTTTGCGCAATACCGTCTGTAACCAATACGATGAAAAGCCTGCCGGTAAATTATCCAGTTCCGAGTAAACAATGTGAGCAGGCATAATGGCATCTAGCGAATCTACTAAAGCAGCGAAAGGTTCTAAATCCGTTTGGGCAATTTCATTCCAGGGGCGATGATCCACAGGCAGCTCGGTGTGTGAATCTGCTTTGACGGCACCATGCCCGGGGAAATGCTTGCCCGTTGCGGGCATGCCGCATTCATGTAGGGTATCAATGACTACTCGCGCTAAGTTTGTGACGACCAGAGGATCTGCACTAAAACTGCGATTGCCAATAATTTCGCTTACACCATGATCGACATCCAATACTGGAGCCCAAGTCAGATTCACCCCAACAGTGAAAAGTTCTGCTGCCATCACTCGAATCATCGCCACCAGTTCTGTTTTAGCAGCGACAGGGTCCTCTTGATAACGCTCACCCCAATGCCGCATGGGCGGAAGTGCTGTAAATTCCGAGCGAAAGCGCTGCACCCTTCCCCCCTCTTGATCCACTGAAATAATAAGGGGTTGTCGAATTTTTAAAATAGAATCTGTTAGATGCTTAAGCTGAGCTTTGTCTTGATAATTGCGCGTGAATAAAATAATGCCGGCCACGGCAGGATGTTGGATAAGCTCTCTGTCCTCTACGCTTAACTCAAAGCCCTCAAGATCAATAATCACAGATCCTGGCATAGGCCTTACTCAGTGTTTGAGCTAGAGGAGCTCAACATATTCGGAAAATGACTGACATTGCCTCCACGCTTAGTCTGAGGCTCTTTGGCTTTATGGTTTTTAATGATTTCATCGATGCGCGCAATGGCGTGCATGGGAATATAGCAACGCTTCACATCAGTAAACTCAAAACGCAGACGTTCCTCTGTAGGGTCTACTAAGACAGAAGAAGGCTCATTAAAGACCAGCTCCTCGACCTCAATAAAACCCATTAGACTTTCCTCTGAGATATATTGCGCGTAAATCTCGTAGGTCTTGCCCAATTGGGTAAAAATGATTCGGAATATCGCTTCGTTATTCATACCACCTACCTGCTCAATCTAGGATTAAACCAAAGGGGGAATACTACACAGTTTGGGCCTGCGCTTCTAGTCTATAGCTGCTTGGCGAATTGCCTCATAAAAAATGTTACCGAAGGGGGTATAAATAAGGATCGTTGCCTCAGAATGGAATGTTACCAAGCTGAGGGGCAAAAACGATGGGGAAAAATGGGAAACAGGGGTATCTTGAACGT
>JAKFXE010000017.1 GCA_021731545.1 Coxiellaceae bacterium
ATCTCCAATACCCAGAACACCTTCGCCATCGCTCACCACAATGAGGTCTACTTCGGGATTGGTGCGATTTTCCAGAATTTCTTCGATATGGTCTTGGTCTTGATAGCTTATATACAGGCCTCGAGGACTCACATATTTTTTACTAAAGGCCTGAACCGCATTGCCGACGATGGGGGTGTAAATCGTAGGCAGCATTTCTTCCAGATGTTCTTTCACCAGGCGATAAAACAAAACTTGGTTATGATTTAAAATTTGATTAAGGTAGGTGTTTTTAGCTAGCTGATCTGGACAAGCGCTGTATTGCATATAGACTCGCCCGATTTGCTCTTCAATCGATTCGATTTGGCTGGGTAATTTTCCGAGCAAATTAAATTCTTTCCGTTCTTCTGCAGTAAAGGCAGTCCCCTTGTTGAGCTGCGCGATAGTCAATAAGGCTTTTCCGTATAGGGAGGTTTCTAGATATTTTTCACCAACTTGATTGATTTTTATTTTAAAATTTAACATGGGAGTAATGGCCTTTTGGGGTGTTTTTTGATTTAAAGTTCAGATTAATCTAGGGAGTGTAGTCTAAAGTTTTTAACAAGTTCTGCGGCGTAACCGATATAGTTCGCGGGAGTGAGTTTTGATAAATGTTGTTTGGCTTCCTTGGGTAATTCAAGGGCGTCAATAAATTTCTTAAGAGTGTGTTGATCCACCTTTTTTCCGCGCGTTAGGTCTTTAAGGGATTCATAGGCCTTGTTAATCTTGTAGCGGCGCATGGTGGTTTGAATCGCCTCTGCTAAAACTTCCCAGTGTTGATCTAAATCATGGGCTAAGAGGGTTTCATTGGCTTCTAGTTTCTTTAAGCCCTTCAGGCAGCTTTGATAGGCTAACAAACTATAACCCATGACGGATCCCAAGTTGCGTAAGGTGGTGGAATCCGAGAGATCGCGTTGTAAGCGTGAAATGGGCAATTTGTTGGCCATATGATCTGCGAGCGCATTGGCCATGCCTAAATTGCCTTCGGCATTTTCAAAATCAATAGGATTAATTTTATGCGGCATGGTGGAGGAGCCTACTTCATGTGCCACCATTTTTTGTTTGAAATAGCCTAGGCTAATATAGGACCATAAGTCTCGATTCAAATCGATCAGTATGGTGTTAAAGCGCATGAGGGCGTGCAAAGTGGCAGCCAATTCATCATGAGGTTCAATTTGAGTGGTATAAGCATTCCAGCTCAAACCCAGAGAATTTACAAAATGCTCGCTCAGCACCAGCCAATTGATTTCAGGGTAGGCAGCTTGATGTGCATTGAGGTTTCCAACAGCACCATTGAATTTTCCTGGGATTTTACAGCTTTTCAGTATTTGATAGGCTCGATCTAAGCGTGCTACAAAATTGATGAGTTCTTTGCCCAGTGTGGTGGGTGTTGCCGCTTGTCCATGGGTTCGCCCCAGCATGGCTAAGCTTGCATAGGCCTGTGCCCTATTTAATAGGGTGTGAATCAATTCATGCTGCGATGGCGCTAAATCTTTTTGTAGGGCATCTTTTAACATGAGGGCATAGGCAAGATTATTAATGTCTTCTGAGGTGCAGGCAAAGTGAATAAAAGGAATTAAAGCGTTGAGTTCTGCATGATGTTCTAATTTTTGTTGCAGATAATATTCAACGGCTTTGACATCGTGATTGGTTTTTTGTTCGATTTGCTTTATTTCTTGGGCAGCGGCCTCGTCGAAGTCATCGATGAGCTTGAGCAAGTAGTCTTGTGATTTAGGGGAAAGCTCGGGAACTTCTATGATTTGAGGGTGCTCAGCCAGCGCCAAAAGCCAGCGAACTTCAACGATTAAGCGATAACGAATCAGCCCGTATTCGCTGAGGGTATTTCGCAGTGAATTCAGAAGATTGGCATAACGCCCGTCCAGGGGGGAGAGGTTAGTTAGGGGGGTCGATATCATCACAGCTCCTCTACAGTAGAAGCTCCCGATAATACACGAGGCGAATCTTTTGTTACAGAGGTCTGTAGAGTGGTTTGGCGGCCCCTATTTCATTTGACTCTAGTGGCATGCCCTCGATAGAATCCATCGGTTTGTTTGCTGTCATAAATAGCGTAGAGGCGGGCCCTGATCTTATCCAAAAATGTGGTGGTACCCCTTGTGTGGCCCGCTGTTGATTTTTGTACGGGCGGCCAAAAGAAAAAGCGGGCGGGCCACAAGGACCGCCCCTACGTGTGCGCCCGCTGTTCGTTTTGGATAGACGCAAGGCTGAGCTACTTTATTATTTTACAAGGACTAGTCTATGAAATTCATTGATTTAGAGGGACAGTATCAGCATTCTAAAGCGGCCATCAATGCAGCCATTCAACGCGTCTTAGATCATGGTCACTATATTGGCGGGCCTGAAATTGCGGAATTGGAAGAGCAGCTGGCCCAGTTTGTGGGCGCTCAGCATTGCATCAGTATGAACAGTGGAACCACCGCACTGCAGATTGCGTTGATGGTCCTAGGGGTGGGCCGGGGTGATGAAGTCATCACCAGCCCCTTTAGTTTTTTTGCAACGGCTTCCACGATTATGCTCTTGGGTGCTACGCCCGTCTTTGTGGATATTGATCCACGCACCTACAACATCAATCCTGCACTTATTGAAGCGGCCATCACGTCTAAGACCAAGGCCATTATGCCCATCAGTTTATATGGGCAGTGCGCAGAATTTGAAGCGATTAATGCCATTGCTCAGCGTCACGGAGTGGCTGTCATTGAAGATGCAGCCCAAAGTTTGGGTGCTTTATATAAAGGCAAGGCTTCTTGTAATGTGTCGACGATTGGATGCACCAGCTTTTTTCCCTCAAAACCTTTAGGGTGTTATGGTGAGGGCGGTGCTTGCTTTACAAACGATGATGCTTTGGCGCATTTGATGCGCAGTGTGTTAAATCATGGGCAGGAAGAGCGTTATGAACATGTGCGTTTAGGGTTGAATGGGCGACTGCCTTCCATACAAGCCGCGGTGCTCTTGGTAAAACTCAGTCATTTTCAAACAGAAATTGAGCAGCGTCAAAAAGTGGCGGCGCACTATCAAAAATATTTAGGGGATGCTCTCATTACTCCTTATATTGAGCCGTATAATCGCAGCGTTTATGCGCAATATACCGTGCAAGTGGATCAACGCGATCGGATACAGGAAAAATTAAAAGCGGCGGGCATTCCAACGGCGGTTCATTACCCTCGGCCTATGCATAAGCAACCTATTTTTAAGGGAAAAGCTATGTATGAGGCTTCATTTCCGGTCTCCGAAAAAGCAGCGGCGCGCGTCTTGAGTCTGCCTTTTTATCCAAGCTTGTCTGAAACCGATATTCAAGTGGTTTGTGATGTTTTATTGAAATGATGAATCATAATCACAAGATGATTTTTCTATTCATCGCTTTACTGTGTGCATCGATTTTGGGCACCTGGATCTTTCGCAAGCTAGCTTTGCGTTATCAGTTAATGGATCGTCCGAATCAACGCTCTTCACATGAAATTCCCACTCCGCGTGGAGCGGGTCTGGTTTTTATGCTGTTGTGGCTATTGCTTTTGGCTTTTGTGAATCACTTAGGCTTTTTAAATCCCCTCGAGATCCGCGTTTTTATTCCCGTCATTTTAATCCTATTGATCGGTTTTTTGGATGACTGCCATTCGATTTCAGCCAAAACGCGTTTCGGCATTCAAATTTTTGCGGCCTTGATGACTTTGATTTTTATGCACGGAGCCGCGCGTTGGAATATCGGTATGATGCACCTGCATTTGGGTTGGGTGTTGGGAAGCGTTTTGGCTTTTTTAATGGTGTTGTGGTCGAGCAATGCCTTTAATTTTATGGATGGCATTGATGGTATTGCGGGTGTGGAAAGCTTATTCGTCTTGATTCCCGGGGGATGGTGGGTGTGGTGCAAACAAGGTTATGCCTTAAGTGCCTTGATTTGGGGTTTGGCGGCGGGAGTGGCTGGATTTTTAGTGTGGAATTGGCCCAAGGCTAAAATTTTTATGGGGGATGCGGGCAGCTCTAGCCTAGGATTTTTGATCATCGTTTTTGCCTTGGTTTCGCAGCAGTGGTTGGGTATACCTGCTTTAAATTGGTTAGTGCTGTATAGCCTGTTTTTATTTGATACCACATTGACTTTGGTGCGCCGTATTTGTCATAAGGAAAAGTGGAGTGAGGGGCATCGGCTACACGCCTATCAGCGCTTGCAAACCTGTGGTTGGTCGCATACGAAAATCTTAAGCTGGGTGATAGTAATTAACACTCTGTTGGCATTGTTAGCCACTGTGATGAACTTTTATTCAGATTCTATTGTGGTAGTTTTGCCTTTGGCCTTTGTTATTTTGATAGCGGCCTATGGGTATGTGGAGTATCGGCAGCCGATGTATCAATAGTAATTTTGATACCACTCTACAAATCGATTAATCCCTTCTTGTATAGAAGTTTTAGGCTTAAAGCCTACGGCCTGTTCCAACAGTTGAGTGTCTGCATAGGTGAGCGGTACATCGCCGGCTTGCAGAGGCAGATAATGTTTGATCGCTTCTTTTCCCAGTGCCTTTTCGAGAGCACTGATAAATTCCATTAGCGCCACCGGTTGATTATTACCAATATTGTATAGGCGATAGGGGGCAGAGCTGCTGGCAGGATCGGGATGATCGCTGGACCACTCTGCATTTTCAGTGGCGGTGTGATCTAGGGTTCGCACGACACCTTCGATAATATCGTCAATATAGGTAAAGTCACGAATCATTTGGCCTTGGTTGTAAATATCGATAGGTTCATTCTGGAGTATATTATGCGTGAACTTAAAGAGCGCCATATCGGGTCGACCCCAGGGGCCGTATACGGTGAAAAAACGTAAGCCCGTGCAGGGCAATCGATATAAATGGGCATAGGTGTGTGCCATCAGTTCATTGGCTTTTTTAGTGGCGGCATACAATGAGATAGGATGATCTACACTGTGATGTTCTGAGAAGGGTGTGAGTGTGTTGGCACCATATACAGAGCTGGAAGAGGCAAAGACTAAATGTTGAATGTGATGATGACGACAGCCCTCTAAGATACTTAAAAATCCGACCAGATTTGAATCTATGTAGGCCTCAGGATGTTCGATGGAATAACGCACGCCGGCTTGTGCGGCCAGATGCACGACGCGATCAAAGGCATGGCGCTGAAAAAGTGCTTTAACTCCAGCGCGATCGGCTAAATCCAAGAGATGAAAGGCGAAGCCTGGATGAGACTCCAGGTTTTTAAGCCGAGCCTCTTTGAGCTTGGGATCGTAGTAATCGTTTAAATTATCGATACCCACGACCTCGTCCCCTCGGGCCAAGAGGCGCTGCGTTAAGTGATAGCCAATAAAGCCGGCCGCGCCGGTGACTAGAATGCGCATGAAATCTCCTTCAATTGAGGCGCCATTCTAATCCAAGGGGGGTGCGGGATGCTATCAATTATTCTGGAATCGATGCTACAATCCGCCCCTTACGTGCGAGCCTATTAACCTTACAGTGGCCATTTGAATGAAGCGTCTTTTCCGCTCTTACAAAAACCGATTTTGGATAGTATCACACGATGCGCTGATGGTGGCTTTGGCCTGGTTTGGAGCGTATTGGTTTCATTTCAATCTAGCCTTTGTGCCCCTGTCTTCTTTTCAGCAGGCCCTCAAATGGCTGCCTATTGTGCTGGGGGTGCAGCTGAGTGTCGCGGCGCTGTTTGGAGTTTATCGCGGCCTTTGGCGTTTTGCTTCTTTGGCCGATTTGCTGCGCTTGACAAAATCGGCTGCCTTGGGTGCCCTTATTATTTTAGCCATGATTTCAATCGGGGGGCGAGCCCCTGTGGTTCCGACCGTCATTGTTCCCCTCTATGCTTTATTACTCATGATGGTGTGGGGAGGCCCACGTTTTTTATACCGCTGGCTTAAAGACCAACACTGGTTTGTGGAATCTAAGCGTGTGTTGATTATGGGGGCAGGGCATGCAGCTGAGGGCT
>JAKFXE010000043.1 GCA_021731545.1 Coxiellaceae bacterium
TGGAGTGGGCAAGTTTGGCGGTGCGGGCTGCAAATTATAGGCAGCCCGCACCGCCAAACTTGCCCACTCCATGATATAAGCTGAAGTCACCATGGGCTCAGTCAATGACTGCATAGGCACCACACGACCATTGCTTAAGGTCGCATAGTATTTTGGCAAAGGGCGCTGATAATCCACAAAAGCGAGCAACCCGACACAAATCAAGCCAATCGCGGATAACAGCAATAACAGTGCCAAAACGCGACGATAACTATCGCGATAAAATTCGTTGCGCTGCAAACTGGCTTGTTCTCGATCCGTTGCCATGCCCCTACGCTCTCCAAACTTGTTTTCGCTTAATCATAATAACTGACCACCGGATAAAATCTAAAGCTAATTTGAATACGGCGATTGGCGGGATTACTGCTCGGCGCCACTGGATATAAATTCGCATAACCCACGGCATAGACCAAGCGCGAGTCGATACCTCTGTCCCACAAAGCCGTCGCGATCACCTGCGCTTGCTTCTCGGTTAGAGCTTTCACATCCGGCACCTCTAGATTGCTGTAGCCTGCCACTTGAACGGAAACCAACTGATAGGTTTTAAGCAAATCGGCTATCTGCATCAAAATAGGCTGGTATTTAGGGTTTATATTCGCTGAGCTGGGATTAAATAAAGTATCACTGGGCAAAACAATGGCCACACTTTGGCCTACGGTGGTCACACCCACATCTTCTGATTGCAGCTTTTGTATCAAGGCCTGCTGTGTGGTGGGGGGGGATTGATGGGTGGCACAGGCCGCCAACAGAAACACGCTAAGCAACCAAACAAGCCCTCTGTTTAAGGGAAGCGCTCTATTAACGGAATTTAACACATTGAACTTCATGGTACTTAATCTCACTTCCCTTATGATTCCAAGCTTCCTGCTTCTTAGCTAACTACCTTCCGGGCAGTATAACTCAAAATCAGGCATTGGTATCAGTACTATTATCAATCTGTTGTTTCTTTAAGCTAATGGCCTCGATGAGTTGATCTACTGAGGCGGCCAGCTCTTCTGCCGTCGCAAGGGGTTTGACCTCGGGTGGATAGTGGGTTCCCTTTTGCATGTCGTGGACGACTTCCAGAGCTATATTGGCTGCCTGCTGACCGGTTTTACCACAGAGTCTCTGTACATATTCAATTTGATCACGAACTTCATAGCGGTTCAGCAGGGCTTTCCTAAAGAGGATCATATCCTCCGCCAAAACAACTCCCTGAAGATGCTCATTCAATGTCATGGGAGAGAAAACATCCAACTGGCCTGGCGTGCCCTCATCAATGACCTCTTGAATACTGCTTGCCTCCATCCCCGGAATAGGAGCACTGGGTTGGTGTTGCTGCCGCACCGCCAACACACCGCGTTCAATCAAGCTGTTTCCCGCCTGCCCATGAATCGCCTGAGCCAGTGAGCTCACCGCATCTCCCTCTATTCCTGCTGTGAAGAGTTGAGGCGCATTACCACTGTTTACACTCTTTTCAAAACGACTAAAGCAATTCACCATTTTAATCACATCAGCATCCAAGGGCATGTCGACTTTTAAGAAGTGGTTTAAGCGTAAGCGCTTCACCGTTTTAGGATTGGCATAAAACATTTTTGCACGCACTACCTTAGACTTGAATAAAATGTGCGCCTCACCCTCACGCTGTTCTTTTAAATCCAATAAATCAATACGACTGCGCTTTTCTAATTTAGCGCCCTTAGAGTCCGCATAAGCACCCGACATACTGCCCATATCCACTTGAAAACTATCCACATGCGTTACATAAGACTCGCCCGCTGATTTCATAAAGAAATCCCAAGTATCAATAGGATCTTCTAGCTTCATGCAAATTTTAATATTGGTATTCGCACCAATAGAGGCGGCCTCTTCTTTGGAAGCTTTTTGGAAGGCGGGTAAATCTTGCCCTGCAAAAACCACTGAAAATCCGAGGGAGCGTGCTTGTGCCGGCACCACCGCAAATCCTTTTACCGCGTAATAACCATATTCATCCAAAATACACAGAAAAGGCGTTTTAGCATTGGTCGGTTTACTCTCCACCAAAGTCGAAAAATCACCCTCCACATCCTCACCCAAGCCTGCGGCCATCATCGATTTTAAAGAAGCAATGATAACTTTACCCAAGTTGGATAATTCATCCGGTGATTTTTCAAGCGCTGGCAACAGCACCACTAAAATTCGACGATTTAAAACCACGTCTTTAAGATCCACCTCGGCCAATTTAGTCCGCATAATATGGCCGTAAGTGTCCGCAAGAGAAGTGAATACACGGGTTAATTGCATCGTAATAAATCCATGCTGCTCGAGCACCTGAGAAACTTGCTTGCCTTTCTTTTCAGGATTATAGCCTGGCAAATTGAGCACATAGTTTTTAATAGGTTCCATCACCGTTTCAGGCAGACCCTCAAGGCTGATGGTGTCTTGTCCATCTCGAATAAAAGCCTTGTCCATAACCATCGCTTCCAAGCGATTTAAGTGGAAATAGTTACGAATCGCATTGGCGTCCAACAAAATATTGCCCGCATCCCGCATTGCCACTAAAACTTTCATCAAAGCTTCAACAAAGGCAATCGCTCGACCTTTCCACATATCGCCATCGGCTGATGCAGAGCTGGAATCCATCATGCTCACGACAAGTTGAGACAACATACTGGAAGAACCCGTTGAAAAAGGATTAATGGTATTCGATAAACGTTTTTCTTGCGGACCAATAATATCGCGCGCACCCGTCATGAAATTAATCAGCAGTAAATCATCTTCTCGACCCATGGAGCGAGCCATTGAAAACACTTTGGCATAGAGCAAATTATCGCCCTTACCATCTACATAGATAAAACCGCTGGCCTGCAGTAAAGCATTATAGGACATCGAGATCAAAGCTTCGGTTTTACCACTACCGGTAGATCCAAAAATCAGCACATGCGTTCGCATATCTTCATTGGCAAACCACAGCTCATCATTCGTTATTTTTTGATTACCAAAATAATAAATACCGCGCGCTTGACTAGGTTTTGTGGAGCCTGCACGCACATCATCATAATCCGTACGATGCGCATGCAAAGGCATGCGAAAAGGCAAAGTGGCTTTACGCGTTAGGCAATACACAAAAGCTGTCAATGAAAGGAGAAAAAGTATATCCGCTATTCCCGAAACAAAAACACCCGCCACACCGCTGGTGATCATAAAGCCGGCAACGGCATGAGGTTTTTTAAAGAAATCAAAGAAGCGCTGACCAAAGGTGCGCGTATCGCGAATAATTTGCTGTTGATTTTGCTCTTGATTGGCGCTTAGGCCGCGTTGTTGAAAGACTGCCATGTTTCACCTTCTGCTACATACAGGATATCCTTAACATCGCTATCAAGACCATTGACAGCCTCTTTCACCATCGGAACACGCAAAGCACAACCCAATTTCTTTTCAGCCAGCCAGTGCGCATATAAACCAGCCACTTCAATCATCACGGTTTGTCGACCCACACTGTTTAATATATACCACATACGCCGATCTAAAGGTTTTAGCCATAAAAATTCGGAAGTGGCGAGCACGCCATCACTGCGTGCAATCGTGAGCAGCGTTGCCATCATGGTTCCCACATAAGCATGACGCGGGATCACCCACGCTAAAATTCGACTGTTTTGATATTTTCGAAGTTGCTCGCGCACTCCGGAAAAATTTAATTTACCCGAGCCTGAGGAAGCCGCAATTTGCGTTAATAAATCATCGGCTACTTTTCGATCGCGATGCGCTCGCGCCAAAAAAATCACCATCAAGGCTTGAACATGGATAGGCAATGCATTCAAGCCACGCCACAAAGGCCCTAGTTGCAATACAAAAATACGCTGCGCAGCTCCCGGAATAATAACCCAGGATAATTTATTCTGCAGAGGCTCTACACGAATTAAATTATGTTCTTTACAGTAATCCAGAGGTAACTTCGCCATGGCCCAAGCACCCTTGTCGATGTCTTCTTTCACTAAGTCCAATTTCAAGACCGGCATAATTTCCGGCCAGTTTTGATATTCCACCATCTTTAAGCTATCCATGGTGTAAGTTCTGCGAAAGTTGGCGCCTGTGTGCTTAAAATACATCAACAAGGCCAAAATCGTTGATATTCCCGCCAGGGGATAGCGCAGCCAATGACCCACCCTATCGCTAATTTCCATTAAATCATCAAAGCTTACATCCTTCCAACTGGAGGTGCCCATAAAAGCCAAGGCATCATTCAAATTATTTAAATTCAGTAGCGGCAAGTGCAACAGCGTTAATAGATCATTAATACCATCCACCACAAACTGGATAGCAAAAATTTCATAAATACGGATGGTAAAAACAGAGGCGACGATAACGGATTTTTGCTTCCACCAAATCAGAAAGGCGACACCAAACAACAAAATTAAAAACCAGAAAAAATTGGTCGAGGTATCACCGGTGTTTTGCTGACCTTGACGCATACGACCCACCCCCTGCCTTCAATACTTAACGAGCCATCAATCTTCCATTGATAAAAGAGTAATGCTTGTTCATATGCACAAACTCTAAAATATTGTCCGGTAATACAGCCCCTTCTGCCAAATTTAGGAGTGGTTGACTTAAACGGTCCTGCAAGAGCTTGACACTCGTCATCACCGCAGATTTCTTAATAGCCACTCTAACATAGGCCTCTGAGCCCGGAATCAGTTTAGCACGAATCGCTCGATTCACCTCTTCTTCACTGCTGTAAACAGGCCTACCTTGGGTGTAGCTGCCCAAAGAGCGCAGCTGTTTTTCCCATTTAGACAGATCATGTCCCTCACTTTGATAAATAGAAATATAAACCACCTGCATATCTTCAGTGAGCACAGGCTCATGATGCAATTTATCATCCAACTTATCTTTTATTTTCTGCTGCAGTTTTAAGATTTCATCGCGTGCCTGCCTCAAGGGCTTGGCCGCATTGCGCAAGAACAAGGAGCTTTCCCAGTCCCCTGCCGCCAAGAGCTTATCAATGGCTTCGAGTATATTTTCATTGATTTCAGTGTAATTGTGCTCACTGCGATGCGCTTGAGCATAAAAAGCATCCAAGAGCTGTTTAAGCCTTTGGTTTTCAGCCTCAATAGACTCTACCAGCTGACGCTTGTTCTCTTCATCGGCTGTTTTTTTACGAGAAGTGGTATCAAAGCTCATAGTCATTGCAGCGCATTCCCTGTCCGCTGAACCTAATATAATGTTAAAAAAATCAAAGGCCCTAGACAAAAAGTGGCTATTTTAGCCTGGGCGATGGCAGAAACAAAAATAGCATACTTTGCTTAAAGTATGCTATTTATTTGCGCAATGAAGGAGGATTATCGGGGTCTAAACAAGCTGCTGGTTGAGCGCTGATCAGGATCAACTACGGCTCTTTTCTGAGAAATTACCGCTGAGTGACCCTGGGCCTCAGATAAGTAGCCAACCAGGGTATCACCAAAACCTTTCAGGCCTGCCATCAAAGAGAGGCATAATTCGCGAGCTTGGTCGCCAGGATTGGGGGTGTTTGCGCTCATGTTCTTAACCTTTTTTTCTAGTTCTTTTTCTAAAGCTTAGTTTTAGTATAGGCTCCGAAGCTTAAGGAAATCTTAAGGCCACCTCTATTTATTCAAAATGTTTGATTTTTATTTTGGAGTCAGGCACCGCAACACATTACATCAATGGGTTAAAATCTTTTCCGGCGGAGCCAGACACCAAAATAATCACTCAACAATCTTCAAAATCAAAAGCGGGCGCATACAAGGGGCGCCCCTACACAATTCCCATTACACGATACAATAAGCAGGCACTATAGGCTATAAAATACATTCTTGCCAAGCCCCGCACCGCGAAAAAAGCCCTAGCCTGTTACCGGAGGGGGCTCA
>JAKFXE010000083.1 GCA_021731545.1 Coxiellaceae bacterium
CAATCATACAGCTTATCCCGATTGTGCTAGTGTGGCACAACTTTTGTGTGATACAGCCACCTGGGGGGGATTTTTTACCAAGGTCCAACCGACTTGTTCAGAGGCTGTTGCAGTCGCTAGCAAAGCAACAGGAGCCTTTGCGGGCACTTTGCTGAGTTCACTTCCCCTTCTCGGAGTAGGTCTTTTCAAAAGTATAAGGAAGGCGGGTGGAGCAGGTGGGAGCGAAGCTAAATCCAACGGGCTTGCTTCGGTGGTAAGCGGAGCTTCTTACAACTCATTAGGCCAATAGAACACGGCGGGGGCTTATCCGCAGTGTTTTATTAGCCCCTGCATGTTTATCTTAAAATAAAATAAACGAATGGGCTGAAGAGGAAAAGGCTAGCAAGGACAAGATTTGCAGGCTAACAACGATTAGGCTGACTTTTAAGAGGCTGTTGGAAAAGATCTCATGTAGTTTTTTCATTCGACTACCCTCCATTCTTAAGTGAAGCACCCTACCCTGAAGGCAAGGCGACCGAGTAAAGGAACAAGATGCTAGTTTAGTGTCGAACCCCCACGCCACCGGCGCTGGATTAAAGCTAACAGAGCTTTTAACTCAATTCAAGGCAGGACTTTTACTTACAGCCTATGGGGATTATCACGGATAGAGGGCCCTAGGCTTGAGGTGGATTTGATAAGAGTATTTCACTCCCTTCCGTACTTATATTGACAGCCTGCTGAGCAAGTCGGTAGTAGGTGAACAGACCGCATAAACTCAGAATGCTAAGACAGGAAGCCAATAAAAGGGAGTTTGGGTGAGAAAATTGAGCCAGGATACTGCTTGTCATAGCCGCTCCTAACATTTGTACCGTTCCAATCAATGCGGAGGCTGTTCCACTGCGTTCACGTGTATCTGAAAATGCTTCTGAAATGGCATTGGCAATCACGATGCGTGCACCAACGACATAAATACTGACTGAAAATAAAATGATTGTTAATGCATCTAGCTTTAGTAAAGAAAACAAAATGAGGCACACTCCCCCGGCTACACTCGTCAATAAGCCTGCCTTTATCATGGGTTTAGGGCCTATTATTTGCACTAAACGTGTTACCACTAAACCCCCCATCAAATAACTAGCGGCAATGACGATTGAGATATAGCCATATTGCATCGGTGTTAGGCCAAAACCATTAATCAAGAGCAAGGGGCTTATCTGAAAATAGGCGATCAATCCTGAAAAGGCAAAGGTATAGCACAAGGTCGGAACAATAAAAGAACGTGTTTGTATAATATCTCTATAATTTCTAAGAGTATCGACTGCATTCCAGGCTATGCGTAATTCATGCTGATGTGTTTCGGGTAGGTATTTTAAGATGACGCACAAAATGCTGCCGACATAAATCGTTGAGAGTGCAAAATTGGCTTGCCAGCCAAAAAATTCTTGAACAAAGCCGCCGAGTAAGGGTGCCAAAATGAGGGTTATGACTAAAGTGGTGGTCGTATAAGACCAAGCCCTAGAAAAAGCGGCGCCTTTGAAGCAGTCGCTGGCAATGGCTCGATTCAATACTCCACAAGAACCCGCACCTAAACCCGCAATGAAACGGAAAATGAGTAGCACGGCAAAATCATCGTCCGCAAAAGTACAAGCAAGATTGGCTAAGGTAAAAATGCTCAAGCCCACAATTAAGACCCTGCGACGACCCAGACAATCTGATAAAGGTCCATAGATGAGCTGAGAAATACTAAAACCGATCAGATAATAACTAATAGTGAGCTGGACATTGTTAGAGGAGATTGTGAAATAGTGGGCGATAGCGGGCATGGAGGGCAAATAGCTGTCCAATACATAACGTCCAATGGAGCTGACCAGGCAGAGCATCACAATGATGGAGGCTGTATTTGTCTTTGCAGTCCGCATAGGCTTCCTCAAGGATCTTTCCCTTTTTTCTTCGGCTTGAAAGTGTAGTTGAGAATTTTGCAGTCTGCACAGTTTATTTCTTTCAAAAAAATTTGAGCTAAAAGATGAATAAAAAACTTGTTTTATACAAGCGGGATAGATTACTTTTTCAATGCTAAACTTAAGCCATCTCCGATGGGAATCATGCTGAGCTTTATTCTAGAATCAGCTTTAAGTTTCGAATTTATCTTTCTAATAGATAGTGTTGTTTCATCTTGATCATTAGGATCAGCTACGGCTCCACCCCAAAGTACATTATCCAAAACAATAAGTCCCCCTGAACGAACCAGACGTAAGCAGCGTTCATAATAGTGGTCGTAGCGACCCTTATCCGCATCGATAAAGGCAAAATCGAATGTATTTTCTTCTCCTGCTTCAATCAGCTCGTCCAAGCTTTTTAAAGCGGAGCCTAGTTTAAATTGAATTTTGTGCGCCACTTGATCCTGTTGCCAGTGAGCCTGTGCCATTTCAATCCAACGATGATCGTGATCACAAGTGATTAGACGCCCGTTTTCTGGGAGTGCTAGAGCCATGCAAAGGGCGCTATAACCCGTAAAAGTTCCAATTTCTAAAACGAATTTAGCCTGCATCAACTCAATTAACAGGCTCATAAATTGGCCTTGTTCCGGTGAAATTTGCATAGCAGCTGAGTCCAATTTAGCTGTTTCTGTACGCAAAGACTGCTGCGCCTTTGTTTCACTCAGAGAAAGTGACAGCAAATACTCATGTAGTTTAGCGTTCAGTTTTAATGTTTTATTCGACATAGCCTGGCTTGCATTGATTTTAAAAGTGGCTATTCTAACGGGTAGCAAGATCCCTGGCTAGTTTAAAACCAGGCCCTAAAGGCCTTAAGGATTGCGAAAAGTGCAAGCTCGAGCCAAATACCAATGGGATAAGCCGCGATTATATTTGCACTTAACTTTTGCTGCCTGTGTCTTGATTCAACTGCTCAGTTCTCTAGAGATGCGGCGTCCCTATTTAGGGCGCATCATTACCCCCCTGCAATCCACGGCCTTTAGTGTTCATATGTACTCAGGCGTCTTAGCCACGCTCCTTGTTTTAAGCTATTGGCTGTGGATTTTAAAAAGGAATCGCTCCCTGCTCTACCATCTTTTTCCCTGGATAACTCGATCCGGCCTTCAGGATATCGCAGGAGACATAAGAGGTTTGTTAAGGCTTCATCTGCCCAATCCTGCCTTGGCGGGCGGCTTGCCCGGCTTTATTCAGGGCCTAGGCCTATTGCTCGTGACTTGGGTGGGGTTATTAGGAACATTTTTATTTTTCAGTTTACCGAAGACTCAAGAATTAGCGCCCTGGCTTAGCTTAATTAAGGAAACACACGGTACTTTTGCGTGGTGGATGTGGTGGTATGTGGGTGGGCATGGAGGAATGGCCATCGTGCATACTTTAATGGCACGATTAGCAAAATTTTTTCCCTAAAAGCTATATTTTACGATCAGATATAACATTTATTAGATCTTTAGGATTAAAAATATTGACCATGAAAGATATTAGATGATATTTAAATTTTAACTACATGATATATAATAAATATATTAATAATATTAAAGTCATGCATTAACTAGAATGGGGGCTTGAGCGAAATGAATCAAAAAAATCCCTCAGCCCCCTCCCCTTTGTTTGATAGTCTAGAGCATTTTCCAGTGGGGAAAGAGGCTCATCTTGCCAACTCAGATCCCGATCTAAAACAAGCCTTAGCATTTTTGTATGCCTATCGAGGCAGTGAAGCTACTTTTTCCGCCTATCGTCGAGAGCTCGAACGTCTTTTACAATGGGGTAGCTTGATCGCTAAAAAATCCTTAGCTGAGCTCACGCAGCTGGATATGGAAAATTACATTGAATTTTGTCAAAAACCTCCCCTGCATTGGATTGGTACTAAGCAAGTTTCTCGGTTTCTCAATAAAGAGGGGTTGCGCATCGTGAACCCTGAATGGCGACCCTTTGTTGCCAGCTTGAGCAAGTCTGCTACCCGCAAAGGTCAGGAGGCTGATCCTCGCAAATATCTCCCCTCTCAAAAAACCGTGCAAGCCATTTTTTCAATCGTGGGAAGTTTTTTTAGTTATTTAGTGGAGCAGGGGTACTTAAGTCAAAATCCGGTAGCGCGTATACGCCAAAAGAGCAAATTTCTTCGTAAACAGCAGCTCAATGCCCCTATTCGACGTTTATCTGAACTACAGTGGGCCTATGTTATTGAAACTGCAGAACGGATGGCTGCTCACGATGCAGAGCATGAGCGCACCCTTTTTGTGATGAATGCCCTTTATGCAATGTATTTAAGAATTTCCGAGCTGGCCAGTACCACACGCTGGCAAGCTAAAATGGGGGATTTTCGACTCGATAGTGATGGCAATTGGTGGTTTACTACCGTGGGTAAGGGCAACAAGGAACGCTCTATCACCGTGAGCGATGCCATGCTGCAAGCATTGAAGCGTTATCGTCTGAGCCTCAATTTAAGCGCCCTCCCCCCTCCGGGTGAAATGACTCCCCTACTGTTCAAGCAGCGTGGTTCGGGGGCAATTAGCAGCACCCGGCAAATTCGTCAAATTGTGCAACACTGTTTTGATCAAGCGATGGAGCGTATGCACAGCGAAGGCTTTATCGAAGAAGCAGAGCAACTGAATGCCGCCACTGTTCACTGGCTGCGACATACCGGTATTTCAGAAGATGTCAAACACCGCCCCAGAGAACACGTACGGGATGATGCTGGACACAGTTCAAGCGCCATTACGGATAAATATATTGATATTGAACTGCGCGAGCGCCACGCTTCTGGACGAAAAAAACAAATTAAACCCCTGTAAAGAATGGATGACTCCCAAAAAACTTTTTCAAAATTTTGGGCTGTTCAATTCTTATTTCTTGCGCTTTTTGGCTTTGGATTTTCTTTTGATATGACTTGATGCTTTTGCTTTCTTAAGATATTTCTTTTCAAATTGTGCAGCTGCATTTTCCATGAATTTATCGAAAGCCTCATCAAGACTAATTTGATCAGCTAACGCGGCAGCATAACCTTTTGCAAAAGAATCTTCAGCAACCACTTCGATTTTTGAATGAATTTGCCCCTTCAAAACATTATACTTTGATTGCCATAAGGAATGAGTGTCGTTAAGTTGTTTTTTAAGGTGCGCGATCTGATGTGCTAGAGGATCCCCCTTTCTTGTAAGGGATTTTTTAGTTTTTACCATGGATTTCACTCCTGAGTGCTGCTGATGAGAGGGGATACTAACAGATAAAAAACCATGGGTAAACTCTTAGTATTTATGGGTAATATGGATCCCAGGCCTTTTTTAAGATTTTGGACAATTCCTTAAGTTTCTGCGATAATTCTGGGCATTTTTGGAGCAAGAGTATGCTTAAATTAACTAAGCCCACAAAACGAGAAGGGCTCTACATTCTCAATGTCGGTGGCATTGTTTTTGGAAATGAATTGAGCAAGCTGAACTCAATTCAAAATTTACACATTATCGAACCCAATTTTCCTTACTGGAAAAAAGGTGAATGCCCATGCGTTGAGGGAAATTCATTAATTCAATTTTTAATAAGCGATTTATTAAAGATAATCGAAGAAGAAATACCTGCCGATAGTCGCCTTATCATTATGGGAGCCTCTACTTTAGGTTGGTTAGCCATTAAGTTAGCCAATTCTCTGTACTCAAATAATATTTTTTCAAAAGATTATTTACAATTACTTTTAATAGCAAGCCCACCACCCTACTTTGGAGAGGAGCTGCTC
>JAKFXE010000016.1 GCA_021731545.1 Coxiellaceae bacterium
TAATAAAGGAGATTCTTGAAGCGGCCTTAGAAGGCGAAATGGAGGCGCACCTGACTGATTGCAAGGAAGAAGGCGAGGCTAATCGCCGTAATGGCCATTTAAAGAAGCGCATGAAAACGGGTACAGGTTCCGCGGCTTCAATCCCCGATTCGTCAAATATAAAAAGGCCACCCCTTGGGTGGCCTTTTTATATTTGGTGGAGGCGGCGGGAATTGAACCCGCGTCCGCAAATCCGCTACCGTTGGTACTACATGTTTAGCTTCGTCTATGATTTGACAGCGACTTTACCGACGAGCAGGTGGAGGCGCTGCGAGCCCTTTTAGTTTAAGCACCAGACCATGGGCCATGTTCTGATGACGATCTTATATAATATGACCATCGTAGCCCCAAGAACGAGGCCCAGGATCTATAAGCAAATCCTGCCGATGGGCTGTGCCGTTTTTTTAGGACGGCGCGTGATTAGGCGGCTAAAGCCACCTCTTCACCAGCAAAATAATTGTCATTTGCAATTATTGTTGTGTAACTTTTATTTACGAGTGTGGTTACCCACTCGACATGCACCTCAGGTTTTGTAACCCACGTCGAAACCAGGTCGCCCCCAAAGGAGTTGGCAGCCTACCACAAGGCAGCCTCCTTTTCCAGACTGTTCTTCTATCTCACTGATTTATCAATGAAAAATTTCTATAATAAAGGAAAGGCCACTTTCCTTTATTAGTGGGATTCCTTAATAAAGGATTTTTACTAAGCTTGAGCGTTAATAAAGGAAAAGGCCTTTTCCTTTATTAATGAGCTTGTTTAATGCAATATTTTTCGTTAAAGTGGACACTAATAAAGAAAAAGCCTTTTCCTTTATTAAGGAGAGCTAAATGACTGCGTTTTTAGAGCGGGTAGGTGAGTCCATTCGGTGTTCAGTAGCTGAAGAAACTTATTATTCTTATGTGCCCAGACCGCTGCCCCCGGTGCCTGCTATTGAGATGGAAAAGCTCTACCCCTTGCTCGATCAAGCCAATGTGGCGTTAGGTCGTTTGGATGGGCTGAGTACTATCCTGCCAGACCCCTCCCTATTCCTGTATATGTATATTAGAAAAGAAGCTGTTTTATCCTCACAAATTGAGGGAACACAGTCTTCGCTTTCAGACCTTTTGTTATATGAAAGCAATGAAGTGGTGGGTGTTCCAAATCAAGATGTTGTTGAAGTCTCAAATTATGTCGCAGCTATGGAGCATGGTTTAAAGCGAATTCAAGGTGGCTTTCCTTTATCCTTGCGCTTAATTCGTGAGATGCATGAGGTCTTGTTGAGTAAGGGTCGCGGTAGCTCGAAACAACCGGGTGAATTTCGTCGTTCGCAAAATTGGATTGGCGGTACACGTCCTGGTAATGCGAAATTTGTTCCGCCCCCACATGAAAAAATAGTGGAGTTATTGGGTTCAATGGAAAAATTTCTGCATGATGAAGCAGTGACATTGCCTGCACTTATTAAGGCCGCGTTGGCGCATCATCAGTTTGAAACCATCCATCCCTTTTTAGATGGTAATGGGCGTTTAGGTCGATTGCTTATCACATTTATTTTATGTGTGGAAGGTATCATGCGCGAGCCTATGCTTTATCTAAGCTTATATTTTAAGATTCATCGACAAGCCTATTATGATCATTTGCAATGGGTTCGTGAAACGGGCGATTGGGAGGAGTGGATTCAATTTTTTCTAAAAGGCATTATTGAAACAGCAAATCAAGCAATCGAAACAGCACAGAAAATTTTAAAATTGTTTTCTGAGGACCGTAAAAATATAGAAGCGACTGGAAGGCCGTCGGCTTCTATTTTAATCGTTCACAGCTATTTAAAAAAACATCCCATCACAGATGCCAAAAAAGTAGTTGAGCATTGTAAAATGACATTGCCGACGGCTAATAAATCACTGCATCATTTAGCGAGTTTGAATATACTTGAAGAGATCACAGGCAAGGCCCGAAACAAAATTTATGTGTATCGAAAATATATAAGTATTTTAAGTGAAGGAGTGGATCCAATAAAAGAATTATGAGTTTCGAGAATTTTAAAGACAAATTTATTCTATAAGCCTTAGCATTTCTAACCCCTCAACAATCTCTGCTTTTCTCGCGTCCAGTCGCGTTGTTTGGCATCGGCGCGTTTGTCGTGTTGTTTTTTACCTTTGGCCAGCGCGATGTCGATTTTAACGCGGTTGCTCTTCCAGTGCAGGTTGACGGGCACAATGGTGTAGCCTTCGCGCTGGGTGGCGTCTTGAAGTCGTTGTAGTTCTTTGGCGTTGAGCAAGAGCTTTCGGGTGCGTAGGGGGTCGGCATCCACGTGGGTGGAGGCGGTCTCCAGGGCCGAGATATGGGCGCCGATCAACCAGGCTTCGCCATTTTTAATAATCACGTAGCTTTCTTTGAGTTGAACTCGGCCTGCGCGAATGCTTTTGACTTCCCAGCCCGTTAGGACGAGGCCCGCTTCCACATAGTCTTGGAGGTGGTAGTCGTGGCGCGATTTTTTGTTCTCGCTGATGCGAGCGGGGTGAGAAGATCTTTTCTTGTTCATGATCTTCGCTATACTAGCAGCCTACTGGACCTTTGGCGAGACGCTATGTCGCATATCAAAAAGTCTGCATTAGTTCCTTATACGCAGCAGCAAATGTATGAATTGGTTAACCATATTGAGCGTTATCCTGAATTTATTCCTTGGTGCCCTTCGACACGGATTATCAGTCGCACCGAGCATGAGGTGCAGGCGACCTTGTGTTTATCGCAAGGCGGCATTCACAAATCCTTTACCACGCGTAATCATTTAAATGCGTATGAGCTTATCGAGTTGCGTTTAATCGATGGGCCTTTTAAACATCTGGAGGGGCATTGGCGTTTTATTCCCGAGCATGAAGGTTGTCGAGTGTCTTTGGATTTAGAATTTGAGTTTTCTTCGCATTGGATTTCGATTTTATTTTCGCCTGTGTTCAATCAAGCCGCCAATTCTTTGGTGGATGTTTTTTGTAAGCGCGCTGAAAGCTTGTATGGAAAAGCATGAAGATTCAAGTGGTGTATCTGGATGGGCATCAGCAGTCTGTGTTTACTTTAGACGTTAATGCTCCTTGTAGTGTACGCCAAGCCATCGAGCAATCGGGTATTTTGCGTCAATGCCCAGAGATCAATTTAAGTTCCAATAAAGTGGGCATCTGGGGTCAGTTAGTCAAGGCTGAAACGCTTTTGCAGGCGGGAGATCGAGTTGAAATTTACCGGCCTCTTAAGGTCGATCCCAAAGAGGCGCGACGTTTACGAGCCGAGCGCGCTAAGGCGTGATGTTGGTATGGTAATGGCTGAGGCGGCCATTGCTGAAGTTAAGCACGAGCACTTGTTCTTTCATCTTTTTGCGGCCCGGTTGCCAGGTGTACACATAGGTGACTTGATTCGTGAGTGTTTGAGTGAGCACGGGGGTGCCGAGTAGTTTAATGGCTTCTTCTTGGCTCATGCCCACCTTCAGTTGTTGAATGGCTTGTACAGGGATGATATTGCCTTGTTGCACATCGGGCCTGTGTAGACAGCCACTTAAGCTTAGGCAGATGAAAATACTGAATGCTATAATGCTGCGCTGTAACATGGATCTTTCCTCGGGTGAGTGAATCATCGGTGGGGGATCATAGCGTATTTCAAGAGAGTGGGGAAGGACTGTGGGTTTAAAAAATAAAGAGTTGCGCGATGCAGGCTTAAAAGTCACTCTGCCGCGCGTGAATATTCTGAAAATTTTAGAGCACTCCAAGCCCCATCACCTAAGTGCAGAAGAGATTTATAAAAAGTTGGTAGACTCCGGTGAAGATGTGGGTCTAGCTACTGTGTATCGAGTCCTTACGCAGTTTGAATCAGCCGAGCTGGTAAAGCGCCATAATTTTGAAGAAGGTTATTCTGTTTTTGAATTGAATCAAGAACACCACGATCACTTGGTATGCGTGAAGTGTGGCCTAGTTGCAGAATTTAATGATCCGGCTATTGAACAACGCCAAGATGAAATTGCGCAGCAACAGGGCTTCCAAGTAACCGAACATCGTTTAATTATTTATGGAGTGTGTGCGTCTTGTCAGCGCAGTAAAGTGTAGAGTTTCAACTTGGGCCTGTCGATTCTAATAGGCTATTTTACCCCCCCTCTTTTTTGATCAAACTACGGTAGTTTTTACGGTATTTTCGTGCTCTACTGCTTTTTTCCGATAAACAATGAGGAGAGTGCAGTGGGTCGACGTGATACTGAAATTGAAATTGAAGTTGCAATGAAGGCTGCAGTTGAAGATAAGGCTGTGAAAGAACAAGCTTTTGTTGGGGTGGAAGATGAGCCTGTTAGAGAACACCTTGATGCTGCGGTTAAATCAACCCGACGCTCTCGATCCTTAGTGAGAACAACGACTGTTCGGTCTGGACGATCTAGAGGAGATGCTCGTTCTGTTTCCGTGCATTCCGTTGACACAGATCTTAATAGTCGATTGGGTAAATTGTCGGGAATCGATTTTTCTCAGACTTCTTTATATGCCGTACTCCACAAGATTTTACTCAAAAAATACCTGAATCTTCGCACGCATCGTATTCATGAAACTCCGGATCTTGACTCTTTTAAAGCGAAAATAGCAAAGCACATAAAAGAAAATTTCACTAAGTATATTCACGATTTAGCTTTAGAGATCAGTGAGGTCGCCCTGAAGAAGCGAAAGAATAGATTTTTAGGAGAATTTAATAATAAAGTAAAAGAATTTATTCGTTTAAATAGGCTGGGCACAATGCTTAGTAAGGATTCTGAAAAATCTAAAGCAGCCAAAAAAGTCATTGAGTTTTTAACGCCAGAGCTTGTAGAGTTATATGTTCACTTTGTCGAAATGGAAAACTCTCCTGTGAGTGATTTAGAGCTTAGGGCTATAGTCCAGCTATATGAAACGAATATTATGCTTTTTGAAGATTCTTTGCGTATTACTATTACACATGACCCTAGATGGCCTCATTTTTACCTCCACAAGCGCCCCTCTGGATTCTATAGACAAATTGAATCTATAGACAGCTTGCAGCATTTGCTTGAGCCAAAGCGCCCGGTGTTAATCCCCAATGGTGATCGAGGCAGCTATCCCTTTGTGGCACTCAGTCCTCAGCTCACTGGAAGAGTTGAAGACGGTCCTCCTCCACTCATTGAACCAGAGGCGCCGGCGAATATGGCTGAACAAGAAATTCAGTATAACGAAGCTGAACTAGCCTTAATTCGTAAGCTACATGTGCATGCTATTGAGGCACTGACTAAAGAGGGTTTGAGCTTGGAGCGTCTGAAAGAAGCTGTTCCAGATAGCTTTACATTAAATCGAACCAAATTTCAGATGAGTAGACTTATACAAGAGTCTCTTTTAAAGCAACGGGTTTTATTGTCGCGCATGAATCTGTTGCGAGAAAAAAAGCTTTTACTGGAAATTTTAAGGCGGGGATTGGTTGCGAGTCCGGCAGAAACTGCTTCCGGTTTAATAAACGACTTAGAGGATGTAAAAAAACCTTTTTTGGACGCGATAGAAAAAGAGATTGAAGCGGAATGTGTTGGCATACAAAAAGAATATATGAGTAATCGCGATGGATGGGTTGATGAGTTGCATGGC
>JAKFXE010000116.1 GCA_021731545.1 Coxiellaceae bacterium
CAGCTTTGATGACATTTTGGTAACCTCTTTCCAGGGCATGATTTGTCTCCTTGAAGGCAAATCAGCCATTATAAAAGTGTTACCTATGTCTCCGCACGTTTGTTACCTATGTCCCCGGTCTATACACCTCGTGTCCGCCCGCTTTTTCTTTTGAGCGCCCCTATGAAACATTTCAACAAGGCCTAGCCCTACAATTGCTTTATATAGCTCAACAGAGCGTCTTTCAATTCAGGGCGCTTCAAGGCATAAGCAATAGTGGCTTCTAAAAAACCTAATTTACTGCCGCAATCATAGCGCTTACCTTTAAAGGGATAGGCATACACAGATTCATGTTTCAGCAGCTGAGCAATACCATCTGTTAATTGAATCTCACCCCCAACACCCTGAACCACCGTTTCTAATAAATCAAAAATGCGTGGCGTTAAAATATAACGACCCGCCACCGCTAAAGTGCTGGGCGCATCCTGTGGCTTGGGTTTTTCTACAATCGCCGTCATGCGGGTGGCCTCACCCACCTTGTTTTCGTCCAACGATACCACACCGTATTTATCGGTATCTTCACGCGGAATATTTTCAACACCAATCACACTACTCTGGGTTTGCGCATAGACTTCCATCATCGATTGCAAACAAGAAGTCGCGCCGCTGTCAATAATGTCATCCGCCAACAGCACCGCAAAGGCCTGATGATGACCCACCACGCTCCGCGCGCGCCACACAGCATCTCCCAGCCCCAAGGGCTTAGGCTGGCGTATATAAACGCTCTGAATATGCTTGGGCACCACTTCTTGTATGGTACGCAAGCACTCTAGTTTGTTTTTCTCGGTTAAATAGACCTCGAGTTCAAAATTAGTATCAAAATAATCTTCAATGCTGCGTTTATAGCTACTGGTGATAAAAACCAATTGCGTAATGCCCGCCTGAACAGCTTCATCCACCACATATTGAATTAAGGGGCGATCCACAATGGGCAGCATCTCTTTAGGGCCTGCCTTGGTCACCGGTAAAAAGCGCGTTCCCAATCCTGCCACCGGAAAAACCGCGGTGGTAATTTTCTTTTGCATGAATTTACTCCTGCCTGAGATGCTCTTTATAGCGCTGCATTAAACCTAGGGTAGAGGCATCATATTCACCTTCAATTGAGGTTTTTTTTAAATCGACCAAAATGTCTTTGGCCAATTGTTTACCCCACTCCACACCCCACTGATCAAAGGCATCAATATTCCAAATGACCGATTGCACATAGGCTACATGTTCATACAAAGCCATTAAAGCCCCCAAATGATAGGGTGTTAAAGCCTCTATTAAAATAACATTGCTGGGACAGCTACCCGAAATAAGCAGATGCGGCGCTAAGGCAGTGATGCGTTCTTCACTGTATCCTGCAGCGCGAAGCTTAGCCTCGGCCTCTGACTTTGATTTTCCCTGCATTAAAACACGCGCCTGACTTAAACAGTTCGCCACTAAATGGGCATGATAGGGGCTTGCGTTTTGTGCGGGTGTTAAGGAAACGATAAAATCAATGGGCACCCACTGCGTGCCCTGCATAAATAATTGATGAAAAGCATGCTGGCTATTGGTTCCGATACCGCCCCAAATAACGGCTCCCGTAGTGTAGTCCACAGGCTCTGCTTCTGCGTTAGTGCTCTTACCTTCACTTTCCATCATCAACTGTTGCAAGTAATTCGGCATTAAACTTAAGCGTTGATCGTAGAGAATAATCGCCTGTGAGTGTGCACCCAAAAAATTTTGATTCCAAATCCCTAATAGAGCCATCATAACAGGTATATTCTTCGCAAAGGATGTATTGCGAAAATGCTGATCCATGGCCTCGGCACCTGCCAAAAATTCTTTGAAGCGTGACATTCCTACACTAATGACCACACCAAAACCTACCGCAGACCAGACTGAAAAACGTCCTCCCACCCAATCCCAGAGTGGCAAAATATTATCCGAGGGCACGCCCATTTCTTTAGCCAAATCTGCTTTGGCCGTCACCGCGAAAAAATGGCGAGCCACTTGCGTCTCTTCCTGCGCCGATTTTTTCAACCACTGCCAGGCAGAGCGTGCATTAAGCTGTGTCTCCGCCGTACTAAAAGATTTAGAGGCTACCACAAATAAAGTGGTTTCAGGATTTAAGTCTTTTAAAACAGATTCCAAATGATAGCTGTCCAGGTTTGAAATAAAGTGTGTCTTGATCGCGCTACTGGAATAATCTTCCAGTGCTTTTTGCACCATCGCAGGGCCCAAATCCGAGCCCCCTACTCCAATATTGACCACATCGCGGATGGGCTTGCCGGTATACCCCAAATAGTGTCCTTCTCGTATAGCTTCTGAGAGCTGCTCCAGCTTATCTAGGCAGGCATTAATCTCCGGCATGATATTTTCGTTTTGAACATAGACGGGGATATTATTTAAATTTCGCAGAGCGGTATGCAAGGCCGGTAAAGCTTCCGTCGTATTAACACAGGCTCCCAAAAACAATTGCTCAATAGATTCTTTGAGATGACTTTGCTCTGCTAATTTTAGGAGCGCTGTTACAAGCTCCTCGTTTATTTTTTGCTTTGAATAATCCAATAAAAGACCCGATTCTGCAATCGAATAGCGATCAAAGCGTTTGGAGTCTTTTGAAAAAGCTTCCGAGACGGAAAAATCTTTCATGCTATGAGACAGCGTTGTCAGCGCCTTCCATTCTGAAGTATTCGAAACTTTTGTCATCGCCCAAAGCCCACGTAATCAAAGCCCATGGCTTTGAGCTTTTCGGGATTATATTGATTCCGCCCATCTAAAATAAAACGTCCCCGCATGGTTTTTTGGATGCGTTCAAAATCAGGGCTTTGAAACTCACTCCACTCCGTGACCAAGACCAAAGCATCCGCCGATTGTAGAGCCGCATAAGGATCACTGGCTAAACTTAAGGCTTTTTCTGTAAACCACTCTTGCGGGAATTGCCGCTGCGCAACCTCCATCGCCACAGGATCATAGGCCTTAATGTGTGCACCCAAGGCCAAAGCCTGCTCGATAAAAACGGAAGAAGCCGAAGCGCGCAAATCATCGGTGCCCGGCTTAAAGGCCAAGCCCCAGAGGCCTACATTAATTTCGCGTAAATCAGAGCCAAAATAATCCACCAATTTTTCACACAGACGTTTTTTTTGAAGTTCATTGCGCGTTTCTACTGCTTTCAAAATCAAAGGATCGAAATGATGCGCTTCCGCCATATGCACCAGAGCACTCACATCCTTAGGAAAACACGAACCCCCATAACCACAGCCTGCATTCAAAAAGGCAGAGCCAATGCGTGAATCAGAGGCAATGCCTCGGCGAACATTCAACACATCCGAGCCTAATAATTCACAGAGGCGCGACATTTCATTCATAAAAGAAATTTTGGTTGCCAAAAAAGCATTGGCCGCATATTTACTCAGCTCTGCCTCGCGCACGGACATCGTTAATAGCTGCTGCTCAGAATCCACAAAAGGCGCGTATAATTCTTTGAGCACTTTCTCAGCGCGCGCGCTCTGGCTGCCTATAATCACGCGATCCGGCTGCATAAAATCTTGAATGGCATCGCCTTCTTTTAGAAATTCAGGATTACTCACCACATCAAAATCAATGGAAACACCCCGCTCCTGCAGTTTTTGATGAATCAATTGCTGAACTTGTTCTGCAGTTCCCACCGGAACCGTTGATTTATCCACGATCACGGCATACTGAGATAGATGTTCCGCAATGGAGGTCGCCGCACTAAAAACATATTGCATATCTGCAGAACCATCGGCACGGCTGGGTGTGCCTGTGGCAATCATATAAATATCGGCAGGGTGTGCTTCTTCTGCAATGTGATTCACAAAGTGCAGGCGGCCGGATTGGATGTTTTTTTTCAACAAATTTTGTAAGCCGGGCTCGTAAATAGGCGACTCACCCTGCTTAAGCTGCTTTATTTTATGAGGATCGATATCCACGCAGGTGACGGTATTCCCTTTTTCTGCTAAACACACGCCGCTCACCAAGCCCACATAACCGGTTCCAATCACTGTTAGGTACATAAAATCACCTTTTCATTTTGATACTCAGGCACCAGCCTGCTAAGCTGATCCAACAATGCCTCTGCTTGATTGTGTTCATAGGCATATAGAATATGATCAAATATTTCCATCACTGTGTTCCAATCCAAGATTCGTGAATGGGCTAAGGAAATTTTTTCATGCGCTGTTTCTAATAAATCTTCACTTTCATGAAACAATTCTTCATATAATTTCTCACCTGGACGTAAGCCAATATATTTTATGTGAATATCCTCGTCGACTCGTTTTCCAGACAACTGAATCATTTGCTCCGCCAAATAACGAATTTTAATAGGCTCGCCCATATCCAATACATAAATTTCGCCGCCTCGCCCCATTAAAGCCGCCTGCAAAATCAAACTGGCGGCCTCTTTGATCGTCATAAAAAATCGCGTGACTTCAGGATGCGTAACCGTCAAGGGGCCTCCCTTCTCCAACTGCTGAGTAAAAAGGGGCAACACACTGCCTGCTGAGCCCATCACATTACCAAAGCGCACCGTAATAAAATGCGTATTCGACTGCGTATTTAAATTTTGGCAAAAAATCTCCGCCACGCGTTTACTGAGCCCCATAACATTCGTGGGATTCACCGCCTTATCTGTGGAAACCAACACAAAGGTTTTGACCTGATAACGATTCGCCAGCTCCGCCATGATACGCGTACCCAAAATATTATTGCGCACCGCCGCAAAAATACGGCTCTCTAACATAGGAACATGTTTATAGGCCGCCGCATGAAAAATAATCTCAGGCTTATACTGAGTCATCAGGCGATCCATGCCGTGGTAATCCGAAACATCCACCAATTCCTCAGCTAAATTTAATTCAGGGAAATTTTCCAAAAATTCAGATTTCACTTTATATAAATTATATTCGGAGTGTTCAAAAATAATGAGTTGCCTGGGGGAAAGGCGCGCAATCTGCCGACACAATTCAGAACCAATAGAACCGCCGCCTCCGGTCACTAAAACACGCTTGCCCGCCAATCCCTGACTGATATTCATCCAATCCAAATCCACTGCGGCCCGCCCCAATAAATCTTCGATAGAAACCGCTCGCAGGGCATTGACACTCACTCGGCCTTCGGTCAAATCATTTAAACTGGGTAAGGTGCGATAAGGTAAACCCGTGTTAATACAGGCCTCTACCATACGGCGCATATCCTCACTGGAAACAGAGGGAATAGCGATAATAATAAGCTCGATAGCCATACTTTTTGCATAACGCTCAATGCTGCGGGTATTGCCCAGCACTCGAATACCATGAATCTCCTGGCCTATTTTTCTAAGATCATCGTCTAGATAAGCGACGGGCTTTAATCGAAGCTCAGCATGTCGCAACAGATCTCGCACCAAGCCCTCCGCCGCATGCCCCGCCCCTATAATCAACACGCGCTTAGATTCCACAAACCACTGCTGATCTTTACGCCAGCGGTATAAAAAACGTGGGCCTCCCCACACCATCATGAGTAATAAAGCATAGAGGGGAACAATGACGGTCGGAACCACAGGGGCTCGCCCCCCGATTGAAATCATGGCTAAAATAATAAGGG
>JAKFXE010000086.1 GCA_021731545.1 Coxiellaceae bacterium
ACATCAATGGGTTAAAATCTTTCCCGGCGGAGCCAGACACCAAAATAATCACTCAACAATCTTCAAAATCAAAAGCGGGCGCACACAAGGGGCGCCCCTACACAATTCCCATTACACGATACAATAAGCAGGCACTATAGGCTATAAAATACATTCTTGCCAAGCCCCGCACCGCGAAAAAAGCCCTAGCCTGTTACCGGAGGGGGCTCATTACCGCTTGTATTTCCCTTTTCACTCCCCTGCTTTTTACCATCACTTGGACCACTGACCTCACTCACCTGCTTCGCAGCCACATCACCAACAGGCTTTCCAGTCGAAGAAGCAGCACTTTCAACCTGCTGGGCCATTTGAGCTATATGCGTATCCTCTCGTTGACCTCCAATCCAAATCAAGATTCGCTCAGGCAGAACAAAGATCAAGCTATAGCTCTGTTGAATCACCATATAGACCAACATAGCGTAAATAATGAGCAAGGTGGGCGCAACCATGAGAATGATAGCCAGAGAACCAAAGGCACCTGCGTGGGCTGTATTTAACTGACTGCCCAACAGATTGTTACTAATACTCAGGAGATTGGTGCCTACACCTAGATCATTCCCAGGTGTTCCATACAAGCTGCTGATAATACCGCCATAGCCCGTATTAATTAACAATAAAGCCACATAGGAAAGAATCATGCCGGCAATTAAACCAATAACCAGCAACACAGGTCGAACAAACACAGCCAATAATAACATTAAGGCTTGTTCCGCTTTTCCTAAAAAATCATGGCCTTCAGGATGCGTTAGCCCCAAACAGACTAGAGGTGCAGCCACCATGCTCTCAACAACCAAGATAAACCAACCTACCGAGGCAAAGCTAAAAATCAAATAGGGATACAGGGGCACATAATAAGCTAACATTGCACCCACCCCAAATAACAAAGTAATAACAACCATCAAAAGAGGTTTTACAAAATCAATCGCCCCGGACAGAGCTTGACCGACTGGGACTTCACCCGAACAAATGTAGGCGCCCAAATACATCACAAATAACGTTATGGCTCCTCCAACCCACAAAGCCCCGGCCGTTGATAATACATCCACACCCAGCTGGTGAACAAACAAAATGGGATTAACCGCCGGCACTGTGAACAACTCTAATAAGTTATAAATGGGACCTATGAAGTTGGTAATTAAGCCCCCAATATAAGCAATATCTGGAAAGGTAGGTGCACTACCACCGCTTGAACCATCTGTATTTTGATTCCCATAATATTGAGTGATCAATCCATTATTGCCATTAGTATTATTTGGCAAGACCAATAAGCCTAAAGGTGTTTTCGTGGGGCCATCCGAGGTGCTAGGATCCAGTTGAGTTTGTGCTGTTGCAATAAAACTATTGCCTAGGGTAGATTGTTGTATGCCCTGCAGATTGGGTGAGGGTACTGCGCCCCCTGCAACGCCCGCATACTGGTCATTAAGCATCGAGACATCCCAATAGTAGCGCCCCGCCATAATCCAACCTTGTGTTTTCGCTGTTTCAATAAATTTTGTATAAGCCTCCACGCCTGATTGGGCCTGCAAATTCATAAAGGGCATCATTAAGTTTTGATAATCGACCATCGCATTAACAACCGCAGGTCCTGTGTTATTCAATAGATCAGTGCTCGGAGCGCTAAAGGGTTGTTGTCCCACACAATATCCCGTTGTGCTATTTAAAATAGAACAAGCATATTGCTTCGCCGTATCCGACATATCCAGCACCATTTGCTGCACAGCTGCCTGAGCCATGCTGCACTGAATTGCAGCATTTCCAGTGGGCTGTGGAGTACTGCTGCACGCCGACGAAACATTCCAGTTAACCGAGCCGCAGGCAGCCGTTTCAGGCGTTACCGTTTGACCCTTGGTATTCCCCAAGCCAGGAAATAAAATATTGTAGCCAGCAGAATCTGTTTGCGGTGTGTAATTCGTATAAGCAGTGGGGTCATTGGGAGCGGCTGGATTACTGGAATCCACATAAGTATAGCCATTACTGATTTCCATGCAGGTCTGGCTCGCCAATATACTGGCTGCTGTCGTGAACTCAGAAGTATAGTTTCCGGCAGCATTAGTTTGAGCCTGCGAAGGAGGCATATAAAGCACCCCACCCGCTCCTAAATAATCGAGCGCCCAACTCCAAGTGCTATTCGCTAAGTTCACGCCTTGAACCACTACCGTCATCACTAAAGATTGATAGGCCTCATAGCCTGTGGCTGGAATCGGAACCAGCAAGGCTAAGCCGATGGGAATACGCAAAATAGCAAACCAATTTTTGCCACCCTCTTGTCCACCCATAAAACTGCCCTGAGCGGCAGAACGCAGCACCATCGTCGTAACGGTATAGGCCAACCACATCCCGGCCACCACAAAAATACCTTGGTTAAATTTATAGAATATCTGGCCCATCATATCGCCGGAAGTGCCGTGCAATACATTGCCGACTGTGCCAAAAATCTGCCCTAAATAGGCGATGGAAAGATCTTGATTGGCTAAAGGAGGGGCTGCATCAGCCCAGGCTAAACTAGAAAAAAGAAGCGTGCCTAACAGAGTAAAAATTCGTTTCATGATCCATTACCTCGCACTAAAGCATTAAGCCAATCCTTGAAGGTACAACCTAAACGACGTTGTTTCATTTGAACATAGTTAAAATGCTCTTTAAACATATAGGAGGCCAACACTAGGATTAACACAACATCGAAGAGCGCTGCCCTAGTCTGGGCATGCATAAATAAATAAATGAGGTAAGCCAACATGAGTAAAGCCAGCACTGAATAAAGACGCAGCAACATCAAAGATCTTTGCATACGCTTCTTAAGCCCCTCTTCACTGAGCCTATTGCGTTTCATGGCTTCTTCGAAGCTGAGGCTCTGCAGAGGCTGTGATCTATCTTTACTGTCTCTATCAAAGGCTGTTTTGTAAAGATCGTTATAAAAGTCACGAATCGTTTGTGAGGACCGTTTGATAGAGTCTCCACCCAGCCAAGCTTTTAAATTAAAATTGTTTTTGACATTATTTTTAATAGCGCTTCCCAAACCCATCGCTCAACTCCCCACCTAGTAATAACCCAGCCCAGAAAACCATTACGATTTATCCAGTATAGGGATGTTCTTCTAATTTGCAATCAAGAGCATAGCACCGAAGGCCTGAGCGAGCGAGGTCTGGCAAAAGGCTTACAGGGGCGCTTGTTGCCCTGAGGTTTTTATCCGTTTATAGTGTATTCTCTCGTATTGAGCGTGCTTTTAAGGATAAGGGTTTATGCCAGATTTCAGCCACAGCGCCGTGCATCAGTTCTGGCGCGATTACCAAGACCCCACGATTTATCGAGTCATTAGCTTTATGGAGGGCGTTGAAGACTGGACAGTCGATGGCAACCCTGCCCTAGAAGCCGCCTTGCAGCGTTTGGGCGATGCACTCGAAAACATCGGCAACATTGATTTACAACAAGAAAGTCAGTTTATTAACCTAGGCGCCAGCATCAAGACAGGGCGTTGTTTACGCCTGTTGATGTGTTTAGATATGGCCTATCCAGGCGCTGCCGCCAAAGTACTCATGAATGCCGAGGAAAGTACTCAGTATGATGAAGACACCGCCGGTGTTTTTTTACGCCGCAATATTGTCTTTGAACGCTTACGCCTACTCAGTCGAGTCTTTGCACCCGATCGACTAAAATTGGTCATCAAAGCCTTGGAGGAAGGGGATTATGAATAAACGCTATTGGATTCCAGCTTTAGGAGTCGCCTTGTTGACCGCCTTAGGTATTTCCTCTCTCTCCCTGGGGGCTGGCATTACACCCGCCACGTGCGCGGGGTTATTGAACCTTCAGCCCAGCTACAACAACTGCCAAAACAATGCGAGCACGATTCGTCAATGCATTCAAAACAGTTTGGCCTCTCAAATCACGAGCTCTGGCAGCCTCAGCAACCAACTTCAAGCCAGCAGCAATGCCTCGCAAAGTCTGGCGCAATTGGATTTTCAGTGTCAATTTTATTTAAGTTATGGTGGGCCTATGTCCAGCGCTAATCCCAGCAAAGGAAATGGAGCCTTAGGGAGTGCTCCCAAAACGGTGGGAGGCTCAGCTTCAGCCCCCGTACCCAATGCCGCTGTAACGAATCAAAGCACTCAACTTAATAAAATACCGGCCGCAAAGGCCCCGGCGAATAATACTCAGCCCCAGCCCCAAAATAAGAACTCAAACACTAAAAACAATAATTCGTTAATCAACTGGTTTTAACGCAGAGGGAAGAACATCATGAAACAGTTTAAAAAATTACTCGGCAAAACAGCGCTATTACTCTCCGCCAGCAGCCTATTACTGCCCTCACTGGCATTCGCGGATAATCCTCCCGACGATGGCAGCATCGTTCAAGCCATTCAGCAATTGGGTGTACAAATCAATGCGCTGGCCACAGCAGGCGCTAATGCTGTCAGTGATGCCGTGTATCAATTCGACCAAAATCTTCCAGGGATTGTGCAGGCCAATTCTGCCAACAGCACACTGCCCTCACAAATCTCTGCTAACACGACCACTCAAACCCTGGCTAACATTAAAACCTCACTACAGGCCTTTCCGCAGCAAGTGATTCCACCGAATCCAGCACCCGCTAATTCCGTGATGGCGATGACCTATGGCATTCCTTCCAGCGATACGCTGTATTCACCGAAAGACCCACAACTCTCCGTCTTTAATGCCAATCCTCAGAGCATACCCAATAACGATGATTATTTCGATGCAGACTCTTTGCTGGGCCCAGAGGCTTATACTTCAGATCAACAAACTGCCGCTCAATATTATGTAAACTTTGTGACTCAATCGTACATTCCTTTAGGAAGTACCATTAACTTCGCACCATTAGCCGGTTTATCCTATGCCTCCTTTGTTAATTTTCAACGCAATACTCAGGTCTACCAAAACTACCAAGCCGGCGTTCGATCTTATATGGCGCTGACCTCCATTCCCTTGAGCAATTTTAATCAGCTTATGGCAGAGCGAACCGTGCAACAAGGTCTAGGCACCGCTGCAGGCTTGACAGTGCCCACGGCCAATGGCCCACAAGCCGTTGCGGATGCCAGCCCCTTACAAATTCAAGAATTTATTGCCAATCGTCGAGTGAACAGCGTGCAGTGGTACAAAGATATGGCTGCCGCTTCACCTGCGACCGTACAGCGCGAAAGTTTATTTGTCTTAGCCGAGATTGAAAGTCAATTGCAGCAGTTACACGGCGACAATGAGCGCTTACTTGCCACCTTATCTGCCATCAATTTGGGTACCGCGATCACGCTCAAAAATCAGTTGGCCACCCAAGAGAGCAATGTAAATTCAGCGATTCAAGCAGCCACCAGCAGCGATACTGCGGCCAACAACGCTAATTTCAATCCTCCTCCCAAGCAGTAAAAATCGAGGCCCAAAAGAAAAAGCGGGCGGGCACGAGGTGTATAGACCGGGGACATAGGTAACAAACGTGCGGAGACATAGGTAACACACCGCAGCCATATTAATCCTTTTTCAGGTCAATGCCAAAGAGCTTTTGCTGACAAAAGTAAATATGGTATTTGT
>JAKFXE010000071.1 GCA_021731545.1 Coxiellaceae bacterium
AAGCATGGGCGCCCTGGTTTTTTGGATTCACTTTACTACTATTGTTCTTGGTTTTAATCATTGGAAATCAGATCATGGCGCGCGACGCTGGTTGAGTTTAGGGTTTTTTCGATTTCAACCTTCGGAGCTCATGAAACTGGCCATGCCGATGATGTTAGCCTGGTATTTGGATGACAAAACTCTACCGCCTTCAAAAAATAACTTACTGATCTGCTGCCTTATTTTATGTATTCCTCTCTTGGCGACGATTAAACAACCAGATCTCGGGACTGCTATTATTATCGCTTTTTCAGGTCTTTTTGTTATTTTATTAGCAGGAATAGGTGGGCGGCTCATCGCCAGTTTAGTGGCCTTGGTGGCCCTATGCACTCCCATTCTCTGGCATTTTATGCATGCCTATCAGCGAGAGCGCGTGCTGACCTTCCTCAATCCAGAGAGAGACCCTCTGGGCAGCGGCTATCATATTATTCAATCCAAAATTGCTATTGGCTCGGGTGGACTGCTCGGCAAAGGCTGGTTAAATGGCACTCAAGCCCATTTAAAATTTTTACCTGAACACACCACGGACTTTATCTTTGCGGTCAGTGCTGAAGAGCTGGGTTTGATTGGCTCTGTCATAATAATTTTATTATTCCTGGGGATCTTAAGCCGCTGTCTTTATATCAGCAGCCAAGCACAAAACACCTTCAGTCGCTTATTAACGGGCAGCCTAAGCCTCACCTTCTTTATTTCGGTTTTTATTAATATGGGAATGGTGCTAGGAATATTGCCGGTGGTCGGCATTCCCCTACCCCTCGTCAGCTATGGGGGAACCTCTATAGTGAGTATGATGGCCGGATTTGGTATTATGATGTCTGTGCACACACACAAAAAATTACTGTCTTCATAGGCCTAAAATCTTTACACTGATCCATATTAGCCAGGATCAGCCCCTGTGGCTGCCTTTTTAAACATAAGGACTCTTTTCATGAAATTTTTTAAAATCTTTTTGATCTTGTTCAGCCTACTCAGCACACTACAGACACAGGCCGCTGCGCTGCCCGACAATGAACAGGCCTTCATCAACACGATGGTTAAAGAGCATGGATTTGATGCAAAGGCACTGACGCAAGTCTTCGAACAAGTACAATACCAAGACTCTATTATCAAATCGATGACCACACCTTATGAGGCTCAGCCTTGGTATCTTTACCGAGAACACTTTTTAACAGAGCAACGCATCAATGCTGGAGTTGAATACTGGAAAAAAAATGAGAAATATCTGCGGCTCGCACAAGAACGTTATGGCGTTGATCCCGCCATTATTGTGGGCATTATTGGCGTTGAAACTAATTACGGTAATTTGGTAGGCCATTATCGCGTAATCGATGCACTCTTCACCCTAGCCTTTCACTACCCCCCACGCTCCGCCTTTTTTACACAAGAGCTCAAGGAGTATCTGCTCATGTGTCGCCAACAACACATTTCCCCCCTTTCCATTAAGGGCTCTTATGCGGGTGCTTTTGGAATTCCACAATTTATGCCCAGCAGTTCACGTCGTTATGCGGCCGCCTTTGATCCCAAGCAAGGCATTGATATTTCAAATCGCCACGAAGACGCTATTATGAGCGTGGCCAATTATTTTAAAGCCAATCACTGGGAATTAGGACAACCGAGCGCAACTCCTGCTAAAGTACACGGCTCTCATTACTCAGCTTTAGTTCAATCTAAAATTCAACTCAATGAACCCCTTTCACGTCTAGAGCAGCAGGGAGTGAGCCCTCTTAGCAAAGAAAACCCCCAGTTAAAAGCGAGCTTAATTAGTGTTCAAGGCAAAAATGCCCCTGAATATTGGGTGGTATTCCATAATTTTAAAGTGATCATGAGTTACAATCCACGCATTCCTTATGCGATGGCCGTTTATCAACTCAGTGATGCGGTGAAACAACGCTTGAATCAGACGAATGGAAAATCTTGAAACTCTTTTTCAATCAGCACAACTCCAGCATCGCTCCGGTGATTTGCCTTCAGCCTTAGAAAACTATCAAAAAATACTAGGTTTAGACCCGACCCACGTAGCCAGCCATCATGCGCTGGCGGTGTTGCTAACTCAACTATCACAACTGAACAATGCTTTAAGCTGTATTGAAAAAGCCATCGCCCTCCAACCCAACTCGGCCGAATTGCACAACAGCAAGGGCAATATTCTGTTGCGTTCGCATCAATACCCAGAAGCGGAGGCCGAGTTTAAAGAGGCACTGCATTATCAAGCAAATTATGCTTGTGCTCATAATAATTTAGGCAATGTCTATTTTAAAGAAAATCAATATGAAAAAGCCCTGCAATCCTATGAAACCGCTCTGAGCTTAGAGCCTACACTCACAGAGGCTCGCTACAATATGGCCCTCATTTATTCTGCACAAAACCAAGAAAATCATGCCAAACAAATTTTAGAGGAGATCATTCAATCTCAGCCCGATCATGCCAAAGCCAATGCACAATTAGCTCGAATGTATTACAACCAACAAGATTATCCGAAGAGCATTCACTGTTTTAATGAGAGCTTAAAGGATCACAAAAATCAGCCTGAAAGCTATCATGATTTAGGGCTAGCTTTACTGGCAAACAAAGAACCCAACTTGGCCATTAACGCCTTTGAAGAATGCCTTAAACTTAAAGAAGGGCATCCAGAGGCTCATTATCATTTGGCTACCGCCTATCTTAAATTAGATAATACTCAAAAAGCTTTGAATCACTATATGCAACAACTGGCCATTCACCCCAGCCTCGATTGCTATTACAATATCGGTGTCGTCTTAAGCGATTTGAATCGCAATGAAGAGGCTATCCCCTATTTTGAAGAAGCTTTAAAAATAGATCCAAACTATTTCAATGCACATCTTAACTTAGGCGTGATTCACTTAAAATTTAATCACAGAGAGCAGGCCATTTATCACTATAAAAAGCTTTCTGAATTAAATCCAAAAGATGCTGAAATTCAGTATATTTTAGCCGGTATCAGCCAAAGTCCTGAGATGCCCTCCACCGCCCCTAAAGAATATCTGTCTCACTTGTTTGATCAATATGCTCTGTATTATGACAAGCACTTGCAGGAACATTTACACTATCAGGTTCCACAACAACTGATTCAAGCTCTAAAATATGATACTGAGCTTGAAAGCTCTCAGTGGAAAATTTTAGATTTAGGCTGTGGAACCGGCTTATGCGGAAGCCTACTAAAGCCTTATGCCAAAGAACTCATCGGAGTTGATCTTTCAGCCAATATGCTGGATTTGGCCGAACAAAAACAGATTTATACTCGATTAGCATGCGCGGATATTCGCGATTACCTCAACGAGCTATCTCAACTAGAGCTTATTATCGCCGCTGATGTCTTTAGCTATCAGGGTTCACTGGAAGAATTATTTTTAAAAGCCCGGCAAGCTTTAAAACCAGGGGGCTATTTTGTCTTCAGCGTTGAAAAAGGGAATCATTATCCTTATCACCTGCAAGCCTCGCTTCGCTATACACACCACAAACATTATCTGGAGGAGTTGATCGAAGCACAGCAATTTAAGATTTTACGCCTCGAGAATCTTGTGCTACGCCAGCAACAACAAGAAGCCGTGGAAGGCTATTTGGTGTTATTGCAGCGATAGCCCTACAAAACCGGCGTAGGCTTCCCTTCAGCATCAATGGCAACATAGGTAAACAAACCCTCTGTCACCTGATGAGATTCATCATCATCCACACCCATCGCCCAGGTGGATACTTTGATCTGCATGGAAGTGCGCCCCACTTTAACAATATGGGCATAACAACAGACGACATCACCCACATGCACAGGAAAAAGAAAGCTCATTTGATCCACCGCAACTGTCGTCACCCGAGATCGAGCACGGCGTTGCGCCACGCTCAAGCCCGCCAAATCCATTTGAGAAACCACCCAACCCCCAAAAATATCACCGGAAGGATTGGTATCACTAGGCATCGCAATAGCACGAATCGCCAATTCACCTTCTTTACATCCAGAGGATTTATTCATTTAGTTGTATAACTCATCTGCACTGTAATAACGCTGTAAAAACAGATAATCCAGAGAATATTTTCCAGGTCCATGGAACATCAGCATCGCCAATAATAAACCCCAGCAAATATGTTGATCCAAACCCATCGTTCCTTGCGGGGTCCACAAAAAATGATAGGAAATAACACAAATAATATTGTAAACAAAGAAAATTAAAATCATGATTCTTCCGCCTAAGCCAATCAATAACAGAACCGGTAAAATTAATTCCGCTGCCGTACCCATATAGGCCGCTACCTCAGGAGACAAAAACGGAACTTGATATTGAGTGCTAAACAACATTAACGTTACGGGCCAACTCATGATTTTAGTGATACCTGATTGAAAAAAAACCTTAGCAATCCAGGCGCGTGCCAAAAGATCCCCCAAAGGACTTAAGGCTTTTAACCCATTAATAAGGGGTTTTATAAGTGCGACTAACCAATTTTCCATGTTGAACACTCCTTAATCCATAGAAGAGATGACGCAAAGAACTCGCTTATGCTAGCATAAGCCCTGATTAAGCTTAAGGATTTTCGATTCACCCACCCAACCCCAGGAGACTGTATCATGCAAAAATCTCATCCATTAGTCAGCGCGATTATGGCAGGAATACTCAGTACATCGCTCGGTGCTAACAGCATGGCGCTCGCCGCAGCACCGGCCATGGAAAAGTGTTATGGCGTCGCCAAGGCTGGCAAAAATGACTGCGGAACTAAGACCCACGCCTGTGCAGGCCAAGCAGCCACCAATAATGATCCTAGCGAGTGGATTTACGTACCTAAAGGTAAATGCGCCACTATGCCCGGAGGTCGTTTGACAGGACCCAGCTCCTAAGATAAAGCTAGAGGCAGGCCTCGTGCTTGCCCAAAAAAACGGGCGGGTACAGAACCCGCCCTTACAAAAAAACCCAAAGCCTATGCCGCTTTAAGCAGCAAACTCCCCTGCTCCAGCACCCACACCCGATGCATCTTCGCAGCCAAATGTACATTATGCGTCACCACAACAAAACTGGTTCCCAGTTCTTGATTCAAATTTAGCATCAGATCAAAAACCTGTTCCGCCGTTTTCTCATCTAAATTACCGGTGGGCTCATCGGCCAACACACATTTAGGTTGAGTCACTAAAGCGCGCGCAATGGCCACACGTTGACGCTCTCCGCCCGAGAGCTCTCCTATGCGATGATCCACACGCTCAGACAATCCCACTCTTTTCAGCATAGCCAGAGCCTGACTTTGGGCGGAGGAAAAACCTAAGCCCCGAATTAACAAAGGCATGGCTACATTTTCCAAGCAT
>JAKFXE010000013.1 GCA_021731545.1 Coxiellaceae bacterium
CTCCATGTCTTGGGGCGCAGAAGATAAACGGATAGCTATATTAGATGCTTTCAACGAACTTAAAAAAAATCTGTGCGCCGAACAGCAGACGCTCCGTCAGGCAGTTTATTCAGCCATTACAGATTCCAACAGTGCGTTGTATAAGGCACTCAACATGAAAGGTCATGGTCCTTCGTTTTTTCACAGTGAGAGTACGAGCTTAAGAAGACTTAAAGAGGAAGTTGCCAAAGAGCTCCTTTTTTACGGAACATGTACTTCAACTAGCGCAGGGATGACTCCGAGTAATTAAAAAAATAGTCACTCTATACAAAATATGCAGCCTCCTTGTGCCCGCCCGCTTTTGCTTTTAAATATTTTGCATAGGACAATTCACGAGTGAATGCGCCGGATTGCAGATTCAACCCATCGGCTTTGCCGATGACCGTAGGGCCAATTCACGACAAAATGTGCAGGATTGCACATTTTGCCCAGCGGCAAAGCCGCTGACCCCGAGTCTTCGAGGGGCAAAGCACAGGGATGTGCTGCAGCCATTGCCCTTACAAAAAATGGAATAGGGTTTTACCCCTGAACATCCAATACACCCACCACCGCATAACACAAAAGCACCAGAGAAATTATAATTTCAAACCATAATAATCCTTTTCCACCGAAGAACTGATAGCCATGCGCTATTTTTTTTCGATAGCGCCCACTCCAGCACATCAGCGCAGGCAATAGCATTAATAGGATAATACAAAAAATTCCCGCATAGCTTAGAGCTTTAATAAAAATACCCGGAGAAAATAAAACAATCAGTAGTGAGGGAAGGAAAGTCAGTGCAATAGTTTTAGCCTTTCCTGTAAAGTTTTGCTGGATATGCAAACCATCGGCTAAAAAATCATTCAGACAAAGTGAAACGGCTAAAAAAGAAGTGGTGATGCAAATAATCGTAAACAAATGTGTCAAACTGCTGATCACATCGCTGCCTAAGCGCGTGCTGAGCGCCCGTGTTAAATCACCCACCGCATGCGCACTTTGCGCCATAGCCGACAGGCCCTGAGCACCTGGAGTAACAATGCTGCCTTGGACTACAAAATTCCAGAGCAAATAACAAAAAAGCGGAATAAAGCTGCCAATAATAATCGTTAAGCGAAGGGCTCGCACATGGCTTTTAAAATAAGTGCGCAGGGTTGGCATTACAATGGCATAACCAAATGAAGTGATCACCGGCAATATGGCGGCCGGAATAGCCTTCCACTGCCCCACAATTAAATTGTTCAAATGCACATGAGGCATAATCAAAACAACCAGTAAGACAAAAGAACCTATTTTAACGCTCATCAGGCCTCTATTGGCCCAGTCTACGCTGCGAATACCATCGGCCACAACAGCACCAAACAGAAGTGTAAATAAAATAGCATTTAAACTGCTGGGTAGATGGACATGAATCATCATCAATAAATTGGCCACTAAATCAGCCCCACCCGCGATAAAGGCAGAAAGCAGCGAATACAATAATAAGAGATAGGCAATCCAGGTCACAAAAGCTCCCTTCTTTCCTAAAGTGGCCTTGGCCATTGAAATTAAATTACTGCCCTCTGGTAACCACAACGTTACCTCCATAATTAAAAAAGCACCGATGGTCATCAAAACCCATACTGAAAACAACAGCAAAGAAGAGTGCGCATAACCTCCAGCCGCCGTCACCATAGGCAGAGCCAAAATAGAGCCTGCGATGGAAGTACCAATTACTAAGAGAATGCCGCCAAACACTTTACTGAACATTATAGACCCTCATTATCCCAAGCCAAGTCATTGCCTTCTAGTTCAGTTTTAACATCACTCATAAAAACACACAAGCCTGCAATACACTATTTTTTACGGTTCGCAAAAAATACGGGATTGCGGCGATCCAAACATTGCCTATGATTAAGCGCATCATCAACCCACAGGAGATTTTATTATGGCAATCTATATGAAAATTCAAGGCATCGATGGCGATGTCAGCGCACAAGGGCACGAACAGTGGATCCAGGTTTCCAGCATTGATTTTTCAACCCGACGTTCGCTCACCGCCGAGCCTGGCAGAATCTCTGATCGTGAAGCCACTCGCCCCAACATTTCTGAGCTCTGTATTACGAAAAAAATGGATAAAGCCTCACCCTTGTTGTTTAGCGAATCGTGCGTGGGCAAAGCCAAGCCCGAAATCAAAATTGATATTTGCCAGACCGGCAGCAGTCTCATCCCTTATATGCAATACACCTTAAACAACGTCATTATTAGCAGCTATGGTATCCATGCAGAACCGGATCAATACCCCCAAGAAAAGATTCAACTCAGTTTTGATCGCATTGAAATGCGCTACACCCCTTTTGATGAACAAAATCAAGCTCAAAGCCCCATTCCCGCGGGCTATGATCTTAAAAAAGCCGTGGCGGTATAAGCATGAGCACTATTTTGAGATTATCTCTGCCCGAAGCAGAGCCTATACAGAAAGCGCTCGAAGAGAGCAAAGCCTGCCGAGTCTTTAATATGGAGTGTATCGATATTAGAGCCTCAGGAGGCCAATATTATGTAACAAATCCCTTCGGTGAGGTCGTACTGGAAGAAAATGATGAGATATTACTTCAAGGCATTGCCCTTAAAGTATCCCTCATTCGAAAAGCAGAGCGTCTATTTGATCATGAATGGGAACTCTCCGATAAAGAAAGCATGGATTTTAAAAATAAAGATCAAAGGGTCGATGCTTTTTCAACACAATCTCTTCCTGAATCCAGAGAGCTTCATCCCTTGGATTTTTTATTGCGCTCAAAGACAGATAAACGAAAATACGATGAATAAACCATTTTTTTCAAAAATAACGTCTCAAGCGCGCGTTAGAATAATATTTGCCTTGGTCATCATGCTGACGATTTTATTGATCGTATCGGGTTGTGGGCTCCTCCACCCCGAAACAAAATTACACACTAAAATCTTGTCTTCAAAAAATTTAAATCCTGATTTAAATGACAGAGCTTCACCTGTTTTATTGACTTTTTATGAATTAAAAAATGGCTTACGATTTAAAGCTTCGAGCTTTATGCAGCTCAATGATGAAGCTCAAAAAACTCTGGGATCCAGCCTGATTGATTTTAATCAAATAGAACTGAGGCCCTCTCAAACAAGAACTTATTCTGTCCAATTAAATGAAAATACACGCTATTTAGGGCTGGTGGCTGCCTATAGAAATTTAGAAACAGCCAAATGGCGTCAACTCATTGCTATACCCAACAATACGCGAAAGCTAAAAATAAATATTTATCTAAATTCCGAAACAGTACAGTACAAAATGCTTGACTAGGAAAAAAATGGTCTCTATTTATAATAAGGTCGCCTGGCTTGAGGGAATGCTGCTCAAAGCTCAACATTTTCAGCAGCAAGAGCGTTATTTTGAGTCTCTACTACATCAACATACAGCCGCTCAATTTCCTTATTATTGGGGATTTTCACAGCTCCATCTCGATAGAACACTTCTGGAGCTGGGAAAGCTAGGCTTGAAAGAAGCTTCAGGCATTTTTCCCGATGGAACAGCTTTCAAAATTCCGGGGCTCGATAAAGCGCCGGATCCCATTGAATTCAAAAACAGCGAGGACGAAGCATTTCTTTATCTAAGTATTCCTCTGCAATCTGAATCTCAGTATCAACAAGACCTTAATGGGGAAGAGGGAAGATACCAGTTAAAGGAATTGTCGGCCAATGACACTTATCAAGATACCCATAATCCACAAATCATAAAAATATGCCAAACTCGACTTCAGTTAATTTTCGCTAAAAATCCACCTGAAAATACTCCCTATTTAAGCGTGGCCAAACTCAATAAATCTTCTGAAAAAAACAGAGTTCAGATAGATGAATCCTTTATACCCCCCTGCTTGAATATAGGCTGCTCTCAAGAAATACTCAGCGCCTGTCGTTATTTTATTGAAAAAATAAAGGGAATTACAGAATCAATCTCCCCATCTTATAAAAAAAGAAATAGTCCTCAAGCGGCTTTATTGCTTCAATATTTGCTGATCTTGAAAAAACAACAGGCTTTACTGGAGCACCACCTTGAGTCTCAGGCAGTACACCCAGAAAAATTGTATCAAGAATGGCGTGTGTTTTCATCGGAGCTTGGGGTGATCCATCAAGATGAGTTTATTCATTCCCCGAGCTATCAACATAATCAACTTAAAACCAGCCTCGAAGGAATTATAGACTTCATTAAAAAATATCTTGATAAAAAAATTACCGAAAGCTTACACAAAATCGTCTTAACTGAAATCAGGACGGGGCTTTGGAAAAGCGATTTACTCACAGAGCATCAACTGTCTAAAAAAATAATACTCAGCATCGCCCCGGGTAAAAACAGCTATCTTCATGGAGATGAGCTCGTCAACCATATTAAACTGGGAACTGAGCTCAGTATTTCAACTTTAATCAATAAAGCACTGCCCGGCATAAGTCTGCACAAAATTGAAAACCCGGCCACTATGCCAGAACTCAGCCAGCAATACTGCTACCAAGTTGAACAAGGGGGAGAGCTCTGGATTCGAGTGCTGAATGAACACCGTTTTGTGCTTCATGGAACAACGCGATTGGGCCAATATCAAGCATCACTGTGGTATGCAGAAGATTGAGATTTTAGGAAAACAAAATGGGTTCTATTCACAAAAATATACATACTGCGCATTCAAGGCAAAATGTGCTTTTAATGCGAGCCAAGCCTCTACTCTGCTTTATAGCACAAATTTCCTTGAGCCCTCCCCCTCCTCATCTGAACAATTTACATTCTCTATTGATTCACGAAATACGACTCTATCAAAATGCTCTTCAATCCGAGGGAGTGGATGAATTAATTCAAATCGCCTCATCCTATTGCCTTTGCACAGCCATTGATGAGGCTGTGATGAATAGACACATCGATTCCGAAATGAATTGGTCTAAACAAAGTTTATTGAGCTTAATCCATAATGAAACCTGGGGTGGGGAACGATTTTATTCTATCTTAAGTCATGCGCTAAGCCAGCCAAACGAATTTTATCTATTGATTGAACTGATGTATGTACTGCTTCGCCTGGGGTATAGGGGGAAATACCATGACTCTCCGCGTTATTATATCGACTCTATAAAAGATCAAAGCCTTAAAAGTATTGTATTGCATAGAAATAGCCCAGAACAGCTCGACAAAAATCATGACTACATCCTGAACGATGCGCCAAAAATTTCACTCCTTAAACTCAAAAAATTAACCCGATTCCTGGGTATTTTTGGCCTTATTGCCAGCTTGGGTTATGCGGTGATCGGAAATTATCAACTAT
>JAKFXE010000044.1 GCA_021731545.1 Coxiellaceae bacterium
GTAGTACTGTTCTTCTATCTCATAAAAAAGCCGCTCTTGAGCGGCTTTTTTATACCCTCTGTTTTTACCCTCTCAAAGCCTCTGCAATTTTCGCCCTGACATCCACCAATGAACCTGTACCCATCACGCGGTGAAAGTGTGGCGCCATCGCATCGCCGCTCTCCATCCAAGTCTGATAATAATGAAGCAGTGGGGCTGTTTGCTGGCGATACACCTCTAAACGCTTGCGAATGGTCGTAGCACTATCATCCTCACGCTGAACCAAAGCCTCGCCCGTCTCATCGTCCAAACCAGCTACTTTAGGCGGATGATAAGCGGCGTGATACACACGCCCCGAAACCGGATGAACCCAACGCCCACTGATACGCGCCACGATCTATTCATCATCCACATAGAGCTCCAATACATGGTCGATCTTAATTTGATCTTTCTTAAGCGCTTCGGCCTGAGCCACTGTGCGTGGAAATCCATCTAATAAAAATCCAGTCTCACAATCGGGCTGTCGAATACGCTCTTCCATCAAACGCACCATAATTTCATCGGAAACCAGCTGCCCCTTATCCATCACTTCTTTTACCTTTAATCCCAGGGCATTTTGAGCTTGGACAGCCGCACGCAATATATTGCCGGTAGATATTTGCGGGATAGCAAAATCCTCTGCGATAAAAGTCGCCTGAGTTCCCTTACCAGCCCCCGGAGGACCCAATAGAATAATACGCACGGATGTTTTCTCCTGTTTCATGTAGGGGCGCCCCTGGTGTGCGCCCATTTTTGTTTTTAAATATCCTCGATAGGCCAATTCGTGAATTGGCCCTACGAAACATCCCATCCCGCGTAGGGGCGCCCCTGGTGTGCGCCCGCTTTTGTTGAATACGCAAAAGACCTATTTCCCCACAGCACAAATCGAGGGCAGCTTAGAATAATCACCGCTCACACGCAAGCGCCCGCTGCGCAAAACAATGAGCGCTCGCGCCAGAGAAGCATAAGCCGCTGGGGGACACACATAAAAAGCGCCCTGCTCTGCCTGACTAAAACCATTGGGCAAAAAACTCAAACGCTCTCGATGCTCTGAATTCGCTACCCAATAAAGTCGCAGAACTTGAGGTATAGCCGCTAAGCTTTTTAATACTCGGCCCGAGCACTGCATGATAAGAGCATCATTCCAGGAACGCCCTACCGCCAAAGACTCGCACTGTCTTTGATCAGAGCTGCTGCAGAGCTCCACAGGCTCAGCCTGCGCCAGAGCCTGCTGACGCGCCAATTCAATGAAGGATTGCAATTGATGCGTATAATAGAAAACGCGCTGCGCCATTAGAAGTTCTTGCAACGAAGGTATCGCCAGCAAGAACAAAAGAGCGCTGATCAAAAGACAAAAAATCAATTCAAGAAGCGTGAATCCTTTATTTGTGCACGTTTGGCCAGACTCGCACCCAACGAATGGTGTTGTTTTCAGCAACTTCCAGCACCTCCATCGGGTAGCCTGCAATGCGCAGAGCCACCCCAGCAACAGGAATCCTCTCCAGTTGCTCAATGATTAAACCACTCAGTGTTTTAGGACCCTGAATCGGCAGATCCCAATCCGTTAAGCGCTTTAGATCGCGCAAATTGATCGAGCCATCCACCCAAAAACTACCATCTTCCTGCGGCTTCACTAGGCCATTTAATTGCTCAATATCAGTGGCAAACTCACCCACAATTTCTTCTAAAATATCATTCAAATTAACGAGGCCTTGGATATCACCATACTCATCCACGACCAAACCAATATGCACTTTCTTATGCTGGAAATTCAATAGCTGGCGATTGAGCAAAGTCCCCTCGGGAATAAAAACCACCTCACTCAATATCCCCGCTAAAGTCTCTCGATTTAACTGCTGCTGAGACAGCAGAGCCAGAGCCTTGGGGATCGCCAACATGCCCTCTACTTGATCAATGCTTTCACGATACACAGGCACATAGCGATGCTTACAGTTCACGATTTCTTCTACGATCTTATCCCAGTCATCATGGATATCAATACCGTAAATTTCACTGCGAGGAACCATCGCGTGTTCCACTGTTATGCGCTCCAAACCCAAAATTCGCAACAACATCTGATGATAGTTGGAAGAAATCATTCCCTTGGCCTGATGCACCACGGTACGCAGCTCTTCGGCAGTTAAAGGGTCCATGGTGTGTTGATGCACTCGAACACCAAACAAAAACAAAAATCCATTGGCAATGCCATTCACCAACCACACCAAAGGATAAAATAATTTAAGCAATCCCGTTAGCACCCAAGACACAGCTAACGATAAACGCTGCGAGTACAGTGCGGCTAAGGTTTTAGGCGCTGTTTCAGCAAAGATTAAAATAACCAAAGTCAGTATAGCGGTGGTGACAGCCACCCCCAGGGGCCCAAACAATTGAGCCGCCACCATGGTGACCACAGCAGAGGCCAAAATGTTGCATACGGTATTACCAATTAAAATCATACCCAAGAGCCGATCGGGCCGTTTTAATAAAGCATCCACACGCTTGGCAGCAGGATTTTTTTTACGCACTAGATGTTGCAAACGATAGCGATCAATGGACATTAACGCCGTTTCAGCGCTCGAAAAAAAGCCTGAGATAATGATCAAACCCAATGCCAAGAGAATTAATAAATGCGTATGCAAAAAACCAATCATAGATTCCATAATACTTTAGTACCCAAATAAGCCATGATTAATACAACGATCCCCCCAAAGGTTCCCCAAATGACGCGTCGTCCGCGCCAACCCCAACACAGACGCCCAAAGAGCAGCACGGCAAAAACCAGCCAGGCCAGTGAAGCCAAGAGTGTCTTTTGCAGTAAAGCCGTTTGAGAGAACAACTGAGCATGATAGGAATAAAGCCCCGAGAGCACCAAGAGGCTCAATAGAATAAATCCTAGGCCAATGCTTTGAAATAGTCCGCGCTCCATGGACTCCAGGGGCGGAAGCTTCTGCAACTTGATTCTCGAATGAGGAGGTGCCCGCACGATCCGCTCAGCCACAATCAATACTAAGGCCTGCAAACCGGCAATACACAATACTCCCACACTGAGCGCGGCCAACACAACATGGACCAGGAGGGTGGAATTCATGAAAAAGATTTTATACTCTGGCTGAAAATTTTGATAGTCGCATTTTAAGGCCCACTCGGTATACAATTCTCACCCCAAACCCATCCAAAGAGAGCTCCTATGTTCAATGCACTCAGCGATCGTCTACACAGCACCCTCCAGAAACTGCGCGGCACACATCGCTTAAGTGAAGAAAATATTCAAGGAGCTCTGCAGGAGGTGCGTGTCGCCCTCCTAGAGGCCGATGTCGCGCTGCCCGTTGTTAAAGACTTTATTGAGCACGTTCAAGCAAAAGCCATAGGTCAAGACGTCTTGCGCAGCCTCCGTCCGGCCGAAACTTTAGTCAAAGTAGTTCATGATGAACTCATACATCTTTTAGGAGATCAGCACGCGGCTCTTAATCTCGGCACCAAAACACCTATCGTTATCTTAATGGCGGGCCTGCAAGGCTCTGGTAAAACCACTTCAGCGGCTAAATTAGCGCTGCATTTAAAACAGCAACAGCATAAATCCGTGATGATGGTCTCCGCAGACATTTATCGACCTGCGGCCATCGAGCAACTCGCGATGTTAACACAGCAAGTGGGTGCGACACTTTCTGCCAGTCGTGCGGATGAATCGCCCAGCACAATTGTGACTCGAGCACTGACAGAGGCACGCACACAAGCTATCGATGTATTGATTATTGATACCGCAGGTCGCTTACACATTGATCAAGATTTGATGAACGAACTTAAGGAAATCAGCGCGCTCACAACGCCGACCGAAACTTTGTTAGTCGTAGACAGCATGATGGGACAAGATGCCGCTCATGTGGCCAAAACCTTTAACGAAGATCTTCATTTAAGCGGGATTATTCTCACTAAAATGGATGGAGATGCGCGCGGCGGCGCTGCACTTTCCATGCGCATGATCACGGGAAAAGCCATTAAATTTATGGGCGTGGGTGAAAAAATGGAAGCGCTGGAAGTTTTTCATCCTGAGCGTATTGCCTCACGTCTCTTAGGCATGGGGGATATTTTAAGTTTAGTAGAAGAAGCCACTCAAAAAGTGGATAAAGCCCAAGCAGAAAAGTTCGCCCAAAAAATGCATGCCGGGGACCGATTCGATTTCAATGATTTTTTAGCGCAGCTGCAACAAATGCACAACATGGGCGGCATGCAATCACTGCTCAGCAAATTGCCCACACTGCCCGGCAAAATGCCTGGCATGGGTGGCATGCTGGACGACACATTATTTTCAGGCATGGAGGCCATTATTTACTCCATGACCCCCAAAGAACGTTGCTTTCCAGCGCTCATCACAGGTTCACGCAAACGTCGCATTGCAGCAGGCTCCGGACGCAATCCCCAAGAGGTCAACAAGTTACTCAGCCAGTTTGAAAAAATGCAAAAAATGATGAAGAAATTTAAGGGCAACAAAATGATGAACAAGCTAAAAGCTCTGCAGGGCCAACTGCCCCCTGAACTGATGGGGAAGCTGCCTCCGTTTTAAAGAATCGCACCCCTTTTTAAAAGGAAGTTGATAAAACATGATCCTATATTCGAAAAAACAGAGCTTGCGCATCAGTTTTACCCTACTGAGCGCTCTAATCCTCACTCAGGGCTGCACTCGAAGAATGCCCCCTTCCTATAATCCCTTACCCAGCCAGCTGGAAAGCCAAGTTCAAATGCCCGGCCTGCCCAATGTCCGGGCCTGGGGAGATGTTTTCAGCCCTAGCCTAGAAAAGAGTGCAATGAGCTCCCTGGAGCAGGAAAAAGCCGCTCATCATGGGAAACTGGCCTCCGAAATCAGCGCACTGGCCCTTTCGGGCGGCGGGCAAGATGGCGCTTTTGGCGCGGGACTGCTCTGTGGCTGGACCCAGGCAGGAACCCGCCCCTCATTTAAATTAGTAACCGGCATCAGCACCGGCGCCCTCATCGCGCCCTTTGCTTTTCTGGGATCGGCCTATGATGCTCAACTCAAACAAGCCTATACCACTGTGTCTGACAACAATATCTATAAAGTGCGCAGCCGCTTCTCTATCTTG
>JAKFXE010000033.1 GCA_021731545.1 Coxiellaceae bacterium
AAACAGTGCATTCCTTTAAGTTGCTGAAAATATGCTTAGCGAGTTGCACAATCGCATAGGCCATCGAAATGGGGTGTGCGCCAATTTGTGTTTGAGTGCGCACTTGTTTGCAGGTGGCAAAGATGGCGGGAAATAACGTTTGAAATTGTGGGCCTACGACCCCAGCGTTTTGAGCTACGCTATAAGCCTGTTTCATCTGCCCCAAGATTTGAGGCTCGCCCAACACCATGGAATCTAAACCACTGGCCACTCGCATCATGTGGCGAATGGCAGCTGCATTGTGATGGGTGTAGCTGCAAGCCTCCAATGTGCGGGCATCCAGCTTTCGATCTTTAGCCAACCAGTGTGCTAAAGCCTGCGGGTTTGTACTGTCGGCATAAATTTCCGTACGATTGCAGGTTGAGAGCAAAACGGCCTCATTCACGGCGCATTGATTTTTTAAGTCCTGTAGCGCCTCGGGCAGAGTGCTGCTGTCAAACACCATGTGCTCGCGCAAAGCCAGATCAGCTGTTTTATGATTAATGCCGTAGGTGATGAGCGCCATGAGACTTCTCTTAAAAATGGAGGGAATCATAGCATGCCGCCCGGTGCCTGGCACTTTTTGTGATATAGTGCCGTCCATGAAAATGAGAGCTCTACTTTTTATCCTCCTGTCAGTGGCCCTGAGTGCCTGTGCTCCTAAGCACTTGTCGCCCCCCTATCATTATGTGCTACCTGCCGTTCGGCAAACGCAGCTGAGCGCGCTTAGCGATTGGGATATTCAAGGCTCCTTTAGTTTGCAACAGCCGGGGCAGTCGGTGGTGGCAAATTATCGCTGGCTGCAGCGTGGAGAGCATTATGATTTACAGATCAGATCAAGTTTAAATTGGGTAAGCGTTGTGATTGAGGGAGATGCCCATCAGGTGAGCTTACAGCGTTCTGCCACACAGACCGTGTGGGCGCGCACTCCTGAAGCCCTGATGCAAGCAGAATTAGGATGGCAATTGCCCATTTCCAATTTGCAGTATTGGATTCGAGGCCTGCCGGCGCCGGGCCCTTATGAAGCACGCTATGATGCTTATGGACATTTATCTGAATTAAAACAACAGGGATGGATTATTCAGTATGAGGATTATAAGGTGTGGAAGTTCGGCGATATGCCCAGCCTGCTTCGATTCAGCAATGAAGCCTGGAAGGCTAAAATTCGGGTAAAACACTGGGAGTTTTAGTTGACACTCCCTGGGGCAGCCAGCACAATAAGCAGCTATTTTTGGGGTGTCGCCAAGCGGTAAGGCACGGGGTTTTGATCTCCGCATACCCAGGTTCGAATCCTGGCACCCCAGCCAATTCTCATTAAGGAAGCCTGTCATGGTGACGAAAAAAGATGCGTTTAAGCTCATTGCGGGCAACTCCAATCCTTCCTTAACTCAAAAAATCGCCGAACACTTCAACACCAGTCTCGGTAAAATCGCTGTGGGTAAATTTAGCGATGGCGAAACCATGGTTGAGATTTTAGAAAATGTACGCGGCCAACCCATTTTTTTGCTGCAATCTATTTGTGAGCCCACCAACGATAGTTTAATGGAGCTTATGTTTATGGCCGATGCGCTGCGCCGTGCTTCGGCGACGAGCTTAACGGCCGTCATTCCTTATTTTGGTTATGCGCGTCAAGATCGCCGCGTGCGTTCTGCCCGCGTTCCCATCAGTGCCAAGGTGGTGGCGGATATGATTGCTTCCGTGGGCATTACCCGCTTGGTCACGGTTGATTTGCACGCAGATCAAATTCAAGGCTTCTTTGATATGCCCGTGGATAACGTATATGCCAGCACCTTGATGCTGGATGAAATTATGCACCAGAAAGATCCTAATATTACCGTGGTTTCTCCCGATGTGGGCGGTGTGGTGCGAGCACGTGCCATTGCAAAACGCCTAAACGATACCGATTTGGCCATTATCGATAAACGCCGTCCGGCCGCTAATAAAATAGAAGTGATGAATGTGATTGGTGACGTCGCTGGCCGCGACTGCATCATTGTAGACGATATTGTCGATACCGCAGGCACCCTTTGCCAAGCCGCCATTGCGCTCAAAAAACATGGAGCGAAAACGGTGCGTGCTTATTGTACCCATCCGGTTTTATCGGGGGCGGCTGTTAATAACATCATGAACTCAGAGTGCCTCGATGAAGTGGTGGTGAGTGACACCATTCCTCTGAAGCCGGAAGCTCAGGCCTGCGCTAAGATTCGCGCCGTCTCGATCAGCTCACTGATTGCTGAAACCATCCGCCGTGTGGTGGGCAATGAGTCGGTCAGCGAGATGTTTGTGTAACCCCTACTTTTTGAGTCCCCTGCTATGGCATAGCGCCCATCCTGCGGAGTCTTTGAGCTCCCAGCGGGAGGGATTTTCCTGGATTTTGGGTGGTCTTTTCTTTAAAAATCGGTACAATGCCTGGTTCCATGGCCCTAAGTCGGCCTTTATTCAAGTTTTCGGAGAAATACCATGTCGACCCCTTTGTCCTTTAATGCTGAATTACGTGAGAGCCGCGGCAAGGCCGATAGCCGCCGTTTGCGTCGCCAAGCGGACCGTGTGCCTGCCATTGTGTATGGCGCAGGTAAAGAAAATCAGCAGCTGACCCTCCCCCACAAAGATGTGATGATTACCTTGTCGCATGAGGCGGTTTATTCACAAATTTTGACCTTGAATATTGGTGGCACACCCGAGAAAGTGGTATTAAAAGATTTGCAACGTCACCCTGTTAAGAACCGTGTCTTGCATTTGGATTTTCTGCGCATCAATCTGAACGAAAAATTGAGAATGCATGTGCCCTTACATTTTATGGGTGAAGATAAAAACGTGGCTATCACTAAAGAAGGCGGTGTGATTGCGCATTTGATGAATGAAGTAGAAGTAAAATGTTTGCCTGCGAATTTGCCCGAATATATTGAGGTGGATGTTTCAGCTTTAGGAATGGACGAAGGCGTTCATCTTTCACAGCTTAGATTACCTGAAGGGGTTGAATTCGCCCACGCAATTGATGAAGATCACGATCAAACGGTAGCGAATATTCACATGCCGCGTGCCGCTAAGGAAGATGTAGAGTCAGAAGCGGCTCCATCGGTTGAAGGTGCCGAAGGTGCTGAAGCTGCGGCGGTTCCAACAGCCGAAGAGGAAAAAGAAAAAAAGGAATAAGTTTTGGCTGAACCCATTCAGTTTATTGTGGGCCTGGGCAATCCGGGTCCTTCTTATGCCACCACTCGACACAATGCGGGTGCTTGGTTTATTGAAGCCTTAGTTAAACAAGCGAGTATCACTCTTAAACACGAATCTAAGTTACAAGCTTGGGTTGGTGTCACCGATTATTTTGGTGCGCCTTGTCGCTTAGCCATTCCAACGACGTATATGAATGAGAGCGGCCTAGCGGTGGCGGCGCTTGCGCAATTTTACAAAATTCCGGTGGAAAGCATTTTAATTGCACACGATGAAATTGATTTGGGTGTGGAAACGATTCGTTTAAAAAAGAGCGGGGGTCATGGAGGACACAATGGTTTGCGCGATATCATCGCGCGCCTAGGTAGCCCTGAGTTTTGGCGTCTGCGTATTGGCGTGGGTCATCCGGGCCACAAGGACCGCGTACACGATTATGTGCTGAGTCCTCCTCCAGCCGCGGAGCAAGAAAATATCCTCAGCAATATCCATCGAGCCGTAAATATCTTCCCCCTGCTCTTGCAGGGCAAAGAGGAGCAGGCGATGACAAAACTGCATGGGTAGGCAGGATTTCCTAGGAAATATTGGATCCTTTTATAAGCTGGCGCCCAGCCTAAAATGATATTATATGTAATATAAATAACTTGAAAAGTTATTTATATTACATATAATATCACTTATGAGCACAAACTTGCCCTTTACAAAGACCCTGGGACCCATCAGCGCACGCCTTATTGATAAGCTATTGAACCAGGGCAAATCTATCTTTACGCTCGACGAGGCAATGAGCTTATATGCTGGGGGACGAGCTGAGACCATCAAATTTTTGAGCGACCTGGTTAAGCGAGGTATTTTAGCGCGACTTAAGCCAGGTGCGTACCTCATTCTCCAAATGGGCCAAGAAAGTGCGCAGCTTAGTAACTGGGCTGTGATTGCCCATGAACTAGCGGGTCGAGATCATTATTTTATTTCCTATTATAGCGCCATGCGTCTTCACGGCATGACAATCCATCCATTGCTTGATATCTATATTACGATGCCCAAGAGATGTTCTGTTAAAAAAATTAATCATCTTAATTACCATTTTATTTATGCTAAGCCTGAGCATTTTTGGGGTAGCACTTCTCAATGGGTTAGCAAATGTGAAAAAGTGTTTGTGAGCGACCTTGAAAGAACTTTATTAGATGGATTAGACAGGCCTGATTTATGCGGCGGGATTAAAGAAATGGTTCAGGGTATTTGGGCTAAACATAAAGAAATTGATTGGGAAAAAATGATGGAATACGCCCTTAGATTTCATAGCAGAGCTGCAGTAAAGCGCCTTGGATTTATTCTTGAAATTTTAAGCCTGGAGGTGAATTTTAGATCTGCATTGTCGAGAGCCATGAGTGAGACAAAAGATTATATCCTTCTTGACCCCTATGGCTTAAAAGAGGGAAAGCGATTAAGCCGTTGGCATATTCGCCTAAACATGTCGATCGAAGAACTAAAGGTGGGTATCTGGGGATGATATCGTTAGCAGAAATTAATGCCATAGCCAATAAATTCAAGGTTCCGACAGAAACCATTGAAAAAGATTACGCAATTAGCTGGATTTTAACGTGCCTATCAAAATCCAATTTAAAAAATAATGTTATATTTTATGGCGGGACTGCGATCAAGAGAATTTATTTTGAAGAACATCGTTTTTCGGAGGATATTGATTTATTAAGTTCTAAGGATATTTCTCTGGAGGAGCTTCTACAAGAATGCAGTCTGT
>JAKFXE010000078.1 GCA_021731545.1 Coxiellaceae bacterium
ACGCTTTTGGCTTCATCCTAATACCTCAATTTTGAATTTTAATTTGCAAGCTTTTGAGGGGTTACCCACCAAAAACTGGCGAAATTATATCAAATTTAATGCGGCATTTTTAGAATTTTCATCGAGAAAAATAGATTATTTTTGGATTTTTAACCTTCGACTATTTAATTTTCAAATCTTTCTACTACGCCTCAATTTCTATCATAAGGATATCGCTTCGCCTCTCCATGAAAATTATCATCCTTATGCAAAACACGACCTGTCCTAGGTGCAGGAAAAAATGAGGCGTCTGTCCTACTGTCATACCCTCGGGCATCGGAAGAATGAGAATCCCTGTCCCTCTCTGCATACCCCAAGTTCCCTGAATACGCCGCTCCCCTTCTATCTTCCTCCACCCTGCGCCGTTTAGAATCTTCATTTCGACCAAAACCGTCCTCTTCACGTATACGTTTAGTAGGAGCCCTTCCACGACAAAAAGAAAGGAGATCCTCTACCTCCCGGCTGCTCGACGAAGAGAAGGGGAAACGACCCGCATTGTTTTTTTGATTTGCCAAATGATGTAGCAAAGAGTCGGCGCTTTCTGGAAAGCGCCGCTGAATGAATTCAATCAGTGTGTTCAATATAGCCGCGTCACCCGCATAAGCCGCTTGGTGAAAAATATTATATTTGGCTGTGTTGCAGCCAAGAAGCGCAGCTTTTAGTTCATGCGGGTCCAAAAAGTCACCTAAAAGCTTAAGCAGCACATCAACTGAAAACGCGAGCCTTGAGATCAATGCTTGATGCAGGGGGGTAAAGCCGGCTTGATTCGGTGCGACTAAAAGTCGCCTAACGGCTTCTTGAGTTAAATAGCCCTCATGCTGCGCTTGCTTCACTTGCGCTAAATAGGCTGTGACAATCTCAGGATTGCCTGATTTCAGTACTTGATGCAAGGGGGTAAAGCCGGCTTGATTCGGTGCGACTAAAAGTTGCCCAACGGCTTTTTCAGTTAAATACCTCTCATGCTGCGCTTGTTTCACTTGCGCTAAATACGCCATGACAATCTCAGGATTGCCTGAGATCAGCGCATCATGCAGGGGGGTAAAGCCCGCTTGATTCGGTGCAACTAAAAGTTGCCCAACCGCTTCTTGAGTTAAATAGCCCTCATGCTGCGCTTGTTTCACTTGCGCTAAATACGCTGTGACAATCTCAGGATTGCCTGATTTCAGCGCATCATGCAGGGGCGTAAAGCCCGTTTGATTCGGTGCAGCTAAAAGTTGCCCAACGGCTTCTTGAGTTAAATAGCCCTCATGCTGCGCTTGTTTCACTTGCGCTAAATACGCTGTGACAATCTCAGGATTGCCTGATTTCAGCGCATCATGCAGGGGCGTAAAGCCCGCTTGATTCGGTGCAGCTAAAAGTTGCCCAACGGCTTCTTGAGTTAAATAGCCCTCATGCTGCGCTTGTTTCACTTGCGCTAAATAGGCTGTGACAATCTCAGGATTGCCTGATTTCAGTGCTTGATGCAGGGGGGTAAAGCCGGCTTGATTCGCTGCGACTAAAAGTCGCCCAACCGCTTCTTGAGTTAAATAACCCTCATGCTGCGCTTGCTTCACTTGCGCTAAATACGCTGTGACAATCTCAGGATTGCCTGAGATCAGCGCCTCATGCAGGGGGGTAAAGCGGGCTTCATTCGCTGCGATTAAAAGTCGCCCAACCGCTTCTCGAGTTAAATAGCCCTCATGCTGCGCTTGCTTCACTTGCGCTAAATACGCCGTGACAATCTCAGGACTGCCTGATTTCAGCGTACTATGCAGGGGGGTAAAGCCCTCCTGTGTTGACTGGACTAATAATGACGCCCACTCAAGCATAGGCAAATGCTGCAAAAATAACTGAAATAAGTGCAAACATCGTTCGCGCGCTAATGTGGGATCACTCGGATGAAATGCAAAGGGAAGATGGAGAATATCAATCAAATGACTATGTCCACTCGAGCTCAACTCAACTATAAAATCTCGGCAGCTTGTGATACCACTTGTAGGCCTGATCAAACGAAGAATAGCATCAGAATCACACCCCTCTTCTCCCTGAATAAAACCTAAAATAGCCGTGTGCAATGCTTGCGCTTCTTGAGAGCGACAGGGTAATTCTCGCATAATAAACTGTCCTTACGTTCGTTAATAACGCTGTATTGGGAAATACCAAAACAGTATCCCTTGTTTTTTCTAATGATCAAGTCCGCATTGAGGCAGCTCATAGGCAACGGGCACTCAATCCGTAAATATCATTTATGTGACATTCACGCTAAGGTCTCTACCGCAGAGAAGGCTGCTGCAACTAGGCTCCGAACAAATTAATAATTATTATCCCTTGTCATACCTCATGCCAAATTTACTAAGCCAAATTGACGCCCTACTGCCCCAGACGCAGTGCGGGCTGTGTCATTACTCAGGCTGCCGTCCTTATGCAGCGGCCCTCGCCAAAGGCGAAGCTGAGATCAATCTCTGCCCTCCGGGAGGTGTTGAAACTCTAGAAGCCTTGTGGCCGCATTGCTGCATCAAAATGCCGCACCTTATCGCGCAGCCATGCGGGAGCAAGAAAAGCCCGCCGAGCGTGCCTTCATTTATGAAAAAGGAATAGCTTTACCTATCTAGGTCAGGGCTCCCGCATCAAAATTTGAACAAAGTAGCTAACATTTTAGTAAGATAAGCCTCACTCCAGCCCGCACACTTACGTTTTGTCTTTAAACTGGTCTTTTTTGTGGTGTCCTGCTTTAACACATTTAAGATCATTCGTCGGACAATTGCCAAGTTCTGAGCCGCATAACGCACCCTGGCTCGTAATTTATCTTCATCGAATGAGACATCAAGCTGCCAATGAAGGTTATTCTCGATAGCCCAATGCTGTCTCACCGCATGAGCAAAGCGCTTTCCATCGGGGGCAATGGAACTAATAAAGAAACGGGTTTCTCGGCTAACAACCCCCTGAATGTCACGCTCTGACTCCACCATGCCAATGCTTTTTAATCCTGCCCAATCGGCCTTGTTTTCTAGCCAGCTAATGTGAGAACTAATCCAATAACGTCGCGTTTCAATTCGACCATGCCCTTTCTCCAAGCTTTCATAATAAGCATGGGGCGTATCTTTAAAGTCTTTCGTTTTTTCAGTTTCTAAAAATAACTTAATATCCCCATGTAGCTGACCCTGGTTTCCTTTTAATGAAATAACATAGTCACCTTTTCGTTCAATAATTTTTTCAACAATCGTTTTTTGGCAGCCCATTGCATCCAACGTTACAATGCACCCCTTTAAAATCAACGCATCTAATAGCTCAGGAATCGCCGTAATTTCATTGGATTTATCACCTGTTTTAACCTGCGCTAACGTTAGGCCTTGCTCCGTCGCAAAAGCACTGACTAAATGAATCGCCGCCTTACCCTGCGTATTATCATAAGTGCCTCGAAGCCTTTTGCCATCAATCGCAATAATCCGCTCTCCCTCCGTGCAATACAAAGAACTGACCCAATTCCGAAAAGCACATTCAAATTCTTCAGGGCAAATCAGTGAAAATACTCGAGCAATCGTATCTACCGAAGGAATGCCATAGGGAAGCTCTAAATATTGCCTCAGCCACGGCTCTCGTATCTCCCCAAATTCATAAATGTCTTCCCAGGTGTCACACCCACATAACACTGCGCAAACCGTAATGAATAATATGTCCCCCAGTTTATGCAGCTTGCTGCGATCTATTCTCGGATCTCGAATGACACTTAAGTAACCCAATAGCTCTGGCTTTCCATCAAACATCGGCCCCTCCTTGATTTAAAAATCAGGAGTATCGATGAATCTTAACTTTTGTTCAAATTTTGATGCGGGAGCCCTGCTATCTAGGTTAATATTCAAGCAGTTTGTACAAATTTAGATGCGTTTATCCTGGGGGGGTTACGAAGGGACTACCCCTACCGTAAGAGGATCAACGACTAGGCTCTTTGCTGATACAAAGCTCCATGCTGCTTCCAACATCTTCCGATACCCTGAGGAGCTACTTACATTCCTCACACTCTTCCAGCGCGTTCGCAACAAAGGGATATCTTTTATTTCATCCGATGCTTTCAAGCTGCCTTTGCCTTCTGTTTCTAGCTTGAATGAAGCAATGAGACCAGGTTCATCGACAATCAGAGGTTTGGCAAATATGCTCCGCTGATTCTCGATAATCGCTGTAATTTCTTCAAGCGTGCAACAACTCAATACGGCTGTTTTCACTGCGATAGCTCGCTTATTATGATGATGACCAAATAAACTAAGCTTATAGGAACTAATGTAACCATTCATAATTCTAACAAGCTCCCCCTTAATATTCTCAAAATCTGTGTCAACTTCAATAACAACCGAAGATACCCCCCCCAAAGAATCTCTCACAAAATTATGATCAGTATGCAAAAAATACCGATCCTTTCCTAAACGAGCATATAATTTTTCACTCCTGCTTTTAGAAAAATATTTTTCCAATTCCATACCGATAACAAATTTCCTAAGATCGCTGTAGGTAAGATCTTTTCCAGAACTTCCCATAATCATAGCTTTTAATGATGAAAATTCAGGGTCTTTTAACATCTTAAGAGCTGATTTACCTGTATTAGTAACATAGGAGCCCGTTATTTCTACACCTGTACATTGCAAGGCCAAGGCCAAAGAATTTCTCAACGCTGCCATCGACTGCGCTTTCTCGACAAAATAATCCATGTGCTTTACCTGATCAATATAGCGACGCATAATAATTCCT
>JAKFXE010000022.1 GCA_021731545.1 Coxiellaceae bacterium
GAGACAGACTTAGCCGCCGCTAATTTGAAGGCCTCTCGCGCCAACTCTTCAGTCACTCCACCCAACTCAAACATCATTCGACCTGGCTGAACCAACGCTACCCAATATTCCACGGCACCTTTACCCTTACCTTGACGCACTTCCAGCGGTTTTTTACTAATAGGCTTATCCGGAAATATCCGAATCACTAATTTTCCACCGCGCTTAATATGGCGCGTGATAGCACGTCGGGCCGCTTCCAGCTGACGAGCGGTAATACGTCCATAATTTAAAGACTTCATGCCATAGTCACCAAAGCTTACTTGGTTACCGGTAGTGGCCACTCCACGATTACGGCCCTTAAAATCTTTACGAAACTTTCTTTGCTTTGGTTGAAGCATTCCTCAATCCTCTACTCTTTTAATCGTCGCTGTCTGCAATAGGAGCGATCTTTTCTTCTTGAGCTACAACTTCACCCTTAAAGATCCAAACCTTCACACCAATAATCCCGTAGGTAGTTTCTGCAATGGCTGTACCATAATCAATGTCTGCTCTGAAAGTATGCAACGGAACACGACCTTCACGATACCATTCGGTTCGCGCAATTTCCGCGCCCCCTAAACGACCCGATACATTAATTTTAATGCCCTCAGCACCGTTGCGCATGGTTGTTTGTACAGCACGCTTCATCGCTCGACGAAACATCACTCGACGCTCTAATTGCTGTGCAATATTCTCTGCAACCAATTTAGCATCCATTTCAGGTTTTCGAATTTCCTCAACCGTTAAATGAACAGGCACACCCATCAACGCAGAAAGCTCATCACGCAGGGCTTCGCTTTCACCGCCCTTTTTACCGATAATAACAGCGGGTCTAGCTGAGTGGATAATTACTCGTGCCGTACGCGCAGGACGCTCAATTTGTATACGGCTAATGGCAGCCCCTTTTAATTTTTTGGTCAAAAACTTTCTGACCTTAAGATCTGTATGCAAGTAATTGGCAAAGTCCTTGGTGCTGACATACCACTTAGATGTCCAATCTTTGGTAATACCTAAACGTATTCCCACTGGATTTACTTTTTGACCCATTACCTGTCCTCGTCTTATTTAACAGGGCCAATTCGTGAATTGGCCCTACGTTTCGATTAAATCAAAAGCGGGCGCACACAAGGGGCGCCCCTACGTTTTATCCTGCCACTGTTACCGTAATATGACTCATGCGTTTAATAATTTGATTGGAACGGCCTCGAGCTCGGGCATGGAAACGCGTTGCGGTGGGCCCTGTGTCCACAAAAATAGTTTCTACTTTTAATTCATCAATATCAGCACCTAAATTGTGCTCTGCATTGGCAATAGCCGAATTCAATACTTTCTTAATAATCTCCGCGCCTTTTTTGGGGCTAAATTCAAGCAAGTCAACGGCTTTAGAAACCGGCAAACCCCGTACTTGATCAGCCACTAAACGTATTTTTTGCGGAGAAATATGACTGTTTTTAAGTTTGGCCGAGACTCTCATTATTTCTTATCCTCTTTCTTCGCAGGAGCTGCGGCCGCTTTCTTGTCGCCCGAATGACCCTTATAAGTACGTGTTAGTGCAAATTCACCCAATTTGTGTCCCACCATGTTCTCTGTAATATAAAGCGGCACATGCAAACGACCGTTATGAACAGCAATGGTTAAGCTCACCATATCCGGCGTAATCATGGAACGGCGCGACCAGGTCTTAATGGGACGCTTGGTGTTACTTTTAACCGCTTGCTCAACCTTCATTTGCAGATGATGATCTACAAAGGGGCCTTTTCGTGTGGATCTTGGCATATCAAAACCTCTTTATTTAGCTCGACGATCCTTCATGATCATCTTCTGTGTTCGTTTATTCTTTCGAGTCTTATAACCCTTCGTCGGTACACCCGTTGGGCTAACAGGATGTCGGCCTGCGGAAGTTCTACCCTCACCACCACCATGAGGATGGTCGACTGGATTCATCGCCACACCCCGCACCGTGGGGCGAATTCCGCGCCAGCGATTAGCACCGGCCTTACCCAACTGACGCAAATTATGTTCCGTATTAGACACGGTGCCGATCGTCGCCCGGCACGTCACTAACACTTTGCGCATCTCACCCGAGCGCAAACGCAAAATAGCATAGACACTTTCACGGCCCACCAACTGAGCCGAAGTGCCTGCACTACGCATAAACTGAGCGCCTTTACCCGGCTTTAATTCAACACAGTGGATGGTAGAACCCACCGGAATATTCTGCAGAGGCAAACAACTTCCCACTCGAATAGGCGCATTGTCCCCTGAAACCACCTCATCCCCCTGCTTTAAGCCTTGGGGGGCGATAATATAACGTCTTTCTCCATCAACGTACAGGACTAAGGCAATATGAGCACTGCGATTGGGGTCATATTCAATACGCTCAACCTTAGCCAGAACTCCATCCTTATCTCGCTTAAAATCAACCATTCGATAATGATGCGCATGACCGCCCCCCCGACGACGCATCGTAATGCGGCCCTGATTGTTTCGGCCGCTGATACGCTTTTTGGCTTTTACCAGGGCAGCACAAGGCTTACCCTTGTGCAAATCCGGGTTAGAGACAACGACTTTATGCCGCTGTCCAGGAGAAGTAGGTTTCTTTTTTACTAAAGCCATGTTCTGATACCTTTAAGCTAATTGCTGACTAAAATCGACTTCACTGCCCTTTTCCAAGGTGACATAGGCCTTTTTCCAAGACTTTAATCGACCTTCAATTTGACCAAAGCGTTTTGCCTTGGGTTTCACATTGCACACGCGCACCGAGCGAACTCGTACATTAAACAAATGCTCAACCGCCGCCTTCAACTCAATCTTGTTGGCGTCTTTGCGCACTTTAAGAATCAACTGTTGATATTCATGCGTCGACTGCGCCTTTTCAGACACATGAGGCCCTTCAATCACTTTTAATAAGCGTTCTGCTTTCATGCCAGTTTCTCCTCAAGTTGTTTCAACGCAGCCAGCGTTACCACAACTCGATCTGCACCCACTAAATGAGCCGGATCTAAATGATGTACATCCGTAACATCCACTTGGTGCAAGTTACGCGCGGCCAGCATCAGCTTCTCTTGAAAACCTGCATCAATGATAACGACACGCCCCTCTACCTTTAAATCAGCCAAAGTCTTCACGAGCTCACGTGTCTTAGCTTCTGCTAAGGGCAAATCATCCACCACCAATAATCGATCCCGACGCAAGAGCTCAGACAAAATACTGGCGATAGCGCGTTTGTACATTTTCTTGTTCAGCTTTTGCGTGAAGTCACGGGGTCTTGCCGCGAAAGTCGCACCACCCGCACGCCACAAAGGACTACGACTTGAGCCCGCGCGCGCGCGGCCCGTTCCTTTTTGATTCCAAGGTTTTTTACCACCGCCACGAACATCACTGCGGTTCTTCTGCGCTTTAGTACCGGCGCGCGCACCCGCAAGATGGGCTGTGACCACTTGGTGAATCAAGGCTTCTTTGAATTCGCAGGCAAAGATTTGATCGGAAAGATCTGTCTTAGAGGCCTTGCCCTTTAGAGCTGTTACTTGCACTTCCATTATTTTTTATCCCCCTTCGCTTTTACAGAAGGTAAAACAACGAGCTCAGTACCCGGAGCACCCGGAACCGCACCCTTGATTAATAACAAATTACGTTCAGCATCTACACGCATCACTTCTAAGGCTTGAGAGGTGCAATACACATCACCCAAATGACCGGACATTTTTTTACCCTTCATCACGCGGCCTGGTGTTTGACACTGTCCGATAGAACCCGGTGCACGATGCGACAATGAATTACCATGAGAAGCATCTTGCGTTCTAAAATTGTGGCGCTTCACAGTACCGGCATAACCCTTACCTCGACTTAAACCTCGAACATCCACGAGTTGGCCGGCATTAAATACCGTTACTGTAAATTGATCGCCCACCTTAGCCTCGGGCAACTCATCAGCGCTCAAGCGAAATTCTTTTAAGGAGGTCCCCGGCTCAACACCCGCCTTGGTAAACTGACCTAAACGAGCCTTCGTTAACTTCGAAGGATGTCGACTGCCCACGGCACACTGCACGGCACGATAACCCTCTTTTTCAAGCGTCTTTACCTGCGTAACGGTGTTGGGCAATACTCGAAGTACAGTAACAGGAACCGCCGCCCCAGTTTCCAAAAACACTCGAGTCATTCCGCATTTTTCAGCGACTAAGCCTATGGACATTTTAGTTAACTCCAACATTTAAATACGTTTCTTATTCCACACTAATCTGAACATCAACACCCGCCGCTAAATCTAACTTCATCAGGGCATCTACCGTCTTTTCAGTTGGCATCACAATGATGATCAATCGCTTGTGTGTTCTTAGCTCATACTGATCACGCGCATCTTTATTCACATGCGGTGATTTTAAAACCGTAAAGTGCTCGATTTTAGTCGGCAAGGGAATCGGCCCCTTAATTTGGGCACCCGTACGCTTGGCGGTATCAACAATAGAGCTCGTTGATTGATCAATAATGCCAGGATCATAACCTGTCAGTTTGATTCGTATGAGTTGATTTTTTTTCACTACAGCCATGGCTGTTCCCTCTCGTTAAATTTACTCAATGATCTTAGTAACCACACCCGCACCTACAGTACGACCACCTTCTCTGACCGCAAAGCGCAATCCATCGTCCATCGCAATCGGTTGAATCAACTCGATCGTTACCTTGATGTTATCGCCCGGCATCACCATCTCAACACCTTCGGGTAAAGTCACTG
>JAKFXE010000108.1 GCA_021731545.1 Coxiellaceae bacterium
GATAAGCTGTATGATTGTAGAGGGGGAGGGTGCAGCTAATGCCGGGATCCGCGTTGAGTTGAGGCCAACCACCTGCAAAGCTTGAGTCTTGTTCGAGTATCTTTGAAAATGCCCCGGCACCCGCCTCAAAAGCAGCTTTGCAGATACTAAAAGCAAAATTGCTGGAGGGGCATTCCGGTAATCCAGAAAATTGGGTAATTGAACAGTAAGAGTCTGATGAAAGAGAGGATCCGCAGACAGTAGAAGAAGCCAGGGCGCTGGTGGTATAACCCACAGCAAGCCCCACCACGATAGCGACGGCAAAAGATCCACCTGCCCAGACGACATCAATCTCATAGGAACCCACATTTATAATTCTTTTCATCACATACCCCCGTTAAAAACGCTGAAAATATAGCAATAATGATAGGGCGTCAAATATCGACCATTGGGTTGGCCTCAGCTAAAAATAGGGTGGTTGAATTCTAAATAATAAGCTATTCTTTCTAAAGAAATTTGATAAAGGACTATGCAATGGATTATGTGGCAGGCCTTGGTTTTTTAGCAGGGACTTTTACCTCACTGGCTTTTGTTCCACAGGTCATTAAAGTAGTTAAAACGAAGTGCACAAAAGGTATTTCCGCTCTGACCTATCTTATCTTTATCCTGGGATTAATCTGCTGGATTATCTATAGTATCATCCTGAAGAGTCTTCCCATTTTCACGGCAAATACCTTAACCCTAGCTTTAGCCGCCCCCGTTCTGTATCTCGTGATTAAAAATAAAATAAGGAGTTAAACCCATGTTGCGAATAGTGCTTGCGCTCTGCTTAAGTATTTCTCTGGGCCTAATAGCTTGCGCAAAGGCGCCGGCCAATGCCATTGTGCCTATCCCCAAGAAAGTGCTAACGGCTGAGCAAGATCCGGATGGGGACGGAGAAAATAAAGGTCATGCCCATTTTTCAACGAATCATACCCCCACAGGAAAGCGAGTTTTTATTTTTGATCCTAACTACAATGCTTGGGCCGCGTACAATGAGCAAGGAAAGCGGGTGAATACCGGCAGGGCTTCTGGCGGACGCCTATATTGCCCAGACACCAAGATGGCCTGTAAAACTATTGTAGGGGATTTTGCGGTATACAGAATGAAAGGAGCCGATTGTAAATCGGGTAAATATCCACTCGAAACACGCGGTGGCGCCTCCATGCCGTACTGCATGTTCTTTGACCACAGGGGCTATGCCATCCACGGCTCAGGTGATGTACCCGATTATAATGCGAGCCACGGCTGTATCAGAGTTACTTCCATAGCAGCAAAATGGCTCAGTGAACACTTTATGCGAATAGGAACGACAGTGGTTGTATTGCCATATCAATCAAACTGATTTCGAAGGCTGTGCTGAAAGGGATGCTGTCCTTAGCCTCACTACCTCCGATAATGTTTATTATCGGAGGTAGCGCCCGCCTTAAAACGCAATCACCTGCTAAGAGGCATTTGGCTTCGTGGATGGGCGCAACACATAGGGTCAATTCATGAATTGGCCCTACAAAATGGGCTGTATTTTCCTAACTTCTATGAGCCTCATAGCCTGTAGCGCTACTCCAGCCCTTTATTCAGCCTGTACCGGTGTAGCTGGCAGTGCCTATGCACCCATTGCCACCGCCAGCGGAGTGGCTAGTGTGGCGGGTGGTGGATGTGTGATGGATGGCAGTCCTATCAGTGCCGTAAGTTGTACTTCAAGCTTGTATTCAATATCTAAGGGAGCGGCCACATCAGAAGCAGATCCTGAGGAAGCACCTATAGAGTCTCTTAAATAATTATAAATTTCGGCAAGGTGTATTCGCAGCTTTCTTCCAAGACTTGCCGCCTCGCTCAGTGCACTGATGTTTATTGCTATAATTGACGATCGTACCGGTACAATTTGAATCTAACCAACAGGTGTGTGTTTCATCCGCTAAACTGGCTTCACTCAAAGATAATAATCCCAAACTTAATATCAAGCTCAATAAGGTCATTTTCATAAAAACGCTCCTGTGGGTCATTTAATTAAAGGCCATAATATAACGCTTTTTTCTGGGCAAATACAATTTTTCGGCTACACACAATAGAATGCCTACATTTTTGTTAGGATATAATACTGAACGATACCAAGGAGCTCATGTAAAGCAAAATCTGTCATGGCAAAATTATAACCCCAAGGAAGTGGAGAAATTTTTATCTTAATATAATCGGAAGGCACGGGTATGACATGAGCCCCATAGTATGAAAACCACAAGACAGATCGTTTTAAATGAAAGCCTGAGGTGACTAAATAAATTCGATCAAAGCCTCCTCTTTTTAAAAGACGCGCGCTAAATTGTGCATTTTCATGGGTGTTTAAGCTTTGAGCTTCCGATCTTATATCCTGTTTTACTACATTCATCTGGGTTAATTCATTTTGATAAATAACGGCCTCGGCAATTTTATTGAGCATTGCATCACCCCCACTGCCAATAATTGTACATTCGCGCCCTGCCCTTTTGCAGGCATAATACAATTTTTCTGCCTCAACTATTCTGGAATAAGACATAACTGAAGGTTGAACGATAGAGGTATTTGGAATTCGATCGGCGCCACCCCCCAAAACAACAATAGCATTTCGACTCCCCCAGTTGGAATAATTGCTCTTATAGGGATAGCTTTGCAAATAATGCATCAAGAAAGATGGCACAATTCCGGAGCCAATCAACATAAAAAAGCCCAATAACACAAAAAGCGTCACTATGCCGGCTTTAGTCCATTTGAATAGAAAAAAAATCAGCGTGAGCAAAATGAGCAATACTATAAAGATGACCGACATGATTTTACCTATTCTTCATCACAGGAGAGTCCAAATTCTGCCATGCCTTCTTGGAGAAAATCAGCGACCAGCGGCGTAGTAATCAAATATTGCGCGGTGGAAATGGTGTGTTGCTCTGCAGCATCTCTTAGGGCCTCAGCCCACTCTTCTTTGCTGTAATCGCCGCGGCCTACCCACATGAGCGCAACTAAGGCCAGTTGTTGGTCGGGCTCCAACTCGTTGACGGCATTGCAAAACTCTTGATAGCAGTGATCATCTTTGTGATTGGCTAGAATTTGCAAGGCCCAATCTTCGCTAGGGCTTAAAGGAGTTTCAGGGATCACCACATCTTCCTTAGCTTGAAATTCGTGCGCCTTGTCGATTAAAAATTGGAGGGTGTCGGTACCGACGGGGAGAGAAATGGGCATGAGAGCCTCAGGGCTAGGAATGAAGATTTTATTCTATGTGACTGCGCAGTAGCTGTAAAGCAAAGGCAGCGATTATTGAGGAAGCCATTGTGTTATTTGATAAGCCCCCTGCTTCTTTAAACTTAAGGCACTCCATAATATTTTCAAAGATTCATTTAATTTAGATTCAAGCTGCCAAGGAGGGTTTATGATTACAAGACCGCTACCGATGATCCCTGAGGGAGAATCCGGATCAGCAAGACTGAGCTGAATATTGAGCACATTTCGAAGGCCACTCTTTTTCAAGGAGCGCGAAAAAGCTTCAAGTTTTTGATCTGGGGTGATGGGATACCACAAGGCGTAGATGCCTGTGGGCCAACGTTCTGCACTCATAAGCAGCAGTTTAAGGAGCTCCTGATACTCATCTTCTCGTTCGTAGGGTGGATCAATCAAAACAAGTCCACGACGCTCTGCTGGAGGAATCATCCCTTTTAACCAGAAATAAGCATTGTGTGAATGAATATGAACTTGCGCATCGCCTCGAAAAAATTTTCTTAAAGTGATTGCCTCTTCAGGGTGAAGCTCATTTAAAATAATGCGATCTTGAGGGCGTAATAATGCACGGGCAATGCAAGGAGAGCCTGGGTAAGTGATCATTTCAGAATGAGATGAATGCTCTTTAGAAAAGCGCTGAACTAAGTTGAGATAATCCTGAATCGCCCCTGTTAAACCGCTTTTATTCCACAACAATTTAATACCCGAATCCGACTCCAAAGTTTTTTGTGCTAAAGCAGAGGACAAATCATAACAGCCCGTGCCTGCATGTGTATCAATATAGCAAAATCCAGGCTTTTTTTGCTGTAATTCTTGTATGATCAACATTAGGACGAAGTGTTTTAAAACGTCTGAAAAGCTGCCTGCATGATAAGCATGACGATAGTTCATTTGGCTTTCTTAAGTTCTTCATTGCGGCGAATAGGATCCGCGGGGTGAGCCTTGCCTTTTTCATTTAAGGCCACAAAGGTATAGACACCCTCCGTCACTAAATCACGCCTTAAGGTTTCCTGATAGATTTTCCAAGCTTCTATCTTAATATGCATCGAGCTTCGACCTGTTTTGAATAATTCAGCATAACAGCTCAGGGTGTCCCCTACTTTCACGGGAAGCCGAAAAACTAAGGAATCAATGGCAACCGTCACACAACGTGTTTTAGAAATCTGCCGAGCTAAAATTCCAGCACCTAAATCCATCTGGGATAAAATCCAACCCCCAAAAATATCTCCATTGGAGTTGGTGTTCACAGGCATGGCCAAGGTTTGGATAACAAGCTGTCCTTTGGGTTCGCGCATTTTTAGTCCTTTAGTGATGTCTCGTCCGAAAGTATAGCAAAACTTTCGTTCTATGATATGCTGAACATGCTTTATACTTATAATTTATCAGGAGAATAGTGGATGAGAACGCTAAAATTAGGCTTTTTTCTGTTGCTTTCTGTGCTTGCCATCACACCGGCTTGGGCGGCTGATTACACC
>JAKFXE010000093.1 GCA_021731545.1 Coxiellaceae bacterium
CAACCGCTCTAAGTCACGCTGCCGATCATGATGAGGTTTTTGTGGGTCGTATTCGTGCCGATATTTCGCGTGAGAATGGAATTAGCTTGTGGGTGGTGGCCGATAATATTCGCAAAGGCGCGGCACTGAATGCTGTGCAAATTGCCGAAACGCTTATAAAAAATGATTTTTATAAGCGTTAGGCGAAAGTGATGGCTTCTCCTTCAAAAATTTATTTTGTTATGGAAGGAGTAGTTTTTTCTGCTGCAGTAGAGGGATCATCATCCGTTGTTGTTACGGGAGAGGCGCTAGAATCTTAATCTATAATTTTATAATGAAGCTGAGGAAGGTTTGCCCCTTCTAGGGGGCTAATTCAAACTACCTGCTATGCAGGTAGTACTTGATTGAAAAGTCAGGGGTTAATTTCACTTACTAAGGAGGAGACCCATGCAACAGATTGCTGATTTCTTGCTTAGGAATGCCGTCAAGTAGAAGTACTTTTGGATCTTTAATTTGCAAAAAAGACCTATTTAAGGTATCTTTTGCAAATGAAAGATACCAAAACACGCCTAACAGGCTACTTAGAAGACTTGCAATCTAAAGGCCAATACTGGTTTTTACGAAAGGAAGCTATAGAAGGACTTGAAATCAGTCCGCTCGCCTTTCAAAGAGCCGCTTATCGTTTAACTCATAAAGTTAAACTAATCCGCCTAAGAGGCGATTTTTATCTGCTTATACCACCCGAATATCGTGCGACAGGTTCTTTACCAGCTTCCTGGTTTATCGATGCCCTTATGAGTTATTTGAATCAACCATACTATGTTGGATTGTTATCTGCGGCTGCATTACATGAAGCAGCACATCAACAGCCCATGATTTTACAAGTCATTACCAACAAACCAACACGGGCTATCACAGTTGGCCAAGTTCGTATTAAATTTTATTACAAAAAGATAATAGAACCTTCCTTTTATGAGCTGAGAAAAACGGCAACAGGAACAATGAATGTATCAACACCTGAAATGACTGCTTTTGACTTGGTGCGCTATATGAATGCCGCAGGACAGATTAATAATGTCTCAACAGTTTTGTGTGAATTAGTAGAAAAAATAAATCCCATCCTATTGCCCGACTTACTTAAAAATAATCAAGTTGAGCAGGTTTCCGCTCAACGGTTGGGTTATCTATTAGATATACTGCATCTCGATATTGATCTAACCCCATTAGAAAGTAGATTGAGACAGAAAAAAATGCTTGCTAAGCCTCTCGTCACTACCAGCCAACAACCCATAATTGAACACAATCGCCGCTGGCAAATCTTAGTTAATGAAAAAGTGGAGCCTGATGAATTATGATACCTCAAACCGCTATTACTGCCTGGCGCAATATTGCTCCCTGGGGAAGCCCTGATCAAGTAGAGCACGACCTTGTGCTTTCCCGTGCCATATGTGAACTGTATAAAAATCCCGTTATTAGTGAAACTTTAGTATTTAGAGGCGGTACAGCTTTACATAAATTATTTTTTGAAATAGCCGGTCGTTTCAGTGAAGATTTAGATTTTGTGCAAATCAATGCAGAACCCATTGGAAAAACTGTAAATGCAGTACGAGAATGCCTCGATCACTGGCTAGGGGAACCAAGCTGGAAACAAAATCAAGGTCGGTTCACACTCAATTACCGATTTAAAACCGAAATTGAACCTGTCATTAGACGAAAAGTTAAAATTGAGATCAACACTCGCGAACACTCCAATGCAGAACCTCACATAAAAAAGGTTTATTCAGTAAAAAATAGTTGGTTTCAAGGAGAGGCTGAAGTCTTAACTCATCCTATCGAGGAACTGCTTGCAACAAAACTAAGAGCCCTGCTCCAACGAAAAAAAGGCCGCGATTTGTATGATCTTTGGTATGTAACTAGACAGCTTCGAGATTTAAAGTTTGATGCTATTGTCAAAAATTTTGAGCACTATATGAAAGTAGAAGAGTCGAAAATATCTCGTGCTGAATTCGAAAAAAAACATAGTGAACAAAAAGAATGATCCTGTATTTAATCTCGATATTCATCCGTTATTATCCGTTGATCAAATAAACCAATATCAAATAGAAGAAGCTTATGATGTTGCGTTGAATCAGTTTATCGCTAGATTAAAAGGGGATCCTTGGAAAGGCTCAGTAAAATAATTTAAAGATTGAAAAAAGTATCCAATACTTCGAATTGGTATCACCTGTGGACTCAGCCTTGTTTTAATTGACAAATTTTTCACCATATTAAAAAAATTTAAAGGGCACCTCTATTTATTCAAAATTTTTGATTTTTTATTTTGGAGTCAGGCACCGCAACACATTAAATCAATGGGTTAAAATCTTTTCTGGCGGAGCCAGACACCAAAATAATCATTTCAAGAGGTGGCCTAAATTATAGGTCCCATAAAATATGGGTTTTACAATTAGGAGCATGTTTTATATCTAATATATACAAAAAAACTATAGGAAATAAAATTGATTTAACAGATCAAAGGAGGCTGTCGCGAAGGTTCATGGTCAATCGCCTACACTATATCAGGTGATTGGCTGGCTTTGTTGGCAGAGCCCCCTGTGTCAAAATCCCGAGGCTTCATGGCTGGCCTCGGGTGGCTGGCTAAGCTTTTCCATGGGCTTATCATGTTTGACCATTTGCCAGCAGAGCTACAGCAACGCGTAAAGGCTTATCTTTCAGCCAATAACTTTCGAGCCGCCAAAGATCTTTATGAAAATTGGTTGCAGAGTCAAAAAACAGCTCTCTCCCCCCCTCTACTACCTGAAAATGACTGAAACCTAGTACCCAGGCCCTTAATTTGCTACACTCTGCCCCTGCTCCTGTTCTAAAAATGGACAGGCTTTGAAATCCTATTTTGGGTCCAGAGGTGGTATATAACTCTATGAAATTCTACAAGAAATTAAATTGGTCTAATACTTTGTTTTTGATCCTAACCCCCGTGGTAGGGGTTGTGGGCACGATTTACCTGGCCATCCAGGGTGCTGTACTGTGGCAAACGGTGCTGCTGGCCTTTTTGTATATTCTTTGCACAGGCCTTTCGATTACGGCCGGTTACCACCGCCTCTATTCTCATTTGAGTTACAAGGCCAAGCCGGTGGTTCGGTTTTTTTATTTGCTTTTCGGGGCGGCAGCCTTTGAGGGCAGTGTCTTGGAGTGGTGTACCGATCATCGGGCCCATCACCGCTATACGGATACAGATCGCGACCCTTATGATATTAAAAAGGGTTTTTGGTATGCGCATATGGGTTGGCTCTTTACCCTAGATCCGGCTAAACGGGATTACAGCAATGTTGACGATTTACAGGCCGATTTTTGGATTGCACTCCAGCATCGTTACTTTGTGTTCTTAGGTTTTTTAATTGGCTTTATTGCCCCCGCTTTTATTGCAGCTGCTTGGGGAGATGCCTGGGGTGGTTTTATTATTGCAGGGGCTTTACGCACAGCCCTTAATCAACAATTTACTTTTTGCATTAATTCTGTTTGCCATCTATGGGGTAAGCGCACTTATTCTGAGCAACAATCTGCTCAGGATAATTGGGTAACCGCTTTGTTTACTTATGGCGAAGGTTTTCATAATTTCCACCATCAATTTCCCATCGATTATCGGAATGGCATTCGATTTTTCCATTATGATCCCACCAAATGGTTGATTAAGTTATTATCTTATGTGGGATTGGCGCAGGATTTAAAGCAAGTTAGCGACCCTAAGATTATTCAATACAAAGTGCGCATGGATGAAAAGCGCTTATTGGCAAAACATTCTTCCGAATCCTTTGCCGAATACCTTAAAACCTCCGTTCACCCCGTGCGCGATGCAATTTTGCAGATTTCGGCTCGTATTGAAGAACTGGAGAAAGCCTATCAGGAGTTTAAACATCAGGGCGTTGAATCCATGTTGGAGGGATACCGTCAACGTTTAGAAGAGCATCGTCATCGTTTGCAGCAGGCGCGTGTTGAATTAAAACAGTTTATGCTGCAATGGAGCGAGCTTATTCGCCACAGTCATCGCCTCTCTGCCTTCTCTCAGTGATTCTCATGGCTACCGTATTTCTTACGCAGATAGCTTTTAGATTATTTTTGTTAGATGATCTGAAGGGTAGGTGCCTATGAAACTTAAAATGCCAAGCTTTAAAACCACGGTTTCTGTGATTGCGGTTCCTATGATACTACTCGCGGTTATTTCTGCGGCAGGGGATGCGCTCTTGGGGCTGCAAACCTTATTCCCCCTCTTGGGCTTTTCGGCGGGTGGGATTGCTTTCCTTCTGGTTTGTCTTGCGATCTCGGGTATTGTTGCGCTCTTGTATTTTAATCAGGATGGTGTTCGTTTATGGAAGGTACTGCGCGGTGAAACAGACCAGAAATCCGTTGTCTATACTGAAATAGACCCTAAGGCTTCGTGGCTTCTGAGAAGTTTTTTACGCATTAAAATTTTTTTGATCGATGAGAAACACTATTCTAGAACACATAAAATAGCGCATTTAGTAGGACGCCTGGTTTCAGTGATGGGAGCTTTTGCGGCGGCAGGGGGCGCTTATTTAGCGGTACAAACTTTGCTGGCACTGATTGGTGTTTCCAGCGGTTTGGGTTTAATGATTCCTTGTTTTTTGTGTGCAGGCGCTCTATTTATCGCTTTTATTAATCAAGATGCTTTTTCGCTAATGGAAAAGATTACCCATTTTGTTGAGACAAAATGGGTAATCTTTTCC
>JAKFXE010000073.1 GCA_021731545.1 Coxiellaceae bacterium
TAATTGAATGCTTGAATATCATCTCGCTTAACACCACGACCTGTTGCATAGCAATATCCTGTTTGATGCAATGAAAAAATGTCGTCTCCTTCAGCGGCATCTTTGTAATAAGAAAATGCTTTTTCATAATCAACAGAAACTCCATAGCCCCCCACATAGCATCTAGCCAAATACGCTTTGGCTTGAGGATGGCCCTGCTCAGAAGCCATGTGAAAATATTTTACAGCCAACTCATGATTTTGTTCAGTAAACTGCCCATGGTGATAATAACTGTAACCCAGGGTACATTGAGCATCCACACAGCCGTTATCAGCAGATTTTTTTATATAGAACTTTGCTTTCTCATCACTTTGTTTGACTCCTTGACCCAGCAAATAACATCTACCCAAAAGTAGTTGAGCAATTGGGTGATTTGCAACTGATTTCTCATTAAGCAAACCAAGTGCTTTCTTATAATTACAAGGAACAATTTTGTTATCAAGATAGAGCCTAGCTAACTCTAGCTTGGCCAGCATTGAATCTAAAGCAGCAGCCTGTTCAAGCAAGGGGACCCCTTGTTTTTTGTCATTAAATTTACCAACCCCTATTAAATGTAAATTAGCTAATGTTAAAATAGCAAGGACATTATTTTCAGCCACTTGCTGATCAAGAAATAGAAAAAATTTTTCTTTCTCGTCCTCTCGCGTATCTTCCATGACAGAACTAGAAAAAAGTGAAGATTTCTTACTCGCTTCGAAATAACTTTTGAATATAACCCTATAACATCCAATTTCAGGACTAACTTCGGCAATATATGAGTCATAAGGTTTTAGTAAGTGAGGCAGGATTCGCTTTAAGACACCTCTATTACCATTCGCTGCAACATGATTCCCTCTGCCCGTTACTATATAAAACTCCCCAACATCTTTTTCTCGTGCAGTTTTAAATTGTTCTGCCAATAATTCCTTCACTTGTTTAACACTCAGGCCGTGTAAATCAATCATTACTATTGCGTCACTAGGCATGATGATTTCCTTATAAAGACTGGATAAAAACGTGAGAATACGAGATAAATCCTACGCTGTCAAAACCAACAGTAGCTTTTTCATGACTAGGGAGCCCTGTTGCGCATCCCTTCCATTTTGATTGTTCAAGGGAGCCTTCGTTAACGCTCGACTGGCGAGCAAGTTGACAACTTACGTACGTCCCTCACCTTACGTCCCTCACCTTAGAGCTCTCTTCATTAGAAGTAAAATCAAGATAACTTGAGCTCCCAGAGTCCGTCTCCAAAGAAAGGAATTTTATCGTTTCCGCATAATCCTTAATTTCTTTTACAGGGGGACTGAGTGCTTCCGAATCTTCTTTTTTTTCAAAAACAAATTCTCTTCCGCTGGAGGCGGTATTAACTCTTTCTGAGGAGTTTGTTTTTACATGAAAATATCCTGTATAACGACCACTTTTTCCATCATCCACAAATTTTCTTTTGAAGATGAGTTCATAATGAAATTCTTTTGATGCTGAACGTATGGCATAAGTAGCCTCTTGGTGCCAAGCTTCTTTTTTTTCATTTTTTAGTTTTGGCAAGGCCAGATGAATTCTGTCTCTCGGTTTTTGAATTTTGGAAGCACTCTTAAAAAAATCGTACACGAGCTTTCTGTTTTTTTCTTGTGCCTGCTTAAAACCACCACTACCCACCGCAGGGATGTACGGAAAATTAAAATGAATTCGCTTAAATCGTTGCCCTGAGAAAAGAGTGTGCAGCTGAGTCGCATCCACTGAAAACCGAGGCTCTGAACCCATTTTGCTCAGCACACTGACATTACGCTTGAAATTGCGATATTTTGCTGGCTTTTTCAGTTCCTTTTGGGCATGAATGGCTTCGAGTCCCTTTTGAGTGGCAACCTCTGTCACTGTAACAGAGGACGCAATCCCAGGATGCTTTGTGAGCAGTGCACGAGCATAACTTAAATTTCCATCACCAACGATCAGGCGTGATTTGTATTTCTTTGGCTGTTGAAGGGCCTCAGCATCTGCTTCATACCCCTCATCTTTTCCATTAAGTCCTAGATTCTTAAATTTTTTGAGTAATTGATTTTCGCTCATTTATTAAACCCTCCTGCTCTTCACAGAATATCGCAGCTTAAGTTAAAAAACCATGGGGATGTTTTCTCCACCCTCAAACAACAGGCAAAGCAGGCCTAGCCCCTATCTCTGGAGCCTCTCGCTGAAGCGTTTCATTCAGCTTTCTTAAAAGACACGTTTGTGTTGCAGGGGGAGCAAGAGAGCGAATTAAGCTTTGCATAGTTTGAGCGGCTTTTTCAGGATCTACAGAGCCCCTTCTTGCAGGCTCGATGGGGCCTGCTTCAGGCAGGGGGAGGGGCACTACTTCGGCTATCCTACACGGCCCTATGCACTCATCATCTGCTGCTGAAAAAGCTTTTGCCGTAAACTTTTCAACAAAATAATCTGAAATAAAACTTTGTTGCTCTTTCAATCTGAGTAAAATTTCTCGTGGAGAAAAGCCCATGCCTTCTATTTCATAATGCTGGCAGAGCGCTTCAAAAAAAGCGGTTACTTGAGTGGATTTAAAGCGTGTCATAAAACTTTCATTCTCTGGCCATTCTTTCCCGGGGTGGATGTGATAGGGATAAGGATTTCCGAGTGGATCTCCATTTAAAGCCCGCACAATTTCAACCAGCGCTGCCTTTGCTTCAGGTGCTTGAGGAGCCCCAGGATAGGTTAACATTTCTAAAGAGCAAACATGATACTCCTGAGAAACTCCATCTACTCCTTTGGGTAAATCAAAATCGGTGCAGGCTAAGCTATTTCCATTCTGTCCTTTTAAGAAACGTAAATACACTTGATAAGTGATGGGAAAATCCAACTTTAATAAACGCTCTCCCCATCGACGCAAGGCATCGACCGCGAGTTGCTCACGACCTATGGGCACTGGAAATAAGATACAAAAATCTTCTAACTTGCGGGGAAAGGCTGATTGATAGCGCGTCATTAAACGCTCTTCGCCCAAACTACTACCAGAACCTAATTCTATTTTATAGGCAGCCGCCAACATCGAGAGCACTACTCCCCAACCCTCAGGATCTTGAGTCGCGAGCTTCATAAAAACATCATCCACAGCTCTCACAAAAGTCTCTTCCAGATTAAGCGCGGCTTTTGTTTCTTCTTCAGGTTTTTTTCTATAATTGCCCTCAGGTGTGAAAGGCAGTTTTTTCCAGCTAATGACCTCCCACTGACGAATCACGGACCCTCCCGAAAATATTCCTCGTGGAATATTCGGCACCGGAAATCCTGAAACAAAACAGGCCTCAGAATCACGCAATGTCTGTGCCAAATCAAATTGAGTGGGATCTGTTAAATCCGCTACTGTTCTAAAGGCTTTTTGCTCTTCTTGAATCAAGTGCCGAGGAAGCACACGTAATTTAATTTTAGTCACGACTCCAAATAAACCAAAATGTGCCAAACTTAGGGTGGAAAAATAAGGATCACCCCTTTTATATTCTCGCGTTTCAGCTTCGCCTGAAGCGTTCATAAAGCAGACTGTTATGGCTTCAATATAGGCAGAGATCACTTGATCCTCACGCCCTGTTCCCAGGCCTGAATTGGCCGCTAAACCTACCACACTGACATAGCGAATCACGCTGGTTCTGGGCAAGCTATAGCCCTGCTTCCACAGCCAATCACCGGCCTCTCCCACCTGCATGCCTGCGGGAATAGTGGCTAGACGATCTACAGAATTTCCTGGCGCCGCCTCCAAAGGACTTCCTTTAAAGGCATTGCGATAATTTTCCGTAAAACATAACAAGACATCCGCTTTTCCACCCTCGGTAAAAGAATAGGAAGCATCGTATTGTGTTTTTTGAGCAGAACCCCCAAAAATAGGTAGACAAGAACTCCAGCAGCTAGGCTGATAAAAACTCCCGGCCACCGCACGCAAGACCAATGCATTATTTTCCGTGGGAGGAACGGGCATAACCACCGCTCCTCCAGGCCCTCTTTCTAAAACACCCTCAGGATGATTCACCCCATAGACTTCCTCCAAGATAGTCTCAACATCCTCTTCCCTATCGGCATAAACCACCAAAGCACCCACTGAATGAACATTGCCCGAAAAATTGCTCCAATCAACGGGATACTGAGTCTTAAGCCTCAACCCTTTTAATCCATCCGCCAAGGCTCTTAGACGTGTTTCACGCATACTGATCTCCTCAATAAAGCTATTCTGAAATGCTTCACCCCTAAAGAGTGTACATTTTAATAAGTTGATGTCTATGCACCGAAAAAACTATAGTCAAACAAACCCCTCGGTAAAATACGATTTTTTTTCAGATTTCAATTGACCTCAATGCACTAATCTTTTAGAGTCGAAATTTTTGCTATTTTAGGGAAGAAAATAATGCCAATACGCAGGCTGTTCAGATCACTCACTCAAATCACGACGTCCTCAGGACGAGATCATGGCGCCTGTGGGGTGGGATTAGTCACCCCCATCGCCAGCCCTTCAAAAATCTTTTCGCCCACGCCCACTCATTCATTCGTTCAGGAAGGCTTAGACTTTCTTAGAAAAGTTGATTATCGCTCTGGTTATAACCCCATTACCGAAGAAAGTGATGGCGCCGGTATACGGCTTTATGCTTTACCCCTTCCCTTTTTTCAGAACGCCATTAGCGAGGGGAAATTTTTGTCCCCCAAAACTAAAACACCGATTACTTTGACTC
>JAKFXE010000077.1 GCA_021731545.1 Coxiellaceae bacterium
ATGGATTATGGCAAGTATTTGTTTGAATTAAACAAGCGCAGAACGGTTCAAAAGAAAAAACAAAAATTAATTCAGGTCAAAGAAATTAAATTTCGCCCCACCACGGATGAAGGGGATTTGCAGATTAAAATCCGCAAGATTATTGGTTTTATTGATCATGGAGATAAAGTTAAGATGACTTTGCGTTTCCGGGGACGGGAAATGCAGCACAAAGAGTTAGGGTTGGAGTTGTTAAAACGAATTTGTTTGGAGCTTAATGATAAGGTCGTGGTTGAGCAACAACCGAAGACTGAAGGTAAGCAAATGACGATGGTAGTGGCTCCGAGTAAAAGCGTTGTTAATTAGGATGGGAATACATGAAGACTAAATTAAAAACCAAACGAGGCGCAGTCAAGCGCTTTAAACGAACCGGTAATGGCGGCATCAAAAGAGCGACAGCGAATCGTCGCCATATCTTGACGAAAAAAGCGCCTAAGCGAAAACGCCAATTGCGCGACAAAGTGCAATTGGATAAATCCGATCTTAAATCGGTCCGAACACAGCTGTGTATTAAATAATATCGTAGCGGCAATTCACAAATTGCCGGTTAAAAATAGTGTAGAGGTAATTCACGAATTACCCATTAAAAATAATGTAGGGGCAATTCACGAATTGCCCTTTAAAAACCAGGAGTAAACCATGGCCAGAGTAAAACGCGGCGTTGTTGCAAAAGCGCGTCACAAAAAAATATTAAAAGAAGCCAAAGGCTATTATGGCGCGCGCAGCCGAGTATTTCGAGTAGCGAAGCAAGCCGTTATTAAGGCGACTCAGTATGCCTATCGTGATCGTCGTCAACGTAAACGTCAATTTAGAGCTTTGTGGATTATTCGTATTAACGCCGGTGCACGCGAATGCGGACTTTCTTATAGCTTGCTGATCAATGGTCTTTTAAAGGCGGGTGTGACAGTCGATCGCAAGATCCTGGCTGAGCTCGCCGTTAATGACAAGCATGCCTTTTCCAGCTTGGCAGATAAGGCCAAAGCGGCATTAGCTTAGATTTGGGACTCATTCATGATCTGTAGGGCCAATTCATGAATTGGCCTACGAGGGTATGTGCTAAATGAAGGATCAACTCAGCGCTCTCCTATCAACTGCTCAGCAACGCATTGCTCAAGCCTCCAACCCTCAAACCCTCGACCAACTTCGTATTCAATACCTCGGTAAGAAAGGTGAATTAACCCAACTCTTAAAATCCGTCAGCGATTTGCCCGTTGATCAGCGCCCTGCGATGGGTAAGCTCGTGAATGATCTGAAGCGTGAGCTGCAGGAGTTGATTGATCAGCGTTCGCATGAATTTGAATCTCAGGTTGTTTCAGAACAGCTGAGCACACAGCGTATCGATATTACGCTACCAGGCCGCGGTATGGAATTAGGCAGTGTGCATCCGGTTACGCAGGTGCGTGAACGCTTGGAGTCCTTGTTTAAATCCATGGGTTTTAGTGTGATTGAGGGGCCCGAAGTTGAAACGGAATATTATAATTTTGAAGCTTTAAATATTCCTGCGCACCATCCTGCGCGCGCGATGCACGACACTTTTTACTGTGAAGGCGGTTTGTTACTGAGAACACATACTTCCCCCGGACAAATTCGAATCATGGAGCATCAAAAGCCACCGATTCGCATCATTGCGCCAGGTCGAGTGTATCGTCGTGATTCCGATCACACCCACACCCCGATGTTTCATCAAATAGAAGCTTTAGTGGTGGACAGTGATTGTACTTTTTCAAATTTAAAAGCTTTGGTTCAAGAGTTTTTGAACGGGTTTTTTGAAAAAGAATTACAGCTGCGCTTTCGCCCCTCGTATTTTCCCTTTACGGAACCTTCGGCTGAAGTGGATGTGGCCTGCGTGTTGTGCGAAGGAAAAGGTTGTCGCGTGTGTGGTGAAACGGGTTGGTTAGAGGTTTTGGGCTGTGGCATGATTCATCCCAATGTATTGCAGAATGTCAAAATTGACCCCAAGCAATATAGCGGTTACGCCATGGGCATGGGTTTAGATCGTTTGGCAATGTTGCGTTATGGCATTCCTGATCTGCGCCTATTGTTTGAAAATGATCTGCGCTTTTTGAGCCAATTTTAAGAAAGAGTCAGAGTATGAAACTCAGTGAACAGTGGTTAAGAGGATGGGTGAATCCGCCCATTACAGCGCAGGCCTTGGCGGAACAGCTGACTATGGCGGGCTTAGAAGTCGATTCTGTATTGCCAGCAGCCCCCGCTTTTAGTGGCGTCGTGGTGGGTTTAGTGCAAACTGTAGTGCCTCATCCCAATGCAGATCGCCTGCGGCTGTGTACGGTTAAGGTGGGAGACGCTCAATCCTTAGAGGTAGTGTGCGGAGCCAGCAATGTTCGTGCTGATTTAAAAGTCGCTGTAGCGCGTATCGGTGCACTCTTACCCAATAATTTTAAAATAACAGAATCTAAAATTCGAGGCGTTGTTTCTCAGGGCATGATTTGCTCTGCACGAGAGTTGGGCTTAAGTGATGAATCAGAGGGTATTATCGAATTATTGCCGGATGCACCCATCGGAATTAATGTTCGTGATTATTTAAAGTTGGATGATCACATAATTGAAATTGAATTAACGCCGAATCGAGGCGATTGTTTGAGTGTGCAGGGCGTTGCACGTGAATTAGCCGCTATTAATAGCTTGGGGATGTTAAAGTTAGAGCTTAAAGAGCAGCCGGCCAAACATCAAGAATCGATTTCAGTCGTGGTGTCTCAACCTGAGGCTTGTCCTCGTTATGTGGGTCGTGTGATTCGTCGCATCAATACCCATGCGCAGACCCCTGTGTGGATGCAGGAACATTTGCGTCGCAGTGGATTAAAATGCATTTATCCCGTAGTCGATGTGATGAATTATGTAATGTTGGAATTGGGACAACCTCTGCATGCCTTTGATCTGTCGCGCCTTCAGGGGAATATTGACCTGCGCTTCGCGCACGAAGGAGAGAAAATTAAGCTACTGGATGGGCAAGAAATTGTACTGAAATCCAGCAGCTTGGTGGTTTCAGATCAGCAAAAAGCACAGGCTATCGCGGGCATTATGGGTGGCTTGGAATCTGCCATTACGGCGAGCACGGAAGATTTATTTTTAGAAAGCGCATTTTTTGATCCTATTACGATTGGGGTTGAAGCGCGCCGCTATGCTTTACAAAGCGATGCCTGCTATCGATTTGAGCGCGGTGTTGATCCTGAACTATCCCGCTTAGCGATGATTCGTGCGAGTGAATTACTTTTACAAATTGTTGGTGGTGAGTTGGGGCCCATTACTGAAGTCGTGCATCCAGAACATTTACCGGCAAGAGCGCCAGTGTCACTGAGCTTGGCTGAAGTTGAGCGTTTGTTGGGTATAAAGATAGAGAGCTCACGCATTGAAGCTATCTTTTTGGCTTTAGGGATTAAAATTTTATCGAAATCAGAATCTACCTGGCAAGTTCAGGCTCCGAGCTTTCGCTTTGATTTAGCGTTAGAAGCGGATTTTATTGAAGAAATTGCGCGACTCTATGGTTATAACAACATTCCTGCGCAAACGGCCCGTTATACCGCAAGAATCGCTCAGGAATCCAGCACTGAATTAACGTACTCTCAGATAACGCAAGTCTTGGTGAATCGTGGTTATCATGAAACCATTACCTATAGTTTTGTAGATGATAAAGTACAGAGCTTGCTGAACCCAGAGCAAAGTGCACTACGCCTCCTTAATCCCTTAGCGCAGGATATGTCGGTGATGCGCAGCAGTTTGTGGCCGGGTTTATTGAGTGTTGCTCAGGTTAATAAAGCGCGTCAATGTGAACGGGTGCGTATTTTTGAACAAGGTGTTTGTCTTGAAGAGTATCAGGGTCAGTGGCAACAACGCTCTAAATTAGGGGCGCTTATCACGGGTAGTTTTTTGAAGGAGCAGTGGGCTGAAAAAGTACGTCCTGTGGATTTTTTTGATCTTAAGGCTGATCTTGAGGCCTTATTGGATTTAGGCAGTTTGACGGTAGAGTGGTTGCCTCATCCCTCTCATCTTGCTTTGCATCCAGGGCAAAGTGCGCGCCTAGAATGCGAAGGTGAGCTCTTGGGTTATGTGGGAATGCTACACCCCCGCTGGGTGCAGGTGCTGGGCTTAGAATCAGCACCAGGTCTTTTTGAGCTGGATTTTGAACGCCTAAGGCGGCACTCACTCCCACGCTATCAAGCTGTCTCCAAGTTCCCTGAGCTGCGTCGCGATTTGGCTATGATTATGGACCAAACGGTGCCTGTGGCCAGTCTGCGGCAAAAAATACACGCAGAACTCGGAGAATGCTTGAAGAGTTTGATAATATTTGATATTTATGAGGGGGCGCCGATTGAGGTGGGTCAAAAAAGTGTGGCCATAGGCCTCATCTTCCAAGACCCCCAGCGTACCCTGGTGGACGATGAGATCAATGCCTTATTGGCCCGAGTGCTCACTTGTTTAAAGCGCGAATTTAAGATAACCCTAAGGACGTAGTACGAATGACAGCCCTCACCAAAGCCAGTTTAGCCGAACATCTTTTTAATACCTTAGGATTAAATAAGCGCGAGGCTAAAGAATTAGTAGAATTGTTTTTTGAAGAAATTCGTTCTTCCC
>JAKFXE010000066.1 GCA_021731545.1 Coxiellaceae bacterium
GAGGTGGCCTTAAGATTACTTTAAGTTTCCTGCTGTAAACTCACTTATAGCATTGTCCAATTCAGACCGGATGAGCTTTTCTATAAACAACGAGGAGCTAAAAGGCCTATGCCTAACCTAAACATTAAAAAACAAGCCTTAAGTCTGTTGCTGATGGAATATGATCGTTCGACGGGGGTATTATTTCGAATTTTTTCTGCTGATCAAGTTAATATTCGGAAACTTCGAGCTTGGCTTAAGGATATTTTAGAGGATGAAATACCCAGTGAGCAGATGCCCCTGCTTATTGAGCTTATTCGAGAGGGGAAGCGGGTTACAGTAGCGAATCGTGCTCCCTCCTATGTGCTGCTTGAACAAGCTGAAAAACTTCTGGTACATTGGGCGATTGAAAACTTTAGGGAGCCTCATCTTTCTCAACAAGATTTATCTCTCTTGGTTTCTTTGATTGAAGCTTCAGGAACATCTGAGCAACGTACTGAAATAGTCTCCACAGAATCCGCTAACTTTGAGAAAACAGTTTATGAAAATCTGCCCAAAGCAAGACAGTTATTGAAGTGGTCCACACCCGAGCAACGCATAGAAATAATTAACGACTTTTCAAGTCGTGATTTGCCTGATAGTTTCGTTGTTCAGAGAAATATGTTGAGCTTGTTTCAGAGCTTCTTATCGCCCCAAGAGTTTAATGAAATAGCCTTTGGTGAAAAAGGAAATTTTTCTGGTTATTATTATTTTTCACGGGTAGCCGAGCTTGGGAAATTGCCTGATTTGCAGGAAATATGGGCTTGGTCAACAGGACTGCCGCTTGAAAAAAGACGTGAGATGATTGTTGAGGCTTATCGCCGCGTAAGTTCTGCAGGAGACCCGGCTATCATAAAAGAATTGCGTGGCTGGTGGACTGAAACTTCTCAGAAATGCCAAAATAAAACTTCGGAAGTAGTTCCCACGGAACAAGAAGTTTTAGGAACAGAAGAAACAAAACAAGGGAAAGAAGAGGAGCCTTCTCCTGGCTTGAAAGGGCCTGGTTTGCGCTAAACTGAAACAAAGACAGGGGCTTTTATAGTTTTAGCAGTTGGACATCGTTTAAGTGGGTCAGAACACATTTAACTAAAAAAAGAGGAATATCCATGCGAGCATCAAGTGAAAAAACAGGGTTAGACATCAATGAGATTCTTTCCAGAACTGAAAAAGAATACAAAGAATATGTAAGACAGCATTGCCGGTTTTCTTTTTTTCATAGGCATGGAGAGTCTGGAATAAAAAGAGCAGAAGAGCTCTCTTTTTTTATGAAAGAAGCAAATTTTGATCTTCCTGATTATAAATCATTGGACGAGCATAAAGGATATATTCTGGGGCGGTATATCGTTCTTGGAAAAATTGATTATAGTGAATTTCATTTGAGCGAAACCCCCCGATTTGCTCCAAAAGGAAAGGGAAATTTAAATCGACATTCTTATCGAAGCCTGTTGTTAAAAAATATTGTATATTCAGGTGTTATGCCTAAAGAAGATGAGCAATCTTTTAAGAAATTTTTATTTGAAGTGAAAAACATCAGGTTTCCTGAAGTTTCAGCAAGCAAGATCAGCTCTGTTCTGCAGAAAAACTTTAAACATGAGCTTAGCGCCCAGGAAAAAATGAAATATATCACTGATGTCTGGAGGACAGACGACAGTCAATTTTTCTCAGTAAGAGAAGAAGATCTATTCCTTACTGCCGGGCCATAGCGCAGCGCGGCAAATGATAGCTACCTGGATTCCAGCTTTTTTGCTAAAATAAGGCTCTTTTGTGCCAGCAAGGAATAATGAGATGGATCTTCGTTCTACTCTTCCGCCTGTGTATCTGGTTGATGGCTCCCGCACTCCCTTTCTAAAAGCTCGAGGTCGTCCAGGTCCTTTCTCGGCTTTGGATTTGGTGACGGCTACCGGAAAAGCTTTACTGGCGCGTCAGCGCTTTAAGCCCAGCGATCTGGGTGAAGTCGTCTTAGGCTGTATTACCCCTTCCGAAAAAGAGGCGAATATAGGTCGTTTAGCCGCCTTACGCTTGGGTTGTGGGGACAGTGTTCCGGGATGGACCGTGCAGCGAAATTGCGGCTCTGGAATGCAGGCCATTGATTCGGCTCTTTTGGACATTGTTCAGGGTCGACATCATTTGGTCTTGGCAGGCGGCGTCGAAGCCATGAGTCGCGCCCCTTTATTGGTGGACCCTCTCTTGGTGAATTTTTTAGCGGATTGGAGTTTGGCGCGCAGCTTGCCCGCTAAATTAAAAACGCTCATGCACTTGCGACCTTATTTTTTTAAGCCCATTGTGGCGCTGCTCTCTGGTTTAACCGACCCCATTGTGAATTTAAACATGGGTCAAACCGCTGAAATTTTAGCCTCTGAATTTAAAATCAGTCGAGCCGCGATGGATGAATTTGCACTGCGCAGCCATCAGCGTCTGGCTCTGGCCGATCAGCAAGGCTTCTTGGAAGAAATTACCACACTCTATGATAACGAAGGGCGCTATTACGAGCACGATGATGGGGTGCGCGCGGACAGTACTTTGGAAAAATTAGCGAAACTGCCTCCCATTTTTGATCCTCGTTTTGGTCTAGTCACGGCAGGCAATAGCTCGCAAATTACCGATGGCGCGGCCTTGGTTATTTTGGCCAGTGAAAAAGCCGTGCGTGATTATCAGCTTCCGGTGCTCGCCAAAATTTTAGATGTACACTGGGCGGCCTTAAGTCCAGAGCGCATGGGCTTGGGTCCCGTTTTTGCCAGCACGCCACTTTTAATGAAATACAACTTGCGGCTCTCCGATATTGATTGTTGGGAAATTAATGAGGCCTTTGCAGCCCAAGTATTGTCCTGTTTGGCTGCCTGGCAGGATGCTGATTTTTGTCAGCGGCATTTTGGATTAAAACAAGCCTTAGGCGCCTTGGATCCTGCGCGTCTTAATGTGGATGGAGGGGCCATCGCCTGTGGTCATCCTGTAGGGGCCAGCGGAGCGCGTATTGTTTTACATTTAGCCGAAGTTTTAAAACGCAATCAGGCTCGCCTCGGGATGGCGGCCATTTGTATTGGTGGGGGTCAGGGAGGCGCTATGCTGATTGAGAGAGTGGGACCATGAGCTACAAACATTGGAATTACAGCACTGATGCGCAGCAGATTGTGTGGTTGAACTGTGATCGTCAGGGCGCGCGCACTAATTCTCTGGATGTGGAAAGCCTGAACGAACTGAGCAGCATTTTGACGGAGCTGAGTGCCCAAAATCCACGCGGCTTAATTATACAATCCGCCAAAGCAGGCAGCTTTATTGTGGGCGCGGATATCAAACAATTTAGTCAACTCAAAGACAGCGAACAGGCGTATTTAATATTGCATCGAGGGCAAGAGGTGTTCAGTCAGTTGGCAGCCTGCCCTTTTCCAACATTGGCACTGATTCGAGGTTATTGCTTGGGTGGAGGTTTGGAATTGGCTTTGGCGTGTCGTTATCGAGTCGCTGAAGATAATCCTAAAACACGATTAGGCTTGCCCGAAATTAAATTAGGCATTCATCCGGGTTGGGGCGGCACCCTTCGCCTGCCTCGCTTAATCGGTTTTCCTTCTGCCTTAGATATGATCTTAAAAGGGCGCATGCTTTCAGCCCAAGAAGCTCGGCGCAGTGCTTTGGTGCACACCACACAACCTGCGCGCGAGCTGGAGCGCGCTGCGCTTTATTATATTTTGCAGAAGCCTGAGTCTTCGGCTTCCTGGATCAGTCGCTTTACTCAAGCTCAGTGGGTGAGGGCGTTGATGGTTCAGTTTGTGGCTAAAAAACTGCGCTCAACGGTGAATAAAGAACATTATCCAGCTCCTTATGCGCTTTTAAAGCTGTATCAATCGGGAGGGGATGATGAAGTTCAGGCCTTGGAGCGGGAGGCTCGTTCTGTCGCCCAGTTGATGCTCACAGGGACTTCACATGAACTGGTGCGCATTTTCTTTTTGCGAGAGCAGCTTAAAGCACAAACTCAGGTTAAGAGTTCCATTCAATATGTGCATGTGATTGGCGCGGGGACCATGGGGGGTGATATTGCTGCCTGGTGTGTTTTACAGGGTTTGCAGGTGAGTCTTCAGGATCGGGAACCTCGATTTATCGCCCCGGCCATTAAGCGCGCAGCCCAACTCTTTCAAAAACATTTAAAGCAGCCGCGTTTGGTGCAGGAAGCCTTGAGTCGTTTATTGCCCGATGTGAAGGGGCTGGGGATCGCCCGCGCGGATTTAGTCATTGAAGCCATTGTTGAGAATGTGGCGATTAAACAAGCTTTATTCAAGGAAATAGAGTCTAAACTTAAGCCCAATTGTATTATCGCGAGCAATACTTCAAGCATTACTTTAAGTGAATTAGCGCAATCTTTGAAAGACTCCTCTCGTCTGATTGGCCTCCATTTCTTTAACCCCGTGGCTCAAATGCCTTTGGTTGAAGTGGTCTATCAAGAGCACAGACCACTTCAACCA
>JAKFXE010000112.1 GCA_021731545.1 Coxiellaceae bacterium
ATGTTGCTTCAGGATAACGCATCTTCTTTTCCAATAGGGAGTGATATTGGAAAGTTTAGCAGATGAATGTTAAGGAAATCTTAAATGTTAGAATGATTTTCCGTCATTAAACCCACGCTGGGGGCGCTGGCTTTTTGCAATAAGACCATGGCCTGGACGATTAAGCCATAGTTAACGCGTTGATCACCTTTGACATAGACATCACGTTTTTGGTTTTTTTGTTCGGCTGTTTGCAGTGCGGCGCTCACTTGTGTGCTCAACTCTTCTGCGCTGATAGCTTGATCGGGGTTTTTGTTTGTGTTGAGAAAATAGGAGCTTTGGCCGTCATTCCCATTTTTCTGGTGTGGCTCTATATTTCTTGGCTGATTGTCTTAATGGGCGCCATGATTAGCCATGTGACAGCAACGGGTTTGCCAAAGCGGGTTCATTCATTAGGGTGATGAAATGGCAGAGAATTTGTTTCTACGAACAATCTTGTGTAGAGGCAATTCATGAGTTGCCAATGGCTGCGGCACATCCCTGTGCCTTGCCCCTCGAGGACTCGGGGTCAGCGGCTTTGCCGCTGGGTAAACTGTGCAATCCTGCACATTTTATCGTGAATTGGCCCTACAAAAAATGTCAAATAGCTGAGGAGGTTAAGGGTTTTTTGGAGAAAGCAAAGCAAGCTCAATTCCGGTTTCGTTGCTCTTAGGCAATCCTTGGGGTGATTTATCAACAGAATCACTACGTTCTCGACGGTGAAACAATCTAAAAAATCTTGAGCTCGTGTGGGTATCAGCAATCATTGAGCTTTCTGTGGCAGGGCGATGAGCCTCCACAATACGTGCAGCGGCTTCAGGGTCTTGTGCACGTAATTCGGTTAACAAAATTGACAGGGTGCCGTGTTCCAGTGAGCAGGGCCTGTGCCCTCGTTGTAAATAAAAATAAGCGCCTAAATAGCTTTCAGGATTTAAGGCATCGCTTAGTACAGCGACAGCCTCTGTTTTTTCTAGGCGATGGCTGTGTTGAATCAGCGTTTGAGCTAGTTCATGCTTAATGGATTTTAGTTGTTCAAGTTCAGCGGGGACAATAAATTGCTTAAGCATTAAGCGGAGCAACAAATCCGGTCGATGCGGAAGTTGCTGCTGTAAGGTAACAGAAAATCCTGTGTGATTAGTTGAAGAAGGAGTGGCCAGCAAGGCTTGAATTTCAGGAAGGGTCTCGGCTTTCTTTTCCAGAATATAGTCTAAAAGAGCAATATATTTTTCTGTTGCACGTTCCTGTGGGAGTGGACTAGCATCTAAGCCTTGGGAAAAATTATGCAATATTGTGAGCTGAAACAATCTCGGATCTAACGTTCCATTCTTGTATTGGGGGCGTAACTTAAGATAATCCAAAAGCGCTTGGGGCTGGTGTTCGGCAATTTTTCTGAGTAATTCGATAAAACAGAGGAGTTCAGCTTCGCTCCCCCCTTCTCCAATGAGGTGGGCGGGCTGGCATGAGCGATCGAAACCAAGATCAATTTTCGTTTTCAAAAAATCAAATAATGTAAAAAATTTTAAATCCCCTTCTTGACGTAGGGCGCCCTCAGAGAGAGTTAGAATAAAAGAGATGAAAAGCCTAATATTTGCAAAGACTAGATTTCTTAATTGACCCTTAACAAATTTTGATAAAGCTGTTTCAGGGTCTAAAATCTCAGTGATTAAGGCCTGATCTCCCGATGATATTTTTTGATTGATCAGATTAAAAAAAGCATTTAAACAGAAATTTTGTACGTGATTAATTCCGTGTCGAATACATAAGAGCTTTTGTTCGTCTGTTAAAATAGAAAGATATGCGATGGAGGTATAATAGGCTTCTTCTGTAATCTTTCCCTCGCCCAATAGGCGAGTTAAAAGTTCAAGATAGTATGTTTTTACGGAAGAATCCCGGTGTAAATCGATCTGCTCAGCCACATGAACCCGGGTGGAGCTTAAAGCCACTACGAAGTCTTGGGTTAGAAAGCTGAGCACCTGAGGCGCTAAGACTTCGTCTTGCAGCGCATCCTCTATGTCCCTGAGGGTTTCAAGCAATAAGTCACAGGCTAGATTTTTTAATTGACCCTTAACGAGTTTTGATAAAGCTGTTTCTGGGTTTAAAATCTCAGTGACTAAGGCCTGATTTCCCACCGATATTTTTTGGTTGATCAGATTAAAAAAATCATTTAAACAGAAATTTTTTATGTGATTAATTCCGTGTTGAATACATAAGAGCTGTTGTTCGTCTGTTAAAATAGAAAGATATGCGATGGAGGTATAATAGGCTTCTTCTGTAATTTTTCCCTCGCCCAATAGGCGAGTTAAAAGTTCAAGATAGTATGTTTTTACGGAAGAATCCCGGTGTAAATCGATCTGTTCAGCCACATGAACCCGGGTGGAGCTTAAAGCCACTGCGAAATCTTGGGTTAGAAAGCTGAGCACCTGAGGCGCTAAGACTTCGTCTTGCAGCGCATCCTCTATGTCCCTGAGGGTTTCAAGCAATAAGTAAGCGCTATAGCGATTGGCCCCTACCAGAATGCTTTTTTTGCGGTTAAAAGTTGCTTCTGAATAAGGCATAGCCTTCTCCAATAGTAAGTAATATTGGAAAAGTCTAGCAGATGAATGTTAAGGAAATCTTAAGGGCGCTTCTATTTGTTCAAAATTTTTGATTTTTATTTTGGAGTCAGGCACCGCAACACATTACATCAATGGGTTAAAATCTTTTCCAGCGGAGCCAGACACCAAAATAATCATTTCGAGAGGTGGCCTTAAGGGCACTTTTATTTATTCAAAATTTTTGATTTTTATTTTGGAGTCAGGCACCGCAACACATTACATCAATGGGTTAAAATCTTTTCCGGCGGAGCCAGACACCAAAATAATCATTTCGAGAGGTGCCCTTAAGGGCGCTTCTATTTGTTCAAAATTTTTGATTTTTATTTTGGAGTCAGGCACCGCAACACATTAAATCAATGGGTTAAAATCTTTTCCAGCGGAGCCAGACACCAAAATAATCATTTCGAGAGGTGCCCTTAAATGTTGGAATGATTTTCCGTCATTAAACCCACGCTGGGGGCGCCGGCTTTTTGTAATAAGACCATGGCTTGGACGATTAAGCCATAATTAACGCGTTGATCACCTTTGACATAGACATCACGTTTTTGGTTTTTTTGTTCGGCTGTTTGCAGTGCGGCGCTCACTTGTGTGCTCAACTCTTCTGCGCTGATAGCCTGATCGGGGTTTTTGTTTGTGTTGAGAAAATAGGAGCTTTGGCCGTAATTCCCATTTTTCTGGTGTGGCTCTATATTTCTTGGCTGATTGTCTTAATGGGCGCCATGATTAGCCATGTGACAGCAACGGGTTTGCCAAAGCGGGTTCATTAAGAGATCTTTGTTTCAAAAATACAAGTTCAATACCTTCTTCGTTTTCTGAGACGGTACGGGGTTTAAATAATCTGGGTCCTGTTATTGCAGTGGTGACGGTATGATTTTGCACAATTGCTTTGGCTGCAGTGGCATTTTTTTTACGCAGCTCGGCTAAAAGAATGGCTAGAACACCATGTTCGGGTGAGCAAGGGTTTAGACCCCTCTGTACATAAAAATAAGTGCCGAAGTATGTTTTAGAATCCAAGGCATCGCTTAAAAAAGTGATGGCCTCTGCTTTTTTCAATGTTCGGCTGTAGGTAATGAGTTTTTTGGCCATTGTTTCTTTAATGGGTTCGAGTTCCATTAATGCACTTGGACTGATGCACTGTGTCATCATCAAGGCGAAGAGCAAATCAGTGCGCTTGGGGAGTTGTTTATGTAGGTTAAAAACAAATCCATGTTTATTTGTTAAGGGTAGGTCCAATAGTGTTTGAATCTCTTTGTAGGACTCGGGTATTTTTTGGGCGATAGAGACCAAAATTCTAACATAGCCCTCTACGGATTTTTCGCTGGCACGCATTTCGCTGTAATAATCATCCGTGAGTGCATCATAATATTCAGTACTGTGGTGAAACAGTATAGACTCTTGAAAAATGCTGAACCCCTGCTGTTTAATGAAGTTTTCTAAAACAAGAGAGGGGTTGATCGCAGTAATTTTTTTCAACAGATCAATAAAGACGGTTATGTCGGTTTCATCACCCACTGTACCCATCAAGGCGGCCAGGTTGAGATTGATGGATTCGAAAGCAAGGTCATGTGTTAGTAGTTTTAATAATCCAGTAAAATTAAATCCTTTTTTTGATGGTTTTAAGCTTGAAAAAAAATCGCTCATAAACAAGAGAAAGCTTTTTTCGTGGCTTGAGTATAAACAAGCCAATCGCTCCTTGATGAATTTCGATATAGCTGTTTCAGGATTTAAGATTTCTTCAAGTAGTTTCGGATCTTTTTTAAGCTCTTCACCTAGAAAATTAAAAAATTTTGGCATAATGGAATTGTAAAAAGTCCTTTGGGGTATATC
>JAKFXE010000070.1 GCA_021731545.1 Coxiellaceae bacterium
ATATTGGCTGCCCGTTATGGATATTTTTTTCATATGACAAGCTATCGAGTGGAGAGAAACCCTAGAATACAAGGCTGTTTTCTCTCACTCAATACCGTGATTTTAAGAATTTTGGAGCCTTTAGCCTGTTTGCGGCCCAAAGATGAAATAGAAGACAAAGACCAGGCTCAAAACAATTAACATGGGGCTTAGGTTTTTTGCTTTACCGCAAAATAATTTAATCAGGCAGTAGCTAATAAATCCCAAACCAATTCCATCGGCTACCGAAAAACTTAAAGGAATCATTAAAAAAGTAATCACGCTGGGAATGGATTCTGTTAAATCCTCCCAGTCGATCAGCACCAAGCTTTTAATCATCAAAATGGCTACAAACAATAAGGCAGGTGCGGTTGCATAACTGGGAATCAAGCTGGCCAGGGGCGAAAAAAAGAGGGACAAGATAAACAAGAGCGCTACCACTACCGCTGTTAAACCCGTTCTGCCTCCCACGCGCATGCCCGAAGCACTTTCAAGATAAGGACACATCGTAGAGGTTCCCAGCGCCGCACCCGCCATTGTGGCGATACTATCAGCGACTAAAGCCTTAGTGATGCGCGGCTCTCGTTGTGGATCTTTCTTAAGATGGGGTGTATTTAAAAGTGCAACCATCGTGCCTGCGCTATCAAATAAAGCCACTAAAAAAAAGCTAAAGACAATGGCCGGGCCCTGCCCCTCCCACAGTCCCTTAAATTGAAACTGCATAAAACTGCTTTCTAGGCTCGGAGGTGCAGCAATCAAACCATGAAAAGTGGTTTGCTGCGTGAGCAGTCCTAACACGGTAATCGCTAAAATACCGATCATAATGGCACCCGGAATTTTAAGATAATCCAGACCCACAATTAAGCAAAATCCCAACAAAAATAGTATGGCAGAAATGGAATTAATATGACCCAAGCTGACCAAAGTTTGAGGATTCGAGACAATGATCCCGGCGCTCTTTAAAGCCAGCATCGCAATAAATAGGCCCACACCCGCGGAAACAGCGATGTGCAAGGTCTCGGGGATGGAGCGCATAATCCACTGACGCGCCCCCACAATGGTGAGCAGGAAAAACAAAAAGCCGGCTATCAGTACTGCCCCTAACGCTACTTGCCAGGAATAGCCTAAGCCTCCCACAATCACATACGCAAAGTAGGCATTGAGTGCCATACTGGGCGCAATGGCCAGAGGATAATTCGCCATCACCCCCATTAAAAAACAACCCATGACGGAAGCAATGCAGGTGGCCACAAAAGCGGCACCTGGATTCATGCCCACAGAGCCCAAAATAGCGGGATTCACCAAAAGGATATAGGCCATGGTGAGAAAAGTGGTGATCCCCGCGCTGCATTCGATACGAATGCTGGTTCCAGCGGCTTTTAAGTTAAAACTTTTTTCGAGGTAGGCGGCGAGGCTTTTCATGAGTTCCCTGCTTTTTTTGATGCTCTAATTCAAAATCAATTTTTCGATCATCCAGCGCAACATGCGCAATTTTTACCGAAATAGGATCGCCCAAGCGGTACACTACGCCTGAATGTTTCCCCACCAAGGTGTGGTGGGTGGTGTCGTGATGATAATAATCATCCCTTAGTGAGCTAATGTGCAATAAACCCTGAACATAGATATTTTTAAGCTCTACAAAAACCCCAAAACCGGTCACATCGCAAATAACCCCCTCAAAACTTTCACCGACTCTGTCTTTCATATAATCACATTTCAACCAATCCAACGCCTCTCGTGTCGCACGATCCGCGCGTCGCTCTGTCGTTGAAAAATGCTCACCTAGATCCTGCATTCGTTGATGAGTCACCGGGAAAGTCTGTGCACTTTTCTTATTTAAAACATGTTTAATGGCGCGATGTAAAAGCAAATCGGGGTAACGCCGAATGGGTGAGGTGAAATGGCAATAACCATCAAAAGCCAAGCCAAAATGTCCTGCATTGGTGGGGGAATAATGGGCCTGTTTTAAGGAACGCAATAAAACGGTTTGTAATAAATGGGCATCGGGACGTTTTTGAATGCGCTCCAGCAACATCGCATAATCCATGGCGCTGGGTCGATCATTTCCCGTTAAACGCAAGCCAAAGGCCTGTAAAAAGTCACGTAAGGCACTTAATTTTTGCTCATCGGGTAACTCATGATTGCGATACAAGGCTGGAATTTTGGCACCCGAAACAAACTCAGAGGCCGCCACATTAGCCAAGAGCATCATCTCCTCAATCAAACGATGGGCTTCGTTGCGCTCCGTGGGAACAATGCGCTCAATTTTCCCCTGGGCATTAAAGACAATTTTGGTTTCAACGCTATCAAAATCGATGGCGCCTCGCAGCTCGCGCTGACTCAGTAGTTTCTTATAAAGGCGATGCAACTCCTTCAAATAAGGCATCAATTCCTGTGGTGCATCCTTTGTTTCTGCTCCCAACCATTGTGCTACTTGATGATATGTCAGGCGTGCATGGGAATGAATCACCGCCTCATAAAATCGGTGTCCTAGCAGTTTACCCTCGGCACTCACCCGCATTTCGCTGACCATGCTCAAACGATCTTGATGGGGCTTTAAGGAACACAGCTCATTCGATAAGACTTCGGGCAACATGGGAATCACACGAGAGGGAAAATAGACAGAATTTCCCCGTAATTCAGCTTCAGTATCCAGTGCGGTGCCCGGCTTAACATAATGTCCCACATCGGCAATAGCCACATACAAAAGCCAGCCGCCCTCTTTCAAGGGCTCGCAATAGACGGCATCGTCAAAATCCCGAGCATCTTCGCCATCAATGGTGACAAAATACAGTTCCCGTAAATCTTCTCGACCTTCATAATCAGAGACCTGTACCGTGGGTTTAATATGGGAGGCCTCATCAAGCAACTCAGTGGGCCACTCGTAGGGAAGATTATAGGCGCGTATCGCCAACTCGACTTCAACACCTGGAGTCAGAGGATCTCCTAAGATCTTGATAATACGGCCTGTGGGTTGTCGACGAAGACTGGGTTGAGTCGTAATTTCAAGTTCCACAAATTGACCGGATTCTGCCCCGCTACTTTCATCCAGGGGAATAATAATATCTTGAGTAATGGCCTTATTATCCGGTTTAACAAAGGCGACTGAACCTTCTTTATAAAAACGACCCACCGTCACGGAAGTATTGCGCTCCAGCACCTCGACAATGATGCCCTCCGCTCGACTGCGCTCATCAGTATGCGTAACGCGCACCAAGACGCGATCATCGTTAAAAACAGCGCGCATTTGACGTGCCGATAAAAAAATATCTTTGCCGCCCTCATCAGGGGCTAAAAAGCCAAAGCCATCGCGGTGCCCTATGACCCTACCCTTAATTAACTCCATTTGCGTCACAAGGGCATAACTGCCCCGACGATTCGCCATTAACTGGCCATCGCGCTGCATGGCCTTCAAGCGGCGCTGAATGCCCTCAATTTCTTCTTCGGATTTGAGTTGAAAATTTTCAAGCAAGTCCTTGAATGAGGTGGGCTTTCCAGTTTCTTCTAGATATTGGATGATAAACTCCCGGCTGGGGACCGGATGGGAGTAATTGGCCGCCTCGCGGCTTAAAAAAGGATCTTTTTTCTTCTTAGAACGTTTAGCCACAGCAAAACAACCTTGTTGATCTTAATGAGAATCCATTCAGAGGCTGAAGGACTTGAAGGGGCCACTATAACATGAAATAGCTTTTGTAGGGGCTGTTCACGCATCCATCGGCCTGTATCATTCACACACCCAGCGCGGCAAAAAGTGCTTAGCCTCTCGCATCTCTCTCCGAAGCCTTCGATACTCAGGTTCAAACGTTTCAAGCAGGCGCCAAAAACGCGCAGAATGATTAAAGTGCCTAATATGACACAGCTCATGCAGGAGTATATAACGCAGCCACTCAGGAGGAAAAAAAAGCAATTGATAGTTCAGGTTTATTTTATGTTCGCGCGTGCAGCTTCCCCAACGCGATTTTTGGCGCTTAAAACTTAAGGCCGTGTAATTTAGCTGCGTTTTAACGCTGAGTTCATCCAACAAGGGTTTAATATGAAGCGCCGCTTGAGATTTTAACCAGCGCAAAAGCAGCGATTGATAGTGCTTAAAATCACCGGAGCGCGCCTGGATCAGCAACTGCTGGGGCTCTAGGATACTAAAGCGCGCCCGTGCTGCCTCTTGATAGCGCACCCCCCATTCTTGCTGAATACCCCGTAATTGAATCTTATCGGGAAGCATTAAGGCTTGTTCAGGTGCTTTTGGATTCAAGGCAGGCAGCTCAGCTAATTTTTTTTCGATCCAAGCGCGCTGTGAATACAAAAATTCCAGAGCTTTACGGCGATAGCGAGGGCTGGGAATAAGCAATTCT
>JAKFXE010000136.1 GCA_021731545.1 Coxiellaceae bacterium
GCCCAGTCGATGGGTTTTCGCCCCCAACTTTTTAAAAGTGCATTTGTTTTTGAAAAATGTTTGCAACCCAAAAATCCGCGAGAGGCCGATAAGGGCGACGGATGAGGTGCTTTAAGTATAGTATGTTTGTTTGTATCAATTAGAGCTTCTTTTTGTTGCGCATAAGAGCCCCAAAGTAAATAAATAATAGGCTTTGGGTGAGCATTTAATTTTTCAATGACAGTATCAGTGAATTGCTGCCATCCAATCTTGTTGTGCGATTGTGGTTTGTGGGCCTCAACGCTTAGTACGGCATTTAAGAGTAAAACTCCTTGTTTAGCCCATGGAATTAAACAGCCATGCTTCGGAACTCGAAAACCCAAATCACTGTGTAATTCTTTAAAAATATTTCGAAGCGAGGGGGGAATTTCAATCCCGGGTTTCACTGAAAAAGCGAGGCCATGAGCTTGATTAGGGCCGTGATAAGGATCTTGTCCAATAATGACCACCTCTACTGTGTGAAAAGGCGTGTACTTTAGGGCATTGAACAGATCGGATTGAGGAGGATAAATGATTTTTCCTAGGGTGCGCTCTTCTTGTAAAAAGTGCATTATTTTTTGAAAATAGATTTTTGTTTTTTCAGAACTGAGTATGTCACTCCATTCCAGCAGTTTTTCTTGAATCATAAAAGGCACCTAGGCTTTGCCAAAATTTTTGACAGCATAACCCGTCTTAAGCCATTGGATCAATCGAATAATGCTTGACCGGGGGACTCTTCGGTTGCACACTAGCCCCATTTTATTCAATGGCCATGAAAAGGAGAGTGGATATGTTAGTGGGAGTTCCAAAGGAAATTAAAACGCATGAATATCGAGTGGGCCTAACACCCAATAGCGCCTCTGAATTAATTGCGCATGGTCATCAAGTGGTGGTTGAACATAATTGTGCTGAGGGCATTGGTTTTACGGATGAAGATTATCGAGCGATAGGGGCTAAGGTAGTTGAAACAGCGGCAGAAGTGTTTAAGTGTGCCGATATGATCGTAAAAGTAAAAGAACCACAAGCCTCGGAATTTTCCTTGTTGCGCGAAGGACAAATTTTATTTACCTATCTGCATTTGGCTCCTGATCCTGAACAAACTAAAGCCTTGTTAAACTCGGGTTGCATTGCGATTGCCTATGAAACGGTGACGGACGCCTACGGTGGCCTGCCTTTATTATCGCCCATGAGCCAGGTAGCAGGTCGTTTGGCCATTCAAGTGGGTTCACACTGCCTTGAAAAAGCGCAGGGAGGTCGAGGTGTTTTGTTGGGGGGTGTTCCTGGAGTTTCTTCCGGTAAGGTGGTGGTGATTGGAGGCGGCGTAGTCGGCGTTAATTCGGTGCGCATGGCGGTGGGCAAAGAAGCGCGGGTTACGGTCATTGATAAATCAGTGAGTCGTTTGCAGGAATTGGATGCTCAGTTTGGGGGACGCATCAAAACTTTATACTCTACTCGAGCTACGATTGAAAAAGCCATTATGTCAGCTGATTTAGTGGTGGGTGCTGTTTTGGTTCCAGGGCATGCAGCGCCGCGTCTGGTGGGGCGAGAAATTTTATCTAAAATGCATCCGGGCAGTGTCTTGGTGGATGTGGCTATTGACCAGGGAGGCTGCTTTGAAACCAGTCGTCCTACCACCCATCAAGATCCCACCTATGTCGTGGATGGCGTTGTTCATTATTGTGTGACCAATATGCCGGGTGCGGTTCCTCGTACTTCAAGCTTTGCATTGAATAATGCGACCCTGCCTTTCGTATTGGCTTTGGCCAATAAAAATTATTCCCGGGCCTTGGAGGAGGATTTGCATCTTATGGCGGGTCTTAATGTGTGTGAAGGAAAGTTAACCTATCAGGCTGTGGCTATTAATTTGAATTTGAACTATACCCCAGCGCAGGAAGCCTTGAGGAAGGTGGCTTAGATATCCTGAGGATGAGTCTTCTGTGTACTCATCACAAACGTAGGTTGGCGCCGAGCACATAGTGCGAGGCCCAACGCTCAGAGCTCCCTTCTCGCACCCACCCTTCTTTTTTTTGCCTTGCTACATTAGAATCATCCTTTCTGGTTTGTATGGGGTGGATCGATGGTTTATTGGAAGCGATGGATTCAAGTCTCCCTACTGCTGTCGATTTTTTGCTGGGGCTTAAGCTTTGCGGCCAGCTTTCAGGAAAATAAACTCTATACCGACTATGCGGGTCCCCCTCCTGAAGATTTTGCTTCCACAGTGAATCACTCCCCCGAATTAGAGCCAGCACAGGCCATAGATCCTTCGGCGCCCATCTATATGAGTCAGGCTCAAGACCTCTGGGATGTGTTGGTACGACACTTTGAATTGCAAAATGAAAGCACGCACCCTGCCGTGGCCGAACAAATTCATTGGTTTTTGGCGCATCCTAAAATTTTAGATCGTATGCTCAATAATGCCGTGCCTTATCTTTATTATGTGTATCAAGAAGTAGAGAAGAAAAATTTCCCAGCAGAGTTGGCTTTGTTGCCCTTGGTTGAAAGTGGTTACAGTCCTTATGCCTATTCTCGATCAGGAGCCACAGGGTTGTGGCAATTAATGCCTGCAACCGCCTCCAGTGATGGCTTAAGAATTAATTGGTGGTATGACGGTCGTCGTGACACTTTGGTGTCTACAAATTCCGCGCTCAATTACTTACAGTTTTTGCATACACATTTTCACGACTGGCCCTTGGCCATTTCAGCTTATAATGTGGGGCAGGGCTCTGTTCAAAATGCTTTAGACTATAATTCCCGCATGAGCAAAGCCTTGGATTTTTGGTCTTTATCTTTGCCAGCTGAAACACGCGATTATTTCCCCAAATTACTCGCCATAGCCAATATTATTATGAATGCAAAACACTATGGAGTGCATCTTCCTTATATTCCAGATCAGCCCTATTTCCAGTCGGTCACGCTGCATTCTCAAGCCAGTTTGGAGCAATTATCAAAAATGACTAATATCAGTGAAAGCATTATTCAACGCTTGAATCCTGCTTTTAGACGTTGGGCTACAGAGCCGAACAATTCTTATCCTATTTTGCTTCCTGTGAGTCGAGTTAATTATTTTAAGCAGCACTTAGCGCAGTGGACAGGAAAGGTTGAGCTTAGTTGGATGTATCATCAAGCGCGGGGCGGAGAAACTTTAGCGAAAATTGCACGCAATTATCACACCAATTTGGCCTTACTTTCAAAAATTAACGGACTTCCTGAAAGCGCGGTTATTAAATCGAATGAAAGTTTGCTAGTCCCTGTGCGCCTGCACCGTCGATTTAATATGCCTGATGAGCAGGCTATCTATAATGATCAAGTATCTCAACCGGCCTCGCCTGCTCATTTTAAGCTATCTTCTAAAATTGTAGCTTCCGACAGCCTGGAAGAGATTTTAAATAAACTACAAGAACAATAGTCGCTTGTTAAGCAGTCATTTTCCGTGCATCCACCGCCCGGTCAAATTCTTCGGCACTCAAATAGCCTAGAGCAACACAGGCCTCGCGTAAATTAGTGTTTTCTTGATAGGCTTTTTTCGCAATTTCAGCGGCTTTATCGTAGCCTAAAATGGGATTGAGGGCCGTTACCAACATCAGCGAGCTTTGTACATGCTCGGTAATTTTGGCTTCATTGGCTTCTAAGCCTTCGATGGCATAGTGTGTGAATGAACGGCTGGAATCCGCCATGAGATACATGGATTGTAATAAATTATAAATGATGAGGGGTTTGTAAACATTGAGTTCAAAATTCCCTTGTGAGCCCGCATAACTAATAGCAGCATCATTACCCATTACTTGGATGCAGGCCATAGTCATGGCTTCGCACTGAGTGGGATTGACTTTGCCGGGCATAATGGAAGAGCCCGGCTCATTCGCGGGCAGGATAAGCTCTCCCAAGCCTGCGCGGGGGCCTGAGGCCAGCCAACGAATGTCGTTGGCAATTTTCATGAGGGCGCAGGCTAGGGTTTTAAGGGCCCCACTGCAAAAAACCAGCTCATCGTGCGCCGCCAAAGCAGCAAATTTGTTGGCGGCTGAGACAAAGGGCAGGCCGGTCAGTTCTGCAATATAAGCAGCCGCAGTGTCCGCAAATTTAGGATGTGTATTCAAGCCAGTGCCTACGGCAGTTCCTCCTAAGGCTAGTCGATATAAATAGGGGAGCTGTTGTTGCAGCATCGATAGGCAAGTATCCAGTTGTGATACATAGCCTGAAAATTCCTGTCCTAGGGTCAGAGGCACGGCATCTTGCAAATGTGTACGGCCTATTTTTACGATATTTTTAAAAGCTGCTTGTTTTTGGGCTAAAGCATCGCGTAACGCTTTAAGGGTGGGAATTAAAT
>JAKFXE010000051.1 GCA_021731545.1 Coxiellaceae bacterium
GTCTTTGGGTGCGCTCAATCTAGCGGGCCGTGAGCAGTTGGATAATTTAATTTTTGTGATTAATTGTAATTTGCAGCGCCTGGATGGGCCCGTGTGGGGCAATGGACAAATCATTCAAGAATATGAGGGAGTGTTTCGAGGGGCTGGTTGGAATGTGATTAAAGTGATTTGGGGCGGTGGCTGGGATGCTTTGTTTGAAAAAGACAGCAGTGGTTTGTTGCTGCAGCGCATTTCAGAACTGGTTGATGGGGAATACCAAAACTACAGCGCCAAAGACGGGGCCTATCTGCGTGAACACTTTTTTGGAAAATATCCTGAATTAATTGCCTTAATAGCCGAGTACAGTGATGTGCAATTAAAAGCCTTATTGGATGGCGGCCATGATCCCCAAAAAGTCTATGCCGCTTATGCAGCTGCCGTGAATCATCGAGGGCAACCGACGGTGATTTTAGCTAAAACCGTCAAAGGCTTTGGGATGGGTATTGCGGGAGAGGGTTTAAATGTCACGCATCAAACTAAAAAAATGTCGGTGGAAGCCTTGCGTGCCTTCCGTGAACGTTTCCGCTTACCTGTGTCGGATGAGCAGATTGAGCGTTTAGATTTTTACAAGCCGGAAGCTACCAGCCCTGAGTTGAAGTATCTGCAAGAACGACGTGCGGCTTTGGGCGGTTATTTACCGTCGCGGCCGATTCAAGATTTGCCCTTGATTATTCCTTCGCTGGAGGCGTTTTCGGCACAATTAGTCAGCACCGAAGAGCGTGAAATTTCAACCACTATGGCTTTTGTCCGCATTTTAGGAACTTTGCTAAAAGATAAAAATATTCAGGATTGTGTTGTTCCTATTGTGGCGGATGAGTCGCGTACCTTTGGTATGGAGGGCTTGTTCAGACAGCTTGGTATTTATTCGGTCTGTGAACAAAAATATACGCCTGAAGATAAGTCTCAGCTTTTGTATTATCGCGAAACAAAGCAAGGTCAATTACTGCAAGAAGGGATTAGTGAAGCGGGCGCGATGGCGAGTTGGGTGGCGGCAGCGACTTCCTATGCCACCAGTCATTTGCCGATGATTCCCTTCTATATTTACTACTCGATGTTTGGCTATCAGCGCTTTGGTGATTTGTGTTGGGCGGCAGGCGATATGCGTGCGCGCGGATTTATTTTGGGGGGAACAGCGGGTCGCACTACGCTGGCGGGCGAAGGCCTGCAGCATCAAGATGGACATAATTTATTGATGTTTAGTTTTGTGCCGAACTGCGTGAGCTATGATCCTGCTTTTTCTTATGAGCTCGCGGTCATTATACAGCAGGGTTTGAAACGCATGATGGCGAATCAAGAAGATGTGTATTATTACATTACCTTGATGAATGAAAATTACACGCATCCTGCAATGCCTCAAGGCGCGGAAGAGGGCATTATTAAGGGCCTGTATTTATTCAAAGAAAGTGAACAAAAGACTTCAGTCAAAGTTCAGTTATTGGGGGGCGGCACTATTTTACGCGAAGTGATTAAAGCGGCAGATATTTTAGAAACAGAATATCAAGTGGGGGCCGATATTTGGGGCGTAACTAGCTTTAATGAATTGCGCCGCGATATTCGATCGGTGCGTCGTTATAATCGTCTGCACCCCGAAGCGGTACCTAAAAAGAGTCATGTAAAAGAGTGCTTGGATAATCGTTCGGGACCCGTGATTGCCGCCACCGATTATATTCAACTCTATGGTGAGCAAATTCGCAGTGATGTTAAGGCGCGTTATTATGTTTTGGGCACCGATGGTTTTGGCCGCAGTGATACGCGTGTGGCTTTGCGTGATTTCTTTGAAGTGGATGCAAAATCTATTGTCTATACCGCGTTAAAAGCCTTGTACAAAGAAGAGCAATTGAGTTTAGAGGTATTGAAAAAAGCACGGCATGATTTGGGTATTGATTCGGAAAAACCAGATCCGGTAACGATATAAAGAGTAGGGGTGGGCCCCTTGTGCCTACCCCTGTTAAATAGGATGTTTTGTAGGGGCGCCCCTTGTGCGCGCCCACTTTTAAAAAGAAGAGAGGTAAGCTGTGGCAGAGCCAATTCAAACAATACGAATTCCGGATATCGGTGGGGCTCAAGGCGTCACGGTTATTGAAATTTTAGTGGCAGTGGGTGCTCAGGTGTCCCTTGAAGATCCTTTGATTACACTGGAAGGGGATAAGGCGACGATGGAAATTCCATCGCCCCAAGCGGGAGTGATTCAGAAGATTTTGGTGAAGGTGGGCGATAAAGTGTCTGAGGGCAGCGCTATTGTGGAGATAAAAGGAACTGCTTCTGCAGCATCTGAAAAACCACAGACCGCTGCTCAAGCTGCGCCGGTTGCTGCAGCGGCTGTAGCACAACCCCTGCAACACTCCGCGGATACCGCTGTAACTCAAGATTTGTATGCCAGCCCTGGCGTGCGGCGTTTAGCGCGAGAGTTTGAACTGGATTTAAAGCAGATTCGTGGAACAGGAGCCAAGGGACGCATCACGCGCGATGATGTTAAAGACTATGTGAAAAATCGCCTGCGTGGATCGGGTGGATTAACGCTATTACCTGCGCCGGAAATTGATTTCAGTAAATTCGGTCCCGTTGAAGTTCAGGCTCTATCGAAAATTAAAAAATTATCGGGTGCTAATTTGCATCGCAACTGGGTGAGCATTCCGCATGTCACCCAATTTGACGAAGCGGATATCACCGAAATGGAGGCTTATCGTCAAGCACAAAAAGAGGTGATGTCGGCGAAAGGGGTGAAGTTAACACCGCTGGTGTTTATTATGAAAGCGGTGGCTGCTGCCTTAAAACAATATCCGCTCTTTAATGCTTCCTTGGATGGCGATCAATTGGTGTTGAAAAAATACGTTCATTTGGGCGTGGCCGTTGAAACCCCCAATGGTTTAATGGTGCCGGTAATTCGCGATGTGGATCAAAAAACCATTGAGCAATTGGCTCAAGAGCTGGGTGCAGTGAGTACAAAGGCACGCGAGAAAGGCTTGTCGATTGCCGAAATGCAGGGGAGTTGTTTTACCATTACGAGCTTAGGAGGCATTGGAGGCACGGCATTTACACCGATTATTAATGCACCCGATGTGGCAATATTAGGTGTTTCTAAATCACAGCTAAAACCAATCTATCAAAAAGATGGAAATTTTGCGCCGCGCTTGATGTTGCCCTTGAGTTTGTCCTATGATCACCGTGTCGTGGATGGCGCAGATGCTGCGCGTTTTATTGTGTATTTGAGTGAGTGTTTGTCAAATAAAGATAAATTTAAATAAATTTTTCATGCAGGGGCGCCCCTAGTGGCTCTCCGTTTTTAATATTAAAGAGGAAAGAACATGTCTAAAAACGCAGAATTAAAAACCGAAGTCGTTGTAATTGGTAGTGGTCCCGGAGGTTATGCAGCAGCCTTTCGTGCAGCAGATTTGGGCAAGAAAGTTATTTTGATTGAGCGCTACGACAACATTGGGGGCGTTTGCTTGAATGTGGGTTGCATTCCCTCTAAGGCCTTGTTGCATGCCGCTAAAATCATCGACGATGCACACGATATGGAAAATTTCGGCATTAAGTTTTCAAAGCCTGAAGTGGATATTTCCAAAATAAAGGCTTGGAAAGATGGCATTGTTACGCGTTTAACGGGGGGTTTAAAAGCTTTGGCTAAGCAGCGTAAAGTGGAAATTGTTATCGGCACCGCACACTTTATCAGCGACAAACAATTGGAAGTGACAGGCAAAGAAAAAACCGTGATTCAGTTTGAGCAGGCTATTATTGCGGTGGGCTCCTCTCCCGTGAAATTGCCCTTTATTCCCGAAGATCCTCGTATTGTGGATTCAACCGGCGCCTTGCAATTAGAGCCTGTGAAAGGGGATATGCTGGTGATCGGCGGGGGCATCATCGGCCTAGAAATGGCGACGGTTTATCACGCGCTGGGCGTAAAGATTCATGTCGTGGAAATGATGGATCAGTTAATTCCCGGTGCAGATAAAGATGTGGTTCAGCCA
>JAKFXE010000031.1 GCA_021731545.1 Coxiellaceae bacterium
AATGTTGGTAAAAAAGATAATAAGGGAGCCTATGATGAAAATAGAATATTTTAATTTTAAAAATTTTCTTTCCTGAGCTAAAATAGTAACAATAAAATTAAATATAAATCCCGATGAGTAAGCCAGGCTAATATTCATTAGGCTTAGTTTGCCATACGAAACCAAATATAAAAATCCAAGAAGCATCACCGTTAGCGAGGCGTAGTTTATATAAGACAAATGTTTAAATTTTTTATCAATAATTAAAAAAATGCGCAAAGGGGTCATTTTTGGTGATAAGTATAACGAAATTATCAAGAACGGTAAATAGGGAAGAACAAAGACATATTGAGGGAGAAAATTCCCTAAAAAATACCATGAGAAAGTTTCAATGCATATCATTACCAATGGCATGAAAATAAGCAGGTAAATAGAAACGTAGTGAAACAATTCCTTACTTCTTTTTTCTTTTTCACTTATTGGTATCTTTTCTTGGAAGCTGAGAGAGGTAAAGCGAATTTCAAGTACATTATTAATCCACATAGGGAGAAGACCTGCTTGTAGCGCGATCATTTTAGCTGTGGCGTAAATAGCCAGGGCTGCTGCAGAAAAATACTTGACAACAACCAGTGAGTCTAATACATACATAAGGTTAACTGGCAGGTCGGCAATAAAAAATAAGCTAGAAATGCTCAGTAATTTTTTAGATTGGGCCCAGTTCCAATACAGATATTTGGCCTGAATTTTTTCTACCATCGCCGAGCGCATCAACCATCCTTGAAATAGCAGTAAAACTATATTGGCACCTATCAATCCATATATACCTTCAAAATAGGCTGAGGCTGCCATTAAAATGGAATAGCTTGGCCAGTAATAGCAAAGTGCCTCTGATAATTTCTTGTATTTTTGTGCTGTTTCAAAAAAACATGAGTAGTTTTCACCTAAAGCAGCTAAAACTATTAATATAGCTGCAGAAATATAAAATTTGAAATTAGGGCTGTGGACTCCATGCTTTGCTATGCAAAAAGCAATAATGCAAAGAGCCATTATTATTTTAATAATAAAATTTAAGCCAAAAGTAATACTGCGAAGCTCGGAGGCTTCTTGATATTTATTCTTAGCATATAAAATGGGTAGCTCTCTTCTAGCAGCTTGAAAGATACCTAGTTCAGTAATGGTAGAAAAATTAATTAGAATTTGAATAAAGCTCCATGCCCCAATAATTTCCGGGGTAAGGAAAAACCTGATTGAAAATTCCTGAATTGCTCGAAAAATTCGCCCTAAAATCCCTACCCTTCCATAGGACAAAATGTTTTTTAGTAGGGTAAAAGATTTTTGAGTCTGCAAGGACGCTGGCTCCTTATGAGTTCTTAAAGCGGCTCACCTTATACATACTTAATGCTAGCAGCTTAATCGAGGAAAGCCCAATGTAAATAAGAAGCAAGAACATCAACTCTCGATAGTACATAAATAAGCCATAGTAGTCGCGAATAATGTCGACACAATAATAACCAAATTCACCCGCTATAATAATAAACAGTACGGGGTTTTTGGCAGTAAACAAGAGGGTATATGCCGTCGGCAGAAAACCCAATAGTAGGAAAATAGGGGTAATAAAGATCGTCAGAAACCCAAAGTCGATTTGAACGAAGCTGAATATAGAGGGAGCGTCACTAATAATTTTATAATTCAAGTGGTAAAGTTTATACGCGTTAGGCTGCAACAAATAATAGGGTTTGTCATGCCAAAACATACGTGGGATCATGAAAATAGCCGCATCTTTTAATAGGGCGCCATAAGGAACGTATTGGTATCCACCGTTCATTTGCCATTCAACAAAACAATAATGAAATCTCCATACGGCAGGCCTCTCTAAAAAGTTATCAATGCTTTTTTGTGGGCTTAAAAGATTTTCCATTTGTTTGTGCATAAATTTTTGCCTTCGAGTCAATTCTTTTCTTTGCACCCGTTTCGTTACCGCTCGTTTTTCTGTTGAAATTGTAGCTGAATTACCAGCTATTTTAATTTTATGGTCAAGATTTAACAGCTCATCTTCTTTCTCTAAGTCAGTGCTCTGCTCTTCCAACCCAAGCGCGGGAAGTAATTTTTTATCCCAATAAGATTCGCCATAGCTATATCCATATTTGAAAATAAAAATAGATCGACATGCCTGATAGAAATTGCTATACATTATTAAAAACAAACACGAGATTAAAGTTGCTGCTACAAGGCCAAAGGATAATCGGTTGTGTGCTTTTTCAACAAACCAATATAAAAGAAAAATAATAATAAAATTAAAGACACTGCTACGCCCATACATAGCCTCTATTGAAAATATTATCACAGCCATTATTATCCATAACACGCGAATAGTGCCCTTAGCCCTAAAAATACCCACAGCAGTAGGGAAAAGAGCTATAAACAATAAGCTTCGTAGCATACCATCAAACAGGATAAACCAGGTTGGTAAAATCACATGATATTCTCTCAAAGAGTCCCAGTCATAATTATTAACAATATTATATTTTTGAATGCTGTATAACTTGAACAGCAGTAAAATAAACACAAACAGGGCAACGTACCTTTGTTTTACTTTTGCGGCAATATTCGCAATAAAAGAAAGCTCAAGGCATTCAAGGAAGGGGGCCATGCCTCTATTAGGCAAAAAAACACGTAAGATATACCACGTGAAAAACAGGCTAATAGCAACGGTGACATACACTAAAATAATAATCGATGGGTTGTAGAGCGTTAGGTCCTGAAGCAGGGAGTCCAACATGCCCCAAACCCCAAAATAAAAACCAACCATAATGGCATACACTTCAACCAGACTTAAAGATTGTCGTTTCTTATAAGCCATAAAAGCAATCATACCTAGGAGGCCTGCGGAAACGCAGGCTAGTGCAATATTAGTTAACATAAATAATCTTATAATTCAGTGTGGACCTATATGAGTGAAGGCTTGGTGGTGTTCTTAATAAGCTCTGTAACTAGCAACGATTTTTTAAGTAAAATATCAATAAGCTTTGCAGGCATTGGAGAGTAGTCCAAATCATTCCTGTTGTAATAGTAGTTAATATGGCGTTGGGCGTGTTGATTGTTCACCCCATAGCCTAGATAAATTGAGTATTTTGGACCCTTAGGCAGAGTCCCAGTATGTAGTAATCTCTGGTCAAACACCAAGCAGTCACCGGCTTCTATTTCTATCCACGTAGGGTTAAGAGTGATATAAAATGGCGGGAGCTTGTTGGTTATTCGCCTATAAGCTGACCAAAGTTTAAGCTCTAGGCTGTTCATTGACGATTCTTTCCGATTACTGCCAGGTATCACTCCCATTTTAAATTTACTTTCATTAAATGATTGTAAATATAGTGCTACTCTCAAAACAGAATAGGGCTGCTCTTCCTCATCCCAGTCAGGCCCTTTTTTAAATGATCTGTTGATATTGTCTCTATGCCAACCCACGGCGCCATGGTGAACATGTAAATCTGAGTGTTGAAGAAAGCAAGGGGGTTCTGGTAGAAGCTCATTTAAAATAGAGATTAATTTATTATGATAAATTAGGGGCCAAAATTCCTCATGTTGTACCACCCCATTAGACTTAGAATATGCCGACTGAAGTGAGGGCTTATTCAATGAGCTAAAGCTTTGATCATTTAGGCTGGAAATCGATTGAAGTAATTTTTTGTAATAGGTGATTTCATCCTTTGATAGAAGATTTTTTATATGGATAAACCCGTGTTTTTCAAAATTTTTTATCATAAGTGCTAGGCCGAATGTGTCACGGGTTATTGGACAAGCTCACTAATGAGATATGAGCTCAGATTAAGCCATAACACTCTCCTTTTGTAAACAAGGAATAACCACGGTTTGCGATCCCATTCGCTTGGTTAGGTAATCCCCCCTAAAATTAAGGGTGTTCATAAGTAGAATTTTCTTATAATGTTTTTTGAGGAAATTAAACTTATGAAAAAATCAAGATTTACAGAAAGTCAGATATTCAAGATCTTAGAGGAAAGC
>JAKFXE010000107.1 GCA_021731545.1 Coxiellaceae bacterium
GCTCAGTTCTCCTGTTGTTGGCAATAACGCCATTATAGAAAACTGACACAGTTATTTAAACACTACCTATTACCAGCCAGAATTACAAGAAATAATTCTCACGTAATAATCCAAATCAATTATCATTTTTTTCAGAAAAATAATTAACTACTGCTTGAATTTTTTCATTAAAATCGTCTTGCTGATCAATTGGTTTTAATTTTCCTTCGGCATCAAAATATCCATTTTTCTCGTTAAGAGAAAATGCTTTTTTATCTCTAATATCTGCCTTGTTCCATTGTAAAATTTTGTAATCCTTGTAATTATACTCGAGTTTTGTCTTGACAGTATTCTCGCTTTTATCTAAAGCTTTGTCAGCAGGTGAATCAATTAAAACAGCAGCCTTTTTAATGCCTAAATCTTTTGCTAATTCCAATGCAAATTCAAAATTACCACAGCCTCGCACACCATATCCAAATAAATTAATCTCTTCATTTTTAAAGTAGGGGCCAAGAAGGCCAACATCTTCCTGACCCTCAAGAAACAGAACATTATCTTGGAAAAATAACTCTTTTGAAACAACATCCATCAAAAATGGTTGCTGCCAATTTGCTGCTTTAATTAATTTCTCGTATTTTTCACAACCCTTGATAGTAAATATTTCTGAGGTTGTGTCGTCTTTCTTTGCTACACGATTAAGTACGGCACCATTTTTTAGGTATTCCCAATTAATAAAATATGGGCTATGTGAAGATATAATAATTTGTCTTTTTTCTGCGCACTCGGCAATAATTTTTATCAAGCGCTTTTGGGCCAGTGGATGCAATGACAACTCAGGCTCATCAATAATTAAGCCACTGCCTCTATTTTCGTATAAATGTGCCAAGATTCTTATTACAGAAATTACGCCATCACCTAGAAAGTCTGCCTTATGAGATACACCATCACTAGATATATATTTTATATAGGGATGATTCTCAAAACCGACTGCCCAACTTGTAAACTCCGGAATAACTCTTTGAACAAACTCTGTGAATGACTTGTATTTATCGGCATTCTTTTCAATATCTTTTAAGTATAAGGCAATCTGAACACTTGCCTGTTGCTTTCGTGGGTTTTCAGCTCCCGCAGATTCTTTTACAACATCTAGGGCTTTTGTATTTCCCGAAGCGGCTGACTCCCAATGGCGCCGAGAAGAAATAACCTCAAAGAGATCATCATTGTTTGTTCTGTCTGGTTCTTCTATAAAGACATATGCGTTGTCACGCAAGAGCTTCACAGTTCTTATCGATTTATCATCCTTATAAAATTTAAACAAGGGCGATATTTTTCGTTTCTCAGAATCATTTAAATAATGGTCTTTTTTTATCCACATACTTTCTATTAAAGTAGTTTTCCCTGAATTATTCGCACCAACAATATAAGTGATTCCTGATCCCAGCTTGCCCTTAATAGGTTGAGCTAAAATTAACTCCTCTTCTGCCTCAAAGCAGCGAAAATTGCTAACTGTAAACTTAGAATAATTCATTAACCAACTCTCATTAAAATGGAAACAGCGTAGGATACCAATTAGAATGTCTTCTGGTAACTTATAAAAATACTTTCGCCTAATAAGGACCCCGGTTCGATTCCCCCGTCAGTACGGGATTTTTGGGGGCCGATTTGGGGGCCTACAGAAAAAGCCCAAGGGGACGCACGTAACTTGTCAACTTGCATGCATAAATCTTATTCTTTCAACCTATAAAGCAAATTATTCGTTGCTCCTTCTGACTCCACCAACCCTTTTTTAATAAGCTCATGAAGCTCTCTTTGCAAGGTTCTTCTAGTAACTCCAGGACACAGCCCTTCAAACTGTTGAATAGTCAAACTGCCCTTTTTAGTCAGATATTCAACAGCCAGAGATTGCCGTTCAGTTAGACGATGCTGTTTTACCTGTACATCTTGCTTGATAGTTTGTTTACCTAATTCTTTTATTTCATGCAGCTGAGCTGAAAGTCCCTCTGTAAAATATTCTACCCAAGCTGTCATATCCATATTATTTTGGCGTACAGCTTGAAGGGCGTGGTAATATTTTTCTCGGTTTCGATCGTAGTATTCACTGATGGTAAATAGTTTTTTGAAGTCATAACCACTACGATAAAGACAAAGTGTCGATAACAAACGTGCTGTTCTGCCGTTTCCATCTAAAAATGGGTGAATATGAACTAATTGAAATTGAGCAATACCTGACACCAATACTGGATGAATCGTGTTCTCCTGATTGATCCAATCAACCAAGGTCTGCATTAATTGAGGAAGCTCATAAACAGGTGGAGGAGTATAAATAACTTCTTTAGTTTTCGAATTAACCACATAGTTTTGAATTTTCCGATACTCACCAGGAGCTGCTGAATTTCCTCGCACTTCTCTAACTAAGAATTTATGAATTTCACGTATTAAGCCCTCTGTAATGGGGGCGCCATCTTCAATATAACTAGAGACCAAATCAAAAGCATTTCGATAATTGAGCAGCTCCTTAGCATCATCAGGATTAATCCCTTTTAAATGATGCCCTTCCCATATTTGCTCCGATTGTTTCAATGTTAGCTGAGTTCCTTCAATGTGAGTTGTATAGTACGCCTCCTGAACTAAGGCCCTACTCTGCATTTTCTCTATCCAATCACTGGATAAATTGGCAGCCTCTAAAAATCCCCGGGCACGTTCAATGGCTGTTAGGGCATTAGCTGTTTTATTCGTAATCATGAATTGGGGCTTAAACATCGATTTCTCCTGCTCAAAGCTTTACTCATCATAGCGATGTCGCAAGTTTGTCGCAAGTTATGTCGCAAGTTTGTCGTGAGGAAGCCCAAGGGGAAGTTTCCTGTTTGCGTTTTGTGAGAGAACCTGCTTGACAAAAATATGTAACTGCATATAGTTACACTATGAGCAAAAGTGAAAAGCTGTTATTAAAAGCAAAAAATAACCCGGATGGCCTTTCATTTGCTGAATTTCAGACATTAATGGAAAGATGCGGCTGGACAATAGATCACCAGTCCGGGAGCCACCAAATTTGGTACTCCCCAAGAAGTCACCGAATTTCGGTGCAAAATCGATCAGGAAAGGCAAAGGGCTACCAGGTAAAACAATTTTTACTACAACTAGCGGAGGAAACTAAAAATGCGTGATGAGTTCGATGGTTTTAGCATTCATTTAGTAGAAGATAGCGATGGGGATTTTATAGCACACTTTGTGGAGCTTCCTAATGTTTCTGCCTGTGGTAGCACAGCGGAAGAAGCGCTTGCGGAACTAAAAACGGCCTGGGAAGCAATGAAGGAAAGCTATCGTAAGCATAATGAACCCACTCCTGTTGCGCCCACACGAAAAGAATATAGCGGTCAATTTAATGTGCGACTTGATAGAAGAATACACCGAGCACTTGCTATTGAAGCATCACGCGCTGGAGTAAGCTTAAATTCCCTGGTGGCACAAAAGCTTTTTCAATCAGTTGAAAAACAGGCGGATACAGATATTTAATTTTTTGCTAGTTGCTTTTGGAGCCAAAATAAGTAAAGTCCGATAACAATTATTAAGAATTTTTATAATCCACTCAAAATAGGGGTATGTTTCGGGAGCGCCCACAGAGGACGTAGGTAACTTATCAACTTATTGACCAAAATACTCAACAACAAGCTTGCAATTGGTAGTGTTTAAATAACTGTGTCAGTTTTCTATAATGGCGTTATTGCCAACAACAGGAGAACTGAGCATGACAAACGAAAAGATAGATCTTAGCAACTTTGACTTTAGCCACTTTCAAAAAGAA
>JAKFXE010000097.1 GCA_021731545.1 Coxiellaceae bacterium
GAATTTTTAACTTGGAATAGAGATTATGGTAATCTTAGGCGAAATAATAATCATAGAGGATATAAAATAAACTTTATTCATGGGCATGATTCGCGGGAAGCTACTTGTGGCAATATCTTTAATTTAGATTCGGATTTAGGAAAACACTCTAATGAGGAGTCCAAAGGGGGTCTATATAATGTCCTATTTTCACAGGGTTATTTTTCTTCGGCTGTAGAATGCTATCAAAAAAACAAGGAAAAGCTTGAAGCATTTTTCTCAGGTTCCGAGGTTCAGACTTATGATTCTCAGCTAGTAGCTGCAGCAAAAGCAGTGTTTTCTGAGGCAAAGCAACATTTTCCTGAGGGCTCCTCAGATCAATACCAGGCACTAATAAAGCTGTACGATTTTTTAGTAAGCAGCGTAACCCTCAAAAGTGTTAATCATTTGGCTCAATTGAATACACTTCTTAAAGAGTATACGGCTTTAGAGGTGCTTTCGGATACATTAAAAAGTTTTAAAGAGGCTTTGTTTGTCCAAGCGCTTGAATTGAAACTGAGTGAATATCTTTCTAAGAAGAATGCTTCTGGGAAATTTTATGCTTTAAATCCTCGTGACAAAGCAGAACGTAATATTGCTGCAGCTCATCAAATATTAGCGCTAATCAACAGTTTAAAGAAATACACTCAGGCGGCTAATAAAGAGGATCTTGATAAAAGCGGGGCTTATACTGCAGTGGTGTGTGTTGTGCTCCATTTGTGTCGCGAGGCTGAAATTCGTGGTCGACGTGGTCTTCATCAAGGTTTTTCTCAAAGCAGTCAATTTGTTAAGTGTATTAAAGCCCTTGATTTTGTGCGCCCCAGCATGTCAAAAGCTAAGCAAGATTTGTCAGTGCCGGAAGACTTTGATTTGAGTGACTATAATCAAATTAAGCAAGCGCATCAAGCTGAAAATGCCTGGGGAAAACAGTTTCGAAAAAAACTTAATAATTGGGCAGCGCAAAATTCAGCGACTATTTTTTCATGGGTATTGGCTTCTTTGCTCATAGGGTTGGGCGGGGTTGCTTTAGGCTTTGCCCTGGCCTCACCCATGGGTGTTTTGCTGGGGGTGGTTGCTTTGGGTGCCCTGCTTTGGCCCTCGGTTGCTGCTTTGGGGGCGGGAATTTTAATAGCCCTAACTTCCAGCGTGATTAATACGTGCTTTAAGACAGCTTCAGCAAAAATTACTCGCGCTCCTGATTTAGGCGGAGCATTAACACTTCAAAAGCTTAGGCCTCAATTGCCGGCTAATCCTCCGCCTATTGTCGTTGCTGGCACTCCAGACCCCCAAAATCCCCAAACTCCTTCTATACAGAAAGAGTCCAAGGCGTAACTCCTTAGTAGGGTTATGATTCAATTTTTATAACTTCAGTGCTATCATGCCCCGCTTCGGAGAGATGGCCGAGTGGTCGAAGGCGCTCCCCTGCTAAGGGAGTATGGGGTCATAAGCTTCATCGAGGGTTCGAATCCCTCTCTCTCCGCCAAAGTGTGTCATAGGCTCTGGCGCAGTCTTCTGCAAAAAACCTTTAGGATATTCTTTTTAGATAATCATGCAGCTCTGCAATGGGCAATACTAAGCAATCCTCTGATAGTTTTAGCTGCCTTCCTCCAAAACTGACAATCACTAAAGGTGTCTTGGGTGAAAAGTGTTTATAGAAAGCGGAAGGGTAGTGGACAGCTTTGGGGGTGTTTTGTACGGAAAGCTTAGCTTCGAAAGCATGGATTGTATCATTAGAGGTTTTTAGCACAAAGTCTACTTCTTCGCCTTCTTTGGTTCGCCAAAAAAAGAGTTGCCAATCTTTTCTATAATTGCGAATAAATTTCATGATTTCAGCTAAAACTAATGTTTCAAACAGAGGGCCAATGTGTGGGCTGTTAAAGAGGGGAGTGGGATCTTGCCAGCCCTGTAAACGGCTGGCTAGCCCCGTGTCTAAAAAATACAACTTAGGTCTTTTGGTTAGCCTTTTATTGAGATTGCTGGAGTAGGGTTTTAATAAATAAATTAAATCAGCACGCTCTAAGAGCCCCGCCCATTCTTTAAGCGTGGTTGAGCTGATGCCACTGTCTTTTGCAATATTGGAAAAATCGATCAGCTGTCCCGTTCTAGCAGCCAGCAGGCTCAAGACAGCATGGAATTCAGTTATTTTTTGAATGCCAGCGCTCAGCAGAATATCTTTTTCAACATAAGTTCGAATATAGTCATTTAAATAAGCGATGGGGGAAATAGTGTGATGTGTATGGAGCTCAGGCCAGCCTCCTCTAAAAGGATATCATTAATTTTTGTTTCAGGCAGAGCATTTAAAATTTCATGCACGCTTAGAGTATTTAAATAGTAGTAAGAGGCCCTTCCAGCCAAGCTTTCTTTGACATTTTTATCCATTAAGATTTGATTAGAGCCCGTAAGTCGAAATAAGACTTCAGTGACTGAATGGTCTTGGGATTGAAAAACGGAGGCTCGTTTTAAGGCATCAATTTTTCGTTTAAGCTCCGGGAAAAGATTGGGCACATATTGAACCTCATCTAAGAGAAGTGGAGTCTCAAATTGTTGTAAAAAGAGGGCGGGGTCTTTATTGGCCAATTGGCGCATTTGTAAGTCATCAAAGGTGATTTCTTGAAATTTGTTTTCTTTAGAGCTCAGTGAGGCAAAGAGGGTACTTTTCCCACACTGTCTTGGGCCGAGCAAAATCTGTATCGGTGAGGAGCTTTGCTCTAGCTGTAGGGTCATGTCGCGATAAATATACATATGACCATATTAAAGTGTCAGCTTAAAATAGTCAATCATTTGATTATACAACCATTTTATGGAAAAAGATCATTTATGATGAGTAATAGGCATCGCCAGTGGCTTTTCTTAGCCTCAAGCTACGGTATTGTTTTTGAGCCAGTGTGTCGATAAGGTAAAGGCAGGTAAAAAATTTGAGAGAGGTGCTCTTAATGAAGAACCCCACAAAACAAATTTCCCACTTTGACACTATCCCACCTATAATGTTAGCATTAGCAGCTAATGACAGGAGGATTGAAATGGCGAGGCGTGAATTAAAAGTGCTGAGACCAGACTCCAAGGGTCGAATTACCTTGGGTGTATTGGCAGAGGGTGTGAGTGGCTTTTCTATAACGCGCGATAAGCAGCATCGCATTATTCTAGAGCCCTATGTTGAAATACCTGCGCGAGAAAAATGGTTATTCGAGAATGAAAAAGCTTTGAGGGATGTGAGGGAAGGTTTGCAAGATTCAGCGAAGGGAAAGCTAAGAGATAAAGGAAGCTTTTCACGTTTTGCAGACGATGAAATTGAGTGAGAGGCTATGTTCAAGCTGTTATTTACCGAAAAGGCAGAGAATGATTTTAATAAACTTGAGCAAAAAACCGATCTTTCAAAACAATTAAGGGCTGTTAGAAAAGCCTTGGGTAATTTAGAAAAAAACCCACGACATCCAGCGCTTAATACGCATAAATATACTGCGCTCAAAGGTGGGCGAGGTGAAGAGATATTTGAAGCCTATGCTGAAAATAAAACGCCAGCGGCTTATCGAATATTTTGGCACTATGGGCCCGGTAGCAAAGCAATCACCATTGTAGCGATTATTCCGCACCCATGATGCATTTTATTTTGGCGCGCCCGGAAGGATGGCTGCGGCACATCCTTGTGCCTTGTGCTGTAGGGGCAATTCATGAATTGCCCTTTGGAAA
>JAKFXE010000111.1 GCA_021731545.1 Coxiellaceae bacterium
AAAATGGAATCAACCCATGCACAATTGGGCGTTGATAGTATCTCAACTTCATATATATTTTGATGGGCGGTTAAGCCTAGGGTTGAGGTAATTTAATAGGCTGACACAGTTAAATGAACGCTCTCGAGTAAGTTTACAAGTTACCAATGTCCCCTGAGTTTACAAGTTACCAACGTCCCCTGTGATTTATTCTAAATGATTTGGCCTGCCCATAGCATTTCTAAAAACATTTTCCAAGGAAGGCATTCGATATTGCCATAAAACTTTTTAGGCTCGGATTCGAAGGAAACGAGGATAGAGCGTTTTAGGGTATGGCTTCTCTGCAGACTTTGAAGAGCCTTTGCGGCGCTGGAGTCAATTCGTTTGGATGTTTTAATTTCAATGGCACATTCCATATCACCCAAAATGAAGTCCACCTCAAGTCCAGCGCTGGTTCGCCAGTAATACAGGGGTAATTCCGGATTTCTATAGGCTTGATAGGCCTTTAATTCCATCATTATAAAATGTTCAAATGATTTCCCAAATTCTCGTGAGCCTATTTTAGGTTTTTGTCGTGCGAGATAATTTGAAAGTCCTATGTCGAATAAATAAAATTTTTCACTTTCAACCAGGCGGCGATCCGGTGTTTTTTTCCATGGTTGTAGGCGATATCCAAGCAAGGTATCTTCCAATATTTGAAAATAATTTCTAACTACTTTGGCACTTACTCCCGATTCTCTTGCTACATTGGTGTAATTCAATATTTCTCCTGAGCTCACCGAGGCCACATGTAGGAATTCGGAAAAACTTGGAATATTTTGAATGGCTGCTTCTGAGGCAATTTCTTCTTTTAAATAATCGGAAACGTAGGCTCTAAGATCTTGTATCGGATCAACTGAAAGTAGGTGGGGCGGCAATAATCCACTGACCATGATTTCTTCGATATCCAAATCTTGAATTTCTGGGAAACATAAGGGTGGCATCGTGTACCGCCATGCACGTCCACCCAACAGGTTTGCATGGGTTTTTCTTAATTTTCTTGCACTGGATCCTGTTAGTAAGAATGAAATATTTTTATTGTCGATTAACCATTGGACTTCATCCAAAATATCGGGAACCTTTTGTACTTCATCAATCACAATCAAAGCGTTGCTTTCACTGTAACGTTCGCGTAGTAGGGAGGGGCGAGAAACATAATCTGCAAATACATCTGTTTTTAAAAAATCAATGACGACGGCTGTTTCCATATTTTTACGGATCCAGGTGCTTTTTCCAACCTTGCGAGGCCCCCATAAGAAGGCTGATTTAGCAGGGGGTAAGTCGATAGACAGCAGTCTTTCTTTTATGTTCATGCGGCCATCATAATCGTGTAAATAATCCCTGTCAAGTAAGATTTACACGTAATAATGCCCTGATAGGTAAAAAATTCCATATTTTAGGAGTGTTGGGTTGCCAATTGTACTGCAAATAGGATAGGAAAGGTCTGTAGGGTGTCAAATTATTCATTGTGCCACATCAAATCCAAAATACGGTATTTACCTTTGATTACAGGATCGTAATATTGGGAGCGCCGAATCACTTCGATACTCATAAAGCGCCCCCTTTAAAAGGCATAAAATTGTAGAGCGTCTTTATCCAATTTAGGTTTGCTAATTTGTAACTTATAAACTACAGTCTGTGGGGTTTGATGTTGCATGATAGAAATCAAGCGGACTGAAAACCATCAAAAGCGGGAGCGATGCTTAAAGGATGGGATAGTAAAGGCACTGATTGCAGCCCCTCTTTTTCGTCTTGCGAACGGGCTTCTAGGCGATATTTCTTCCCTTGGGGGAGGCGTGAGTGAATTAAGAATCCACTATGGGCCTGGTTATCGGATTTATTTTCATCGGAATAGAGCTGGGGTGATTTTACTGTCCGCGGGAACTAAGCGTTCTCAAAATAGGGATATTGAACATGCAAAAGAACTCGCGAAAAAATGGAAAAACTAAAATGCTAGAATCACTTCACGAATATGATCCAGCCGCGGCATTAAGCAGCCCTGAAGTCATAGCTGTTTTTATGGCGGATGCCTTTGAGACGGGCGATGCTGCATATATCGCAAAAGCCTTCGGTGTTGTGGCGCGCGCTAAAGGAATGACGGAAATAGCTCGAGAAACGGGCCTATCTAGAGAGCAGCTTTATCGATCCTTCAGCGAAAAAGGAAACCCCACTCTAAAAACAACTTTAACATTTATGCGTGTCGTGGGCTTGGATATGACTGCCAAGCCTCACCAAGGTTCGCCTTAAATGGAAAAGGTGTTAGATGGCTTGTGTTGGCCTGTTTTTTTACAGGCTGAAGAAGTTTTTGTGCGGCATATTTTTAATAGATAATAGAGTCCTAAAAATAATTGAGATGTCTGAAAATTTTATAAAAAAATTGGGTGGAATGCTGCTCAGGTGGTTTCTTTTTGGGATTAAGAGCGATGAGCGATGACTTAAAGATAGATGGAATTTATCATTTTACGGATTCAGGCGCAGCGATAGAAATTTTGTCTAGTAAAAAGTTACGTTTCAGCGGGCCAAAAAAAATTAAAAAGCCAGAAAAAAAGCGTAATGTTCCTTCTGATGAAAATGATTTAAACCCTAAGCTAAAGTTCGATCTTAATAGAATAGATGAGTTAGTAAATTTATTCATTTTGAAGGTGTTAGATCATAAAAAAACAATTCAAAGCACTAATAAATTATCAAATTTCGATCCAAAGTTAAATGATTTAAAGTTTGAGGATGTCACCAATGCCTTTCCTGAAATTGATGAAGTTATTTGTAATAGGCATCTTATTCCAATCGGAATAGATAAAATAAAATCGGCTATGGTAGATTATTTTTTGTGTTATATACCTATATACTTGAGCGATTGGATGGATAGAGTGTCAAGAGATATGCAGCGGGTGCGCATTTTTTGTTGTCTAAAAACAGGGGAAGACCTCAGGATGTGGAATGGGTATGCGGACGAGGGAAGAGGGGTTTGTTTCCGATTTAAAAACCATTTGTCCCCTAAGCCACACTATGTCAAGTATGTTGATGGAAATCCTCTGTACCTTAGTGTAGAAGATTTTCTTCAAATGTACATTGAAAATATAGAGCTTTGCAGGACCGGTGAAACTTTAATTAGCGATTTCAGGAGAAAGTTTGTAGAAAAGCAATTTATATATAAGGAAAAAAAGTGGGATTATGAAAATGAGATAAGATATTTGCTTTATATTAAAAATTCCGAGGATTATTTTTATAAGGATTTAAACTTGCGGAATATAGAGAGAATTTTTCTGGGTTATGGGATATCTGAGGGGCATGAGAGGGAAATCATTAATTTATGCAGGGGACATGGTATATCGATATATCGGACAAAATTAGATTCTATCCAAAAGAGAGTAAGATCAGGAAAGATTGCTCTGCTATAGAGTGGCATAATATTCTATAACTGCACAATGTGGGATTGGCCTTTCATCATGAGATTTTTTTCCATTATGCCCTAAATCATGAATTTCAGATCAACGATATTGTGACGTGATTCAAAAACACGATAGAGATAAATCAGAAAGAGCGAATGCTGCCATTGGTAGTGTTTAAATAACTGTGTCAGTTTTCTATAATGGCGTTATTGCCAACAACAGGAGAACTGAGCATGACAAACGAAAAGATAGATCTTAGCAACTTTGACTTTAGCCACTTTCAAAAAGAAGCG
>JAKFXE010000110.1 GCA_021731545.1 Coxiellaceae bacterium
ATCAATTAAACCTTGTCTAGAACGATTATGACCTCAGGTTTAACGCTGTTGGTGGTATTGGCTTTGTTTTTTTTAGGGGGTGCGATGATTCATAATTTTGCATTAGCCTTAATCATCGGCATTGTGGTGGGCACCTATTCCTCGATTTATGTGGCGGGTTCTTTAGCGGTGGCTTTGGGTCTTAATCGGGCGAGTTTAATGCCCGGAACAAAAAAATTAGAAGATCAATTGCCTTAAAATGTAGGTGCAACGGGGATTTTAGGGATTTTTTGCCAACAGCGCTTTAAAAATCTTTGGATTGGCGGCCAATAAAGAGCCATCGCTGGAGAAGGATGTCATTCCGCCAGCTTCTGTCACCAATAACAATCCAGCTGCGCTTTCAACCTCTGAGTGCTTTGTTTGGTAAGTTCCTTCTAGACGTGCTGCGGCGACATAGGCTAAATCCAAAGCGAGGCAACCACTGTAGCGAACGGTGCTGTTATGGGGGACTTTAGTCTGAGCATCGCTCCCTAAGAGCGCATCGTTTAATGTATGTATTTGACTCACACGCAGGCGTCGATCATTCAAGCGGGCTCCCTCGCCACGACTGGCAACAAAGAGCTCATCACGTATAAAATCATAGACAAGGCCAATGATAATTTTATTTTGCAGCTTAACGGCCAGTGAAAGGGCGCAGTGTGGATAGCTGTGCCTGAAGTTATCGACGCCGTTAAGCGCATCGACGAGCCAGCAGGCTTCGCCACTTAGGCCTAGGCCAGGATCGTCTTGTGCAATCACTGGTTGTGAGGGATGGGCTTTGTGAATAATGGTCCCTATTTCTTCAGTGGCTATTTTCTGCAACTCAGCCGTAAAAAGAGCGCGATTTTCCATTTTGAGCTCAACGGCCTCCAGGTGCTCCATCGAGCGCAGCAATAACTTCGCGCCTGCGCGCGCGGCACTTATTCCAATTTGAAGCATGGGGTGCATATTTTTATCTCATTATCGAAGGGTTGGCCAGGATAGCAAAAGCGGCTCTAGAAGGCCAGCCTAGTAGGATTGCAGTAGAATTACAGGCTATTTTTAGGGTGTTATTTTTCGATGAGCTGTTATACTCTTTACTTTCTAGGGAGTTGTTGTATTTAATCGGGGGGGGCTAGTGAGAAGGACCGGAGTTTTCCTATTTTTTGTTTTATTCATCTTGAGTTTCAGTGCCCATGCGGCTCCGGCTCCCGTTCCCTCCTCTGCTACCCCTTCTGCCGTAGTCCGAGAGCTTCAACAACCCACCAATACTTTGCCTACGAAGAAGCTCACAAAAAAATTGCCAGAGCCTAGCCTTCTTCAAACAAAGCAAGTTCCAGTCTCTGCTTCTACTCCAGGGGCTTTTATTCTGCAGAGTGTGCAACTCATCGGTAGTTCAATAGCGCCTCCGCCCGCCGCCCTCAAGCTGATAGCGAATTATAAGGGGAAGTCTGTCGATCTGCAGAGCCTGCAAATGTTGGCGAGGGAGTTGGAAAATACTTACCGCGAGGCGGGTTGGGTATTAAACCAAGTGGTGCTACCGCCTCAAACTATTGATCCTAAAATAGGCGAAATTCATTTTCAAGTGATCGATGGTCACATTAGTCAAATTGAGTTAACAGGCAGTTCCGCTGCAGGTGCGCGCACTCAGCTACAACGCTATTTAGATCAGATCAGCGCCATGAAGCCTTTTAACTTTAAGCGAGCAGAGCGTTATCTATTATTAGCTAATGATATCCCGGGCCTACAGCTTAAAGGCACCTTGAGAGCGGACCCTTCTCAATCCGGCGCTTCTATTTTGGTGGTTTCTGTGGAACGTCAGTGGTTTCAAGGCTTAGTCAACATTAACAATCGCAGCACTCAATACATCGGGCCCAATCAAGTTTTAGTGCAAGGGCAAGTCAATGATCTTGTTGCTGCGGATGATTTGCAATTAGCTTTTGCCACCATTGCCCCCAACTCTCATGAGATGGCCTATTTTAATGCGAACTATACGCTGCAATTAGGTCAGAGAGGAACACAATGGAATGCGGCTTTGACCGACACCACCACGTATCCCGGCGGAAGTTTTGCTCCTTTAGGATTAAAAGGCGAATTGCAACAATATCAAATAGGGGTATCACAGCCCGTGCTGCGCTCCCTTGCGCAAAACATTTGGTTGCTGGCCAATGCCTACCATACCGATAACCAAAGTAATTACAGCACAGGTCCGGCTTTTCATGATCGAATTACAGGAGTGCAAGCTGGGGTCAATTATCAGGGTTTGGCCTTAGGCGGCGGAAATAATATACAGTTGATGGCGACTCAAGGAATTCCTTTGAATGGGGTCACAGCCACCTATCCCTCACGTACGGGAGCGGTGCAGAATTTTTCAAAATTCACGGCGCTGGCTTCCCATGTGCATTACCTCACTCAAAAAACCAGTGTGGTTTTAGCGGGCAATGGGCAAATGAGTGCGCAGTCCTTGCCGGTATCTGAGCAAATAGGGTATGGCGGTAGTTTATTTGGTTTGGCTTATCAGCCCTCGGATATCACCGGTGACCAAGGCCTCATGGGTTCTGCTGCTCTGCGCTATGATTTACCCACATTTTGGCATTTTCAATTGCTCCAACCTTTTGTGGCTTACGATATTGGCCAAGTGTGGGTGCATCAGGCAACCGCAGGACAAAGCTCTTCGCCCAGCGGTGCTTCTTTTGCTTTGGGTGTTAATTTAGGTCTTAAGGCTGGTTTGCAGGGTTCGTTGACTGCGGCTAAGCCCTTGACTCTAGCACCCACGAATAATGCTAACAAAGGATGGGAAGGCTTTTTCAATTTAAGTTGGGTGTTTTAATAGGGATTAAATATTACCGATAAGGGTTACGACACATCCGTATGCTTTGTTACGTAGGGGCAATTCATGAATTGCCCCTACCAAAAAATGGATGGGCCACAAAACTGACCCCGCAGAAATTGAATATGTTTTAAGTGAGGCTGAAATGCAGTCACAGGGAGAAAGAAACATGTTACGAAAACTCAGTTATTTCATCTTAGTCAGTTTCGTGCTGGCGACGACCCTGGCTCAAGCCAATCCCGCCGGCGGGCAAGTCATCAGCGGTGATATTACGATTAATCCCACCGATGCGGCTGGCACGATGGTAATCGATCAGCACAGCCAACAAGGCATTGTAAACTGGGATAGTTTTAATATTGGGGCAAAGGAAACCACCATCATCCATCAACCCAATGCGGATTCCACTCACTTAAGTCGCGTGGTGGGTTCAGATCCTTCTGAAATTTTGGGTACTCTAAGTTCCAACGGCAAAGTATTTTTAGTCAATCCCAATGGTATTCTTTTTGCTAAGGGCGCCAAATTGGATATGCCCGCCTTGGTCGCCAGCACCTTAAATATCAAAGATCAAAACTTTAAATCTAAAAATTATGATTTCAATGCCGCCTTAAATCCGAATGGAAAGGCGGGCAGCATCATCAATGCAGGAAGCTTGACGGCCTCTAATGGATTAATTGCCTTGCTTGCACCGCAGATTAAAAACCAAGGCATTATTAATGCGGACTTGGGTCAAGTGCATCTGGGTGCGGGGGATCACATCGTGCTTAATATCGGTAATAATCCGCTCTTAAATTATG
>JAKFXE010000125.1 GCA_021731545.1 Coxiellaceae bacterium
GCTCAAAAGCATTTTTTATTAGGTTTTCAAAAAGGCGGCTCACAAAAATTTCATTGCCCATAAAGTTAAAAGTCACTTCCGTGTTTAAATGCACCTTAGCTTCATCACCCGATTTATAGGGATAATCTTTCACACTGCGGCGCAATAAGCGCTCCGCATCGCAGAGCACTAATTGTTCTTTGCTTAAAAGATCACCGCCTTGAGAAGCCGCTTTTAAACTCTTTAAAGAAGCGTCGATATAGGCATTGGCTTCCTGAATAGCCTCTATCATACTGCTTGGGATTTGCGCTAAGTCTTTTAAAAAACTCGAGGGTAGAAAGGGAATCTCCAATTCTGCTTCAGACGCTTTTTGATAAGTCTCTATTAAACCCGGTAACTTTTGATTCAAGGCCACCGCGCCCATACGAGCCGTGGCCAGGGGTGTGCGCAGATCATGGGCGATCATGCCAGAGAAGACCATAATAGCGCGATTGGTTGCCGCTTCACTGGCAGCCTCCGCAATCGCTTTCTTTTCGCGCTCTTGGGCGGCTTTGAGTTCGGTGATGTCGAGGGAAATACCTAGGGTTCCGATTATCTGATCTGCTTTGTTTTTTAGAGGCACTTTTTGGCTTAAAACAACGGCCTCTTTGCCATCGATGCTAGCCTTTTCTTCCGTTATTTTTGCTTGATGGGTATTCATAACCTCAAGATCATTTTCTCTAAATTTTAGAGCGCTTCCCTCAGGCCAAGGAAGCTCAAAATCTGTCTTTCCCCTAAGATCAGCCTCAGATTCAAAGCCTAAGCTGTGGGCTTGTTTATCATTACAGCCCAAATATCGACCCTCTTTGTCTTTCCAGTAAACATGTCCCGGTAAGCGCGAAATAATACTTTTTAGGGTAAGCTCCGCATTTTCTTTTTCCGCGATCAACTGATCTTCTCGAGCTTTTATTTCATCCAGGGGATATGAAGAGCTTAAAAGCCCAATCACATGACCTTCGGAATTTTTTAAGGGGACCTTATGGGATAAATAGCTTGAAAGGACGCCTTGGGCATCCGGGGCTTTTTCTTCCAGGCGAGCGGCCTGGGCCGACTGAATAACAGATCTGTTATTCTGATCTAAGATTTCGGCTAATTCAGGATGTTTTTTGAAACAGGCTAAATCTTGATTGCGTTTTTCAGCGATCTCGTGAGGAGAAACTAGGCCCATCCTTCGGGCTTGAGCCTCATTGCATCCCTGATAAATGCCTTCTTTATTCATCCAATAAACAGGATCGGGTAAAAATGCAATCAGATCTGCCAGAGGAACTAAGGGTTCTGTGCTCATAATCGCCTCCACTCAAGATTGTTCTGGAGTGCCAGCGTACAACATTTTAGGATTCAATAATACCGTAGTACTGGGGAGAAATGAGGGAGGGATTTGTTTCATTGTATTGTGTCAAGGCAGTAGGATACTTCTTAAAGCGCAGAGCTACGGGCCTTAATAATTGGGGGTGTTCAGGTTTAATGAGGTATTCATAGGTAGCCGCCATCGCTCTGTTGCGACCGCTGGGATAGACTTCAAAATCATAAAGACCCTCAGTCCATAACAGCATAACAGCGCACTCTTCTTTCAAATAGTCCAGACAACATGCAAAAGCCTGTTCATAATTAAAGTTTTCTTTAAGGATGTGGCGGGCTAAATAATCTGCGATGTTTAAATTTATTGCCTCTCTATAACGAGAGTTAGTGCCGTACAAATCCTCAATCATAGAAAATTTTTTTCCAAAATTGGGATGAGTTCGCCAATGATTCCATCGCAAAATGTTATGAGGTATTTCTAAAGCTTTAATGGCATATTCATACTGTTTCAGCCAAAAACCACCCTTTAATAGGGCTAATCTATACAAGACTTCCTTGGAATTATCGGGGTAATCAATTTTTAAAGTGTGCCATTGAATGGTGTCATCCACCAAAATGGTACATCGCTGAAAAGAAGCATTAATTAATTTAAGAGTCGCTAAAAATTTTTTACCTTCATGTACTGACTGCCCAATACTAATGGGCAACAAACAATGTGAATGCTTGAATTCCTTTCTATCCTTTAAAGGACATTCTCTAAAGGATGCTTTTACTATTCTAGTATCGATCCCATCCATGAACGACTCCAAGCTTCAAAACCTAGTTAGGCGCTTAGCTTTTAAGTATGCATTTATTGAGCAGTCTATCCGGTGATGCGACATAGTCTGCCACAATTTGTGACAGTTTGTAAGCCATCGCTCACGTGGTAAATCTACGATGGATTACAGAGGTTCATTTTTAGACTGGGCTTGGAGTGATTGCATAAAAGTTTTGCATCAGTCGAGCAAAGGGAGCAGAAGTGAAGTGCACTTTATGGCCTACCCATACACATTAAAAAAATGGGTTCAACGCAGGCACAGGATTAAATATTTTATACAGAGAGGCCTTGTGCCTACCTTTCTTTTTTCAGTTGGTGACAATGTGTCACCGACTCAATGAGTCAAATTTCAGTTGCTTACAGTTTATAACCAACTCATAATTTTGCACGCGCTTTGCAGAGGTCAAACAGTCCATTAAGTCTGATTTTCCATTAAAACTCAGGTTTAAAAAGCTGGATAACTCCATTAAAGTGGGTTTTTAGGCTTAATAGCAAAATGCTTGTTTATTGCACCACAGAAGAAGTAGGTAATCAGCACCCACAAGTAGGTATTATCCGCAAATCATTAGCAGAAAGCTTGAAGAGCGACTTATCCAGCAGCGAAGAAATTAAATAGAACCAAGCCCAGAAACCTCAGATTAACTGTGGCAACAGAACACTGAACGGCTTATTTTTTCATTAAAAACAACAAGATATGAGTTTTCCCCTGGGGTTGTATAACAGCCCCTTGATTTAACTGGCGTCCCGGGGCGGATTCGAACCGCCGACCTATCCCTTAGGAGGGGATCGCGCTATCCAGCTGCGCCACCGGGACTAAAGAGCGGATTCTAGCGGAATTTTGGAGTTCCAGCATCTGAATATAAGCGCATTACTTTCGAATATCCTTGGCTATGCTAAAGGCCCAGAGACTATAGACAAACAAAAAGACGGCGGTAATCCCCATCACTCCATAGGCATAGAGTATTTGAAACTTAGGGGCTCCAAGCTGGCCAAAGCGAAAGGTATTCACGATATACACAATGGGATTCATCGAAGACAATAAATGCCAATGTCCGTGCAGCAAGCGTGTTGAATAAAATACCCCACCCAAATAAGTCAGGGGCGTGAGCACAAAGGTTCTGACAAAACCCACATCATCAAATTTTTTGGCGTAAATGCCATTAATAAAACCAGCCAAGGCAAATATAGCGGAAGAGAGTATGCTCACGCTCACAATAATAAACCAAGAATGGTAATGAATTTTTGTGAAAAAAGTAGCGACGAGTGTCACCACAGCGCCCACCAGTAAACCTCGCACAATGCCGCCCACCACATAGCCCATAATGATGACCCAAAATGACAAGGGAGCCACCAGCATTTCTTCAATGCTGCGCTGCATTTTAGCGCTAAAAAAAGAGCCAAAGGCATTAGTATAAGAAGCATTGATCATGGACAACATAATC
>JAKFXE010000113.1 GCA_021731545.1 Coxiellaceae bacterium
GCATTGCAGAATTGGCTAAATTAACTATTTCTGAACAGGACATGCTCGGTGTGGCTGAGAAGCTCAATAAAGTATTGAGCCTCAATGAGCGCTTAAGTACTGTAGCAACCGATTCCATCGCCCCGCTCTCGCATCCCCTTGAGCTCAACCAGCCCTTACGTGCGGATGTGATCACAGAACACAATCAGCGCGAAGCTTTTCAAAAGATCGCACCTTTAACTAAAGCAGGCTTGTACTTAGTACCCCCTGTTATTGAAACGGAATCTTAGGACGATCATGCATCAAAAAAGTTTAGCTGAATTAAGTCGCGCACTGCACACCAAAGAAATATCCAGCACCGAGCTCACTCAGCATTTTATAAAGCGCATTAAAAAATACGATTCGCAATTGAATAGCTTTATTACGCTCACGGAAGAACAAGCTCTAACACAGGCCGCTGAAGCAGACAAACGCTTAGCTGCTGGAAATGCAGCTGCTTTAACCGGGATTCCCATAGCGCAAAAAGATATTTTCTGCACCAAGGGTATTAAAACCAGTTGCGGCTCAAAAATGTTGGATAGCTTTATCGCACCCTACGATGCCACCTTAATTCGCCGCTGTAATGAAGCAGGCGCCGTGCTATTAGGCAAAACCAATATGGATGAATTTGCAATGGGCTCCTCCAATGAAAACAGTCATTACGGAGCGGTCTCTAATCCCTGGGATTTAAGCCGAACCCCGGGCGGATCTTCAGGGGGCTCTGCGGCTGCCGTTGCCGCGGGCTTAGCACCCGCAGCTACCGGAACCGATACTGGAGGCTCCATCCGTCAACCGGCGGCTTTATGCGGCATTACCGGATTAAAACCGACGTATGGGCGCATCTCTCGTTATGGCATGACCGCTTTTGCCTCCAGCTTGGATCAAGCAGGGCCCATGACGCGCACCGCAGAAGACGCTGCACTGCTGATGAATGTATGGGCAGGACACGACCCTCTAGACTCCACCTGCATGCGTAATGAAGTGCCCGACTATAGCGCCTCTCTAAACAATTCTTTAAAGGGTCTTAAAATTGGCCTACCCCAAGAATATTTGAGTGAAGGTTTATCCCCAGATATTCGAAACGCTCTGGAAGAAGCTAAAAAAGTGCTCTCACAACAAGGCGCCGATTTTGTAGAGATCAGTCTACCTCATACCGATTTAGCTCTACCTGTTTATTACATCTTAGCCCCTGCCGAGGCCTCTTCGAATTTATCGCGCTTTGATGGCGTGCGTTATGGCTATCGCTGCAAAGAACCTAAAGATCTAGACGATTTATATCGCCGAAGCCGCAGCGAAGGTTTTGGAGAAGAAGTAAAACGCCGCATTATGATAGGAACCTATGTGCTGTCTGCGGGTTATTACGATGCTTATTATTTAAAGGCACAGAAGGTACGGCGCTTAATCAAACAAGATTTTGATCAAGCCTTTAAACAAGTGGATGTTATTTTAGCGCCCACCACCCCTAACATCGCTTTTAAACTTGGTGAGATTACCGATCCCGTGAGCATGTATTTATCCGATATTTATACCCTAGCCCTTAATTTAGCGGGCCTGCCGGGTCTGTCTATGCCCGCGGGTTTTGCACAAGGCTTGCCGGTGGGCGTGCAATTGATGGGCAACTATTTTTCTGAAGCACAACTATTAAATGTCGCCCATCAGTATCAACAACACAGCGATTGGCACAGACATTTTCCAGAACAGTTTAAGGATTAAATCATGGAGTGGGAAACCGTTATCGGTTTAGAAGTGCATGTGCAGCTGGCCACGAAAACTAAAATATTTTCGGGCGCCTCTTGCGAATATGGGGCAGAACCCAATACCCAAGCCTGTGCGGTTGATTTAGCTTTTCCAGGCGTGCTGCCTGTACTCAACGAAAAAGCGGTTGAACTGGCCGTGCGTTTTGGTTTAAGTGTGAGCGCAGAAATTACACGATCCTCTGTCTTTGCCCGTAAAAATTATTTTTATCCTGACCTACCCAAGGGCTATCAAATCAGTCAATTTGATTTACCCATTGTAGGAAAAGGTTATTTAGATGTTCAATTGGAGGATGGCTTCACCAAACGCATTGGCATTACGCGCGCTCATTTAGAGGAAGATGCGGGAAAATCTCTGCATGGTGACTTACAAAGTTACTCGGGCATTGATTTAAACCGAGCAGGAACGCCTCTTTTGGAAATTGTTTCAGAACCAGATATGCGCTCCGCTAAAGAAGCCATCGCTTACTTAAAAGCTTTGCATTCTTTAGTGCGCTACTTAGGCATCAGCGATGGCAATATGCAAGAAGGCTCCTTTCGTTGCGATGTGAATGTTTCAGTGCGCCCCCAGGGACACGCTGAATTTGGTACACGCACTGAAACTAAAAACGTTAATTCCTTTCGTTTTGCCGAACGCGCTATTCATTATGAAGTGGCGCGTCAAATTGAAGTACTAGAAGGCGGTGGCAGTATCCGACAAGAAACCCGACTTTATGATGCCGAGCTCGATGAAACCCGATCCATGCGCAGCAAAGAAAATGCACACGACTATCGCTATTTTCCCGATCCCGACTTATTACCTTTAGTGCTCACAGAAGACTATATTCAAGCCATTCAAGAGCAGTTACCCGAACTGCCTTGGGAAAAGTGCGCACGCTACCAAACTGAATATCGCTTAAGTCCATACGATGCCCGCTATTTAGCCAACACCTTAGAAATTGGCCATTATTTTGAAACCGCTCTGCAAGCGCAGCCTGAAGCACCTCCCAAAAGTATTGCGAACTGGATCGCAGGCGATTTAGCCGCAGCCCTTAATAATGAAAACAAAGATATCGCCGAGAGCCCCGTGAGCGCAATACAACTAGCCAAACTCGTGCTGCGCATTCATGACAATACCTTGTCAAACTCCATGGCCAAAAAAGTCTTTGAAGCGCTCTGGCAGGGCGCGGCCGAAGTGGATGCCGTGATTGAAGCGCAAGGATTAAAACAAATCAGCGACAGCGGGGCTTTGGAAAAAATTGTGGATGAGATTATCACACTCAACCCAGAGCAAGTTGGACAATATCGAGCGGGCAAAGACAAATTATTCAGCTTCTTTGTGGGCCAAGCCATGAAAGCCACCCAAGGCAAGGCCAATCCGCAGCAATTGAATGAACTCTTGAAGGCTAAATTATTAGGATAAGCGTGGGTCTTGCTCCCATCCAAAACCGTAGGGGCGGTCCTTGTGCCCGCCCGCTTTTTCTTTTATTGGGTTAAGGGCACCTCTATTTATTCAAAATTTTTGATTTTTATTTTGGAGTCAGGCACCGCAACACATTAAATCAATGGGTTAAAATCTTTTTCAGCGGAGCCAGACACCAAAATAGCGGTAGAGGCAAGCCCTTGTGCCCGCCCGCTTTTTCTTTTATTGGGTTAAGATTTCCTTAATAATACTATGCCATACTGAATATAAATCACTTTGGAGATTGATGATGAGAGAAGCAGCGGAAAATCC
>JAKFXE010000041.1 GCA_021731545.1 Coxiellaceae bacterium
AGGAATTAATTTTGGCTATTTTCAGATAATCTCGGTCATTGTGCAATAAAACAAGATCATTATCCACGGCAATTTGTGCAATAAGACAATCCACGGCACTTCGGATAGTCAATCCTTTTTTTCGACAGCTAAAATAGATTTTTGCCGCAGCCTGATACGTTTCAATAGAATCTTTAGGGTGGTAAAATTTTTGGGTTTCTAAATATTCCGCTAACCGAGCAAAATCTTTTTCTGAGGCTGCTCCTTGCAGTATTTCCTGATAAATGATACCCGTAATGCCAAAAGAAGCGTGCTTATCCAGCAAAGCCGAAAATGAGGCCGTGGCCTCATTTTTTTCATCTTTGAAATAAGAAATCCACACCGAGGTATCAACTAGGTACATAGATCAATCACGCTCACGCAATTTCTTATAATCATAATTTTCAGCTAATTTAACACTGCCGCGCAGTTCGCGAATATCTTTACGCCGATGATTTTCGATAAATTCACGCAAAGCAAGATCAACTAACTCGCGCTTTGATGAAACCTGGGTAAAGCGAAAGGCTTCGTTAACCAAACTATCATTCAACACTATATTGGTTCGACCCATCATACACCTCCGATTGTGTATTATAATACACCTCGCTGGGATATCAAGCAATTTGAATGTGCGCAAACAGATACAGGGTGATGGAGAGCTTTTGCTAAATTCTTTTATAAAGAAATCCATTTTGGTGAGTGAACATTAAGCATACTTAACCCGCAATTTCCCGTGCCTTGAACCCCCGGATCGCTTAATCACAATCTCCACATCTTGATTGAGTAAGTTAAGGTATCTAAGTAATCGCTCAATGGAAAAGTGAGATAGGCGGCCACGACTCAATAATGATACTTTCGATTGATCAGAGCCCAAAATTTCAGCGGCTTCAGCCTGCTTTAATTTTTTACTTTTAAGAATTTGGTTAATTTTAAAGGCTAACTCTGCCTTTGCTAATTTCTCTTCAGCATCCGACATATCCAAATCAGCAAAAACATTGCTAGACCCCTGCTCCCAAGCTCCATCTATTTTTTTTGTTTTCAGCATGTTCACCACCCACCTCTTTCAATCGCTCTAGCTATTTTCAAACGATCCTTGATTAATTCAATATTTTCTCTAGGGGTTTTAATACCCATCTTCGATTTTTTCTTAAAGACGTGCAGCACACCAATACACCCAACTATCTTAGCCGTATAAGCTGCCCGATAAGTATCCCCATCAAAATCACTCAGAATCTCTATTACACCCCTCAACCCCTTGAGCGTCTTAGCTCCCTTTGGAAGGTGATCAAGCTGAGCCTGATACAGCGCGTAGCCTATTTCATCCTGCACCTCGGAAGGCAAACTCTTAAGCTCTTTACGCGAAGATCCCAACCAAACAAGCTGCCTTAACATAACCCATTAACCTCAGTAGTGTAGCCTAAAGAAACAAATTATTCTAGTTTTAGAATGTTTTTATTTCCGGCGTGTTACATAAGATAATGAGCTTAGGGGCAAATGAGGAGTGATTTCTACTCGCTAAAAACACGGTATAACAAGCTTAATGCTCTACTACAGATGTGATATCTCTATAAAAAAACAGGAGCCCACAGGGGATATCCCTAAGACAAAAACACTTTCACAAAACGGCGCTTGCCGACTTGATAAAGATGCGAAGTGCCTGCAGAAATTTTGAGTTGCGCATCTTCTACGCGCTCGCCATCGATTTTCACGGCACCTTGCTGGATAGAGCGTATGGCATCCGAAGTACTGCTGGCTAATCCGGCTTGTTTTAATAAATAGGCAATCGCGAGCTCACCGTGTTCTGAGGGTAACGTCATTTCAGGCACATTCTCCGGCACAGCGCCGTCTCGAAAGCGATGTATAAATTCACTGTGCGCGGCTTCTGCAGAGGCTTTTCCATGATAGCGCTCGACTATTTCTTCGGCTAATTTAATTTTTACATCGCGAGGATTAAGACCTTCTTGAACTTCTGTGCGCCACTGATTAATTTCAGTAAGGGGTCGAAAGCTCAGTAATTCTAAATAGCGCCACATCAGCACATCGGAAACAGACATTAGTTTTCCAAACATTTCGGTCGGGCTGTCGGTCACTCCAATATAATTGCCCAGTGATTTTGACATTTTCTGAACGCCGTCTAATCCTTCTAAAAGCGGCATCGTTAAAATGCATTGCGGTTTTTGGGCATAGTGCTTTTGCAACTCGCGCCCCATTAATAAATTAAAAGTTTGATCCGTGCCGCCCAACTCCAGATCTGTTTTCATCACTACAGAATCGTAGCCTTGCAATAAGGGATACAAAAACTCATGGAGGGCAATCGGCTGCTGTGCTTGATAGCGCTTTGTAAAATCATCACGCTCCAACATACGAGCCACTGTGGTCTTAGCCAATAGCTGCACTAAATCAGTCGATGTGAGTGCGCTCAACCATTCGGAATTAAATTTTACCTGGGTCTTGTTGGGGTCTAAAATCTTGAAGGCTTGGGCTTGATAGGTCTTGGCATTCTCCAAAATTTCTTCGCGGCTTAAAGCTTTTCGGGTGGCATCCTTACCCGTAGGGTCCCCAATCAAGGCGGTGAAGTCTCCAATCAGAAAAGTGACCTCATGCCCCAGCCCCTGAAACTGGCGAAGCTTGTTGAGGATGACGGTGTGGCCCAAATGGATATCGGCTGCCGTGGGGTCCATGCCCAACTTGATCTGTAAGGCCTTGCCCTGAGCCAGGCGCTCCACCAGCTCTGCCTCGACCAGAAGGTCGACCGATCCACGCTTGATTTCCGCCAATGCTTCTTTCGCTGATTTCATGCCTTACCTCAATGAGCCATGCCCCTATATAATGATAAGGGATGAGTGTTTATACCTAAGTTGGCCTTATTTTAAAAGGAGATTTTTAGGCTCTCCTGGGCTTGGATCCCTAAAAAACCATCCTAGGGTTTGGGCGGAAATCGGGGTCTTGGCTGGACAAATGGGGGGTAATGCATTAACCTGCAAGGACCCCTTTCCCAAGGACAGGGCCTCAAAATTAACCACCGACGATGGAATCATGAAGGGACCTTCGCCCAAAATGCCTCTAAAACACAAAATCCTGATAGCCACCGCAAGCACCTTCTTAGTCGCTGCAAGCTTAGCTCTTGCCCCCCTGGCTGAGGCCAAAACAACACTGCCTGCACCTTATGTGTCTCGCAGCGTTTTTAAATCCAGCCTACTGGTAGATTCAATTCCCTGGCAGATCATTACCGTCAAAAATGGGGACTCCGTCGAGAAAATATTCAAAGACAGTGGGGTAGACCTTCGGCAACTGCAAGAAATCCTAACGCTGAACAAGGCGACCAATACCGCCCTGAATCATATTAAGCCGGGCCAAACCATGGCGCTGCAAACCACCCCTCAGCATAAATTGCTGCAATTAAAATACGCGCTGGGTGATGACAGAACCCTATGGGTGCAACGCGCTTCTGAAGGC
>JAKFXE010000087.1 GCA_021731545.1 Coxiellaceae bacterium
TAATGGCTAAGAGCAGACTCTTTGGAAAACTTTATATTCCAAGTGTAATCACGTCGAATAAACCCAGACTGAATTAAATCAGCAAGATATTTACTTAAATTTCCACTTTTAGTCATGCCTAGCTCAGCCGAAATACCCGCGAAGTCCTTATTCCCATCAACCAAAGTTTCTACAATTTTTTTATAAGTTTCACTACGCCGAGCAAATATATCTACAAAAATCTCCTGAAACTCTCTAAATAGAACTCCTTGCCTTGTGAAACATAGATCTTTGATATTTTCATCAGCAAGACGATCTGGCTTAACTTCTTCTAAATATCGCGGTATTCCACCCGTAACAGACAATATTTTAAATTTTTCATAAGCTGGCCCACGAAATCGCATTTCTTTTAATAGCTGATTAGACTCTGGAACACTCAATTCATTTAAATCCAAGACTAAAGACAGGCGCCCTACAAAACCTGTGCTGCGTAAAATGTTTTCTTCAATCCAAGCCGAAACACTTCCACACAAAATTAAGATTAATTCAGGATTTTTTTTCAACTCAAGATCCCAAACATTTTTTAATTTTCCAAGAAAGTCTGCATCCTTTGAACCCATCCAGGAAATTTCATCAAATAAAATAATAACTCTTCCCTGTTGTGTTTCTCTTGCTAAAGATAAGAATAAATCTGTCCAATCATTGGCAATAATCTGAGGGGTATTTAGATTAAGTGACAGTTGTTTAGAAAATTCTTCTCTTTGCGATTGAGCCGTTGTCACCTCAGTAGGCGAAAGACCCGCAAAGCGCAGGAAGCGATATTTTTTAGCAAATTCTTCCACCAATCTACTTTTGCCAATTCTTCGTCTTCCGCGAACAACGACAAGGCTTGAAGACCTTTTTTGGGTAAGATCCGTCAAACTTTTTAACTCACCCACTCTTCCAACAAAAGGGAATTCCTTCATCTTTACCCCAAAATGGCACAGAATGTGCAAATGTAAATCTTGTGCCAAATATTGTCAATGAAAAATATGGCACAAAATGTCTAAAAGCACATCTTGTGCCATAAATTAGCCAAGCCTGCGATTTAAAAACACATAACTCTTTGTTATTATTACGAAAATAGAGATTCCATGTAGCACTTAAATGGCCGTCTGGCCACCTATCTGACACCGATGAGTTAAGGCGCAGGCACTTTGACAAGGCCGAAGGCTGGGCTGGACCTATATTGTACGGAATTGAAGTTCAACTTCAATTCTGCACGGTTTTTTAAAATTTAAGCCGTAAAAAAAGAGTTAAGATTTCGCCAGAAAATCAAGACTCCTCTTCATCCGCATAAGGATTCACATCCGTCTTTAAGCGTAAGTAAATAGGAACGCCGACCAATTTAAAGGTTTTTCGAAAGTGTGCAATTAAATAACGGCGATAGGATTCAGCTAAGGCATCTAATTGTTTGCCATGAATCACAATAATCAAAGGATGATGCCCACCCAAGTGGGCATAGCGTGGGCGAATACGTCGGCCTTTTACCAGCGGAGGTTGATGTGCTTCAATCGCTTTTTCTAAAGAGCGTGTTAATTTTGAAGTGGATATCTCTTGCCTTGAAGCCGCGTAGGTTTCTTGAATAGCGCTATACAATTTAGGCACACCGATATCCTGCAAAGCCGAAACAAAGCAATGGCGCGCAAAATCCGTAAAACCTAGGCGCCGATCCATGGCCCGATGCACTTGCTCTTGTTCACTTTTATCGAGCCCATCCCACTTATTAATGGCCAAAACAAAGGGTGCGCCCATATCAATCACCATACTTAATAAGCGCATATCTTGTTCTGTAATACCGTCCTGCGCACTCAATACCATAATCACAACATCGGCTTTCTCAATAGCCTGAATGGTTTTAACCACTGAAAATTTTTCAACGGCCTCATCAACGCGCGCACGCCGACGCACCCCGGCGGTATCAATCAAGGTATAGTGTTTTCCACGCCGCTCAAAAGGAATATAAATACTATCGCGCGTCGTTCCTGGTTGATCACTGACAATCACTCGATCTTCGCCTAAAATTCGATTAACCAGCGTGGATTTTCCCACATTGGGTCTGCCCACCACGGCCATCGCCAAACCCTGCTCTGATTTTTTTTCTTCGGGGGTCGCAGGCACATTCGCCAGCACTTGTTTCATTAAGCGCTCTAAACCCTGCTTTTGAGTGGCCGAAATAGTGGCTAGGCGTTTAAATCCAAATTGATGAAATTCGGCCTCCGCTATTTCAGGTTCTCTGCCTTCCGCTTTATTAATCACCAATAACAATTTGTCCTGATGGGGGCGCAGGCGTTGTGCAATTTCTTGATCCACGGCGGTGGGACCACTGCGAGCATCCACCATTAATAAAATACAATCCGCCTCTTGAATAGCCTGCTCTACTTGTTGATTGGTTAATTCCTCCAGGACATTTTTGGCTTCAGGAACAATACCGCCGGTATCCACCAAGATGTAAGCCTGTTGGCCTATTTTTCCTTGGCCATACTGACGATCCCGCGTAACCCCAGGAAGATCTGCGACCAAAGCATCACGCGTGCCCGTGAGTGCATTGAATAAAGTGGACTTACCCACATTGGGGCGACCAATAATAACGATAACGGGTAACATTTAAAAACCTCAGTGCGGGGATAAGCCTTGCGATTCAACAGGGGAATTGGCTTTCATGCGAGTCATGGGATCATCCACACCCGCCTTTTCAAAAGCCGCTTGCGCCACTTGATAGGATGCCTGCGCTTCTTTTGTTTTTCCTAAAAAAGCATAGGCGTCTCCCTCTAGCGAATAGGCCATCGGCTTATAAACAGAATCGCGTAATTCGCTCAGTTGCTTTAAACTCTCTTCAGCCCGATGCAAAGCCAAATACACTTGAGCCATACGCAGAACGGCTAAGTCTTTAAGCTCTTTCACTTTGGTGTGTGCCTGCACCCATTGCAACGGTTTCAATGCCCCCTCATAATCGTTTTGCTGAACCAAGGCTGCCGCTTGATTTAAGGCTGCAAAAGTAGCATAAGCTGTGTGACTATAGGACTCCCTGAGGCTTTCAAGGTGTTTTTGGGCTTCGGGCTCATGGTTTAATTCAGCCAAGCTGTACTGCTGATATACTACAGCGGCTTTTAGATTTTTTTCCATTTTGGCTTTTTGCCAATATTGCCAAGCAAAACCAATACCCACGCCGACTACAATCGCTATAAGTAATAAGCGCCCATATTCATTCCAGAATTTTTTGAGTTGCTCTATTTGTTCTTTGTCGCTGTCTTGAAGCATAGTTTCTCCGAATCAAAAGTGGGCGCACACGTAGGGGCGGTCCTTGTGTGTATAGACCGGGGACATAGGTAACAAACGTGCGGAGACATAGGTAACACACCGCAGCCATATTAATCCTTTTTCAGGTCAATGCCAAAGAGCTTTTGCTGACAAAAGTAAATATGGTATTTGTCC
>JAKFXE010000117.1 GCA_021731545.1 Coxiellaceae bacterium
ATTGAGCGCACCCAAAGACTCGGGCTCACTCATTTCACCATCACCGCAAAACACCCAAACTTTACGCTGCTCACTTTGGCTCAAGCCTCGATTATTCAAATAGCGCAAATAATGTGCCTGATAAATACCCATTAAAGGACCTAGGCCCATTGAAACCGTAGGAAGCTGCCAAAAATCCGGCATCAACCAGGGATGTGGATAAGAGGATAATCCTTTTTCAACAGAAATTTCCTGACGAAAAGCATCCAATTGCGCCTCCGTCAAACGCCCTTCTAAAAAAGCGCGCGCATAAATGCCCGGAGAAGAATGCCCTTGGAAAAACACTAAATCGGAACCCTCAGGATGGTCAGGGCCCTTGAAAAAATACGTAAGCCCCACTTCAAATAAAGTCGCAACCGAACCATAGCTTGCAATATGTCCACCTAGCTCAGGATTTTTTTTACCCGCGCGCATCACCATCGCAACCGCATTCCAACGCATCAAAGCCGTCAGGCGCTCTAAGAGCTGGCCATCATCCGGCATCCGCGCCTCTTGTTCAGGCATAATGGTATTAATGTAAGGGGTATTAAGCGTCTGCGAAGGCAGCACACCTACTTTACCCGCGAAGCCGAGCAAAGCCGTCAACAGTTCTTTGGCACGATCTCTGCCCTCGAACTCAAGCACATCGTTCAGTGCTTCTAACCATTCTTGAGTTTCAGCGGGATTTAAATCGCGCGGCACTACAGCAAAATCATCGGACATTCGGGAGATACTCTTTATTTGACCATTCAACACAGTAGGGGCAATTCATGAATTGCCCCTATAGGTGAACAACTATTGTTGTGATTTCCTCAACCCACCAACGAACCAATGCTGATCAGTGCTAAAGCCACCAACCAGGCAATGACACTACGATCTACTAAAGCTTGCGCAGCACTGGCCTGCGTCGTTTCACTTTCACTGGGCTTTGACAGCTCCAGGGATTTTAATCCCCACTCCACCACATCTTGCTGTGTATGATCGATCTTGCCGGGCAATTCTTTCAACCACAACGGAAAGAGCGTTGAAAAATGCCCTACCAAGGCAAAGCTGATCCCTAATACACGCACCGGCACCCAATCCATCAAGCCCTGAACACGCACCAACACAGGCAATACATCTTTGTACTCGGCTTTATTTTTTTCGAGTGTTATCCGTAACTGCGTCAGAATATAATAAACACCGGCTCCCCAGGGACCCAAAAGTCCATACCAAAAAATCACCGCGAATACCTGGTGATAGGCCACCAAAAATAACTGCTCTACATTCGCATGAGCTCCGTCCTTAAGATTGTCAAAGCCCAGGCAATACCAAAGCACGATGATGCCCAACAAGAAATGGCCCACCAAACCCCGAAGCGCCGTAGAGAGCAAAAGCAAAACCAGCAGCAAAGGCAAGAGCACCACTACAATGCTCAAAACCCCACGCCAAGCCGATATTTTTTCAGCCCGGGCCTTGACCCAATCAAAATAGAAGCCAAACCAGTTGTTTTGATGATAACGAGCGCCCTCAGGCCACAGCTTCTGAAAGCCCAAACACAGCAACACAATGATAAACTCCATCCCGAAACTCCTTCTTTAAATGCACTGCCCCATTCTATAGCTTCATTTCTAAAAATCTATGCCTAGGTCTAAATATTATAAGGCTTTGGCCTTCTCGCCTAATCTCGACGTAGCTTATCCGTTAGAGCCATAGGCGTTGGGTAGCGATAAACCACCCAGTAGGAAGACACTACAAAGGTAAGGATGGTCGTCGCCTCAATCAAATAAGCCGCTGGGGTACTAATCAGCTGATTCTCTAAAGCCACATAGGCGATAATCAACGAGAACTCGCTGAGCTGGCCTAGCCTGCCTCCCACCTCCCAAGCCACATGCCGGGTCTCATGCACCTGCCGCAATAATACCTTAAAGACAATGGGCTTCATCACCAGCAAAAGCCCCGCCAGCGCTAGGGCAGGAATAATCACCACTGACCAATACTCTAAGTTAAAATTAGCGCCCACGGAAAAGAAAAACATAATTAAAAAGAAGTCGCGCACCGGGCGCAAACTTTCCGAAATATAGAGCGCAATGGGGCTAGAGGCCAAGGTAATGCCCGCGATGAATGCTCCAATCTCAGCCGACAAACCAAAGCTGGTCGCCAGTTGCGCCATAGCCAAACACCAGGCGATGGCCACTAAAAAAGTATACTCACGCACCTTGTTAAAGTAGCTAAAGAGCTTGAGCAAAACAAAGCGCTGGATCGCAAAGGCAAAGAGCAAGATACCGGGCAAGCCGATCAATACCAACTTAACGTCATTCAGCAGGATGCGTGAATCTGTGGCCCCCTGTAACAGCAAGAGCACCGCAATGGCAATCAAGTCCTGCAAGAGCAACACGCTGATCATCACCTCGCCCGTGTACTGATGATGCAAGACCGTTGTGGGCAATAACTTGATGCCGATAATCGTGCTGGAGAACATCATAGCCGCACCGATGATAGCGCACTCGGTGGGCGAATAACCCACATAAACGCCTACCATATAGCCTATAAACGCAAAAATTAAAGAGCTCACCAAACTGATCCAAGCCACATTTTTAAGCATATTCCAGAGCTTTTGTGGAGGCAGATTGAGGCCCAAAAGGAAGAGCAAAAAGATAATACCGATATCACCTACTACTTTAACTAATTCAGGATCCGTAATGAGCTTCAAACCCCAAGGACCGATCAATGCTCCCAGCACAATGTAGGCTACTAACATAGATTGGCGAGTCAGAAGCGCAAAGGTAGAGAGCACAGCGGCTCCAGCAAAGATCACAAACAGGGAAAATATAAGTACTGAATCATCCATAGACTGAGAAAACCATTCGCTTAAACGACCTTTTTTAGCAAATCAGAGCCGATTTTTGCATACAAAGGGAAAAAAATCACCTTAAACCGTTAATTTTATTGGCTTCTTGTGATTTTTTTTGTAGAATGTCTGTGGTGTTTTTGTTCTAGGATATTTTTTTAAGGAGAAATCAGCATGGCAGTAAAGAAAAAAGCAGGCAGAAAAAAGGCAGCAACTTCTGCTAAGAAAGTGGTTAAGAGAAAAAAGGTTCGTAAGGCCAAGGCAGCTCCCGCTGCTAAAAAAGCCGTTCGAAAGAAGCGTAAGGTTCGTAAGGCTAAGGCAGCTCCTGCTGCTAAAAAGGCCGTTCGAAAGAAACGTAAAGTCCGTAAGGCTAAAGCAGCTCCTGCTGCCAAGAAGCCTGCCCGAAAAAAACGTAAGGTTCGTAAGGCTAAGGCCGCTCCTGCTGCCAAAAAACCTGCTCGAAAGAAACGTAAAGCTCGTAAAGCCAAGGCAGCTCCTGCTGCTAAAAAGGCTGTTCGAAAGAAAAGAAAGGCTCGCAAGCCTGCTGCTAAGAAAGCCGTACGTCGC
>JAKFXE010000057.1 GCA_021731545.1 Coxiellaceae bacterium
TGACTAAAAAAGCCTTCTCATAACTGAACGATTCACCCAGCACATTCTTTAATAGGTTTATCATTTTTTCAGTATCACCCGCAACATAACCCTTCAGGTTTTCACCCTGATAGCCATAGTAGCTTCTGAGCTCACCTTCGATAGTGCTCAACAGGCCTTCTAAGATAGGCAGGGCGGTATAGCGTTCATTAAAGGCTTTTGTGAGGCTTTGGGCCTCTTGTTCTGTGAGCGCTCTGGAATGTACATCCCTTTTGTGAAGTGGGCGTACCCCATAGCCCGCTGTGGCGGCATGAATAAAAAAAGAATTGTGTAAATGTACGTCATCAGAAGTTTGTCGTGCAGTGGCATCCACAATAGCAATACGCAAGAGCTCTAAAAAAGCATCGATACTTTGGGGGCGTACCAGGCCCAACAGAATACTGTTCACTCGATCGTGGAAGCCGGGAGTACAATTTCCCAAACCTTCGGTCAGCTTGTCGGCGATTTGCTGCTTTTGTCCTTCGGGGCAAGCAGGATCCAGAAAGTAAGCTTGAACCACTTGAAAGGAGTCAATCAATTGTTTTTTGTAGGTATAGGTGGAGGTTTTCAGATGGTTATTCAACTTCGCGCGTAAAGAATCCACCGTTTCAGCGATAGAATAGGCCGCCAAAGCTTTGGCCATGGCCTCAATGTTTAAGACAGCGCCGGGCCTTAAAACAGGCGCTGGAAGGGTTTTATAGCATTGATCGGGCAGAATTGTGGGCATAGTGAAGTCCTCTTATTGATTTCATTGGGCTCAGTGTAGTAAAAATGGTATGACAGATAAAATGGTTTGTTTTTATCAAGATGATAGTTTTTAATGATTGATCAGGAGGCGGCTTTAAGGACGGGCGGGCGAAAGACCCGCTTCTATACAGGACTGCTTGTAGAGGCAAATTTTCGGCTATGCAAAGGCGGTGTTGGAAGTGATGTCGTAGAGTGTCAGCGGGATTTTAAATGACCTCACCCTGGCGTAGTGTTAATACTTCATAACCATTTTCTGTAACGGCAATGGTGTGTTCAAACTGCGCGGAGAGTTTGTGATCTTTGGTAATCACTGTCCAATCATCTCCTAATAATTTCACATGACGTTTGCCCATATTAATCATGGGCTCGATGGTGAAACATAGGCCGGGCTGTAAAACGATGCCGGTTCCGGGTGTGCCGTAATGCAACACCTGAGGGTCCTCGTGAAAAACACGTCCGATGCCGTGTCCACAGTATTCGCGTACCACGCTGTAGCGATGGCTTTCGGCATGATGCTGAATAGCGGCCCCAATATCTCCCAGATGAACTCCAGGTTTAACCATTTTAATGCCAAGGTATAGGCACTCCTGGGTGATTTGAATCAGGCGTTGGGCATAGGGTGCGACTTTACCCACTTCAAACATGCGGCTGGTATCGCCATGGTAGCCATCCTTGATTACCGTGACGTCAATATTGACAATATCGCCGTCTTTTAAGGCTTTATCATTGGGAATGCCATGACAGACGACGTGGTTCACGGAGGTGCAAATGGACTTAGGGAAGCCATGATAGTCTAGGGTGGCGGGAATGGTGCCTTGCTGCTGGACCATGTAGTCATGACACAGCGCATTCAGCTGATTGGTGGTGATACCCGCCACCACGCGGGGCTCAATCATCTCCAGAACCTCAGCCGCCAGCCGACCCGCGATTCGCATTTTAGCGAGTTCTTCCGGGCTTTTAAGGCTTATGCTCATGATTTATTTAATGATTGTTGTCAGTGGGCATCTATGGTATAAAGCTTCGCTGTTTTTAGCAAACCTTAAATTCGCACACAAACCTAATCATGATTTAGGGTGCCTGGGGCTTCTGGTCCTGGGTTTAAATCAAGTGGTTTGTGGAAGTGGTCTGCCTCGCAAGAGGGTGGGCTTTAACCCTGGAGAAAAAATGATCGATATTTCTATGCGTCAAATGTTAGAGGCTGGAGTTCACTTTGGCCATAAAACTCGTTACTGGAATCCCAAGATGGGCCCTTTTATTTACGGCTCACGTTTCAAAGTACATATCATCAACCTAGAACACACCAAACCCATGCTGATGGAAGCCCTAAAGTTTATGGGCAATGTGGCTTCACGACGTGGAAAAGTTTTGTTTGTGGGCACAAAACATGCGGCTCAAGATATTATTCGTGAAGAAGCCACTCGATGCGGAATGCCCTTTGTGGATTATCGCTGGTTGGGTGGAATGCTCACCAATTATAAAACGATTCGTCAATCCATTAAGCGTCTTAAAGAATTAGAAGCCTTATTAGCGGGCGGCAATGTGGAGCGCATGATTAAAAAAGAATTGCTCACCTTGATGCGCGAAAAAGATAAGTTAGAGGCGTGTTTGGCCGGTATTAAAAATATGGGTAGCTTGCCCGATGTTTTGTTTGTTATCGATGTGGGCCATGAAAAAATTGCCATCAGTGAAGCCAAGCGTTTAGGTATTCCGGTGGTGGGCATTGTGGACACCAATGCGAGCCCAGAGGGTATTGATTATCCCATTCCAGGGAATGATGATGCGCTGCGCTCAATTCGCCTGTATTGCCAAGCGGTTGCAGATACCATTATTGAGGCGCGTGGTGTCGTTGAACCTGTGCTTGAAGAAGAAGTGGATCTGGATGCAGAGGACAAGTCTGCCGCGAAAAAAATCATTACCAAGAAAGCAAAATTGGCCGATAAAAAGCGCAGCACATTAGCCAGTGAATATGATGAAGATGCGGTAGAGGATTTAGAAGAAGCGCCTGTGGTTGAAGTAACTGCGGCTGTGGTGGTAGAGCCTGAGCCAATCGCTGCAGAAGCTAAACCGGTTAGAAAGGTAGCGCTTAAAAAACCGGCAGCCAAAGCTGTTGCTGAGAATGCAGAGCCTGTCGCAGAGATAAAAAAAGCGAAAAAGCCTGCCGCCAAAAAACCGGCTGCGAAAAAAACAACCCAGAAATAACCTGTAGGGGCAATTCACGAATTGCCTCCCCATGAACGAAAACAATGTGTAGGGGCAATTCACGAATTGCCCCCCATAACAGGAACAAAAATGGCAATTACAGCAAGTATGGTTAAAGAATTACGCGAGCGCACCGGCGCTGGCATGATGGAATGTAAAAAAGCTTTGGAAGAGGCAGGCAATCTGGAAGAGGCTGTCTTGGTGTTGCGCAAAGCAGGTCAAGCCAAGGCGGATAAACGAGCCACCAAACAAGCCGCAGAAGGTGTGATTGT
>JAKFXE010000069.1 GCA_021731545.1 Coxiellaceae bacterium
CCTTAGGATCATGAGCTGCATTATTAATTAAAATATCCACTCGCTTAACCTGTTTTAATACCTCATAAAATTGAGCTTTCACAGAAGTTTTTTCGGTGATATCGACTTTCATTCCAAGACAAGGTAGCTGAAATTTGGTTCGAATTTTTTCAGCTTCTTCCATCGCTCGCTTTTCATCAATATCCCACAATATAGGAATACCACCCAATTCAGCAATAGCTTCAGCGTGTTTCACACCCAATAAGCCCGCACCTCCTGTAATGATGGCTACTTTATGTTCTAATTGAAAAGGTTTAGGGAGTTTATACACTTCTAGTTTGACCTCCATCTACAATCCAATGGGCACCCGTTACAAAAGCTGCGTGTTTAGAAGCTAAGAAAACGACTACTCTTGATATTTCCTCAACAGAACCAAAACGGCTCAAAGCCACTTCACGCTGCAACATCTCATTAACAACGCTTGGGTTTTGATTAAATTTTGTTTCCCAAGTTGAACCTGGAAAGCTGATATTTCCAGGTGAAATAACATTAATTCTAATATTGAATTTTCCCAATGCTTTAGCCATGGTGTTCATGTAAGAAATCAGCGCAGCCTTTGCAGCAGCATAAGCGGAAGGACAACCCAAGGCTTCCATTCCACAAATAGAACCTATTAAAGTAATACTAGTAGCAGCTTTCTTTTTTTCAGCGCTTTTCTTAAGTAAATCTAACATCTCACGCACACAGCGCACAGCACTGAAGAGATTTATATTGAACATTTTTTGCCACTCATTTTCATCTTCGAGCAAAGGCCCAAAAGATTTTCCCGAACCGATATTACAAACCAAATGATCAAGATCACCCTGAAGCTCAAGCTGCTCTCTTAAAGAAAGCAATGGTTCTGGTTCACATAAATCACCCACATAACTCGATATTTGTTCTTTTTTGATAGGGGGTTTTAAAAATTCAAGTACAATCGCATCAAGCACTCCCTTAGAACGTCCATTGAGCGTAACTTTTGCACCTTCTAAAAGAAAGGCCTCAGCAATTCCCTTCCCTATGCCTCGAGTAGAGCCTGTTACTAGCACCCGTTGTTCTGTTAAATCTAAATCCATTATTAAGCCACCTCCAGGCAACCAGATACTATGTCACGATAGCGCAACAATGCCTCAGCATGCTTTCCCTCTTCAGCTCGAGCGGTTTGTAAAATATAAACGCCCCGATAATTAATTTTTTTCAATAAATTTAAAGCTAAAGCAATATCAGCATTGCCTTCCCCAAGGGGAACGGTGCTTCCTCCTAGAAGGCGGTCCTTAACATGCACGTGCACGATTCGATCTCCATAAGCCGCCAATTCATCCGCTACGTTATAGTTTAGTGCAGCGCTATTACCTATGTCATAGGTAATGCCAAAGTAGGAAGAATCAAAATGTGTAATAAAATTAGCCAATGAAATAGGTTCAAAGTCTGACTCAAAACTGATTTTTGTATGACTACTTTTCAACAAAGGTTTAATGGATTCCAAACCTTCCCATAAACTTTCCAATTGCTGTTCATTTTCCAAACGACCTGCATCAACTAATGGAATAAGAAGGTTAGGAATAGTCAATTCAACACAACTCTCAACAATTTTTTTTAAATCTTCTAAATGTTTTGCGCGAAGTTGAGTCTCTACTTTATAAAAGGGAGCTTGCATAAAACAATCACCCGTTACCGAGCAAAGAGAAAGTTGGTATTGTTCAGCAAACGTTTTAATCTGTGCTCTTCCTGGCGCAGTCATTAAAGGGTTATCATGAAGTCTGTCGCAGTCTAACGTCCATTCAATCAAAGAAAATTGAAGTTGATGGGCCAATCGAAATTCTTGCTCCCAATAATCCCACGGAAAACACTGAATTTTCCCATCAATCACCGGTGACAATCTTCCCTGCATAAATCCGATTTGATGAGTCAACATAAACTTTAGTCTTCAATTGTTTTAAAGGCATAGGGACTAGGTCCTGTCACCTTTTGCTCACCACGCGCTTTATCCCACTCTTTAATTTGTCCTGCAATATCCACACCCACATGTTGACCCCATTGTTTCAAGAGCTGAGTGGTAATAACACCCATTTTTTTATCACCAATGGCCATTCTGTTTAGCGAAGTCACTGGAAGCAAAGAGAAAGGAGTCCCTGTCATAAAAGCTTCATCCGCATCAATAACATCATAGGGTTCAATATTTTTTTCAATACATTCCAAACCTAATTCTTTGGCCAAGTCAAATATGTAGGCACGACTAACACCCCTTAAAATATTTCTAGGCTCTGGTGTAATAATAGCCTGATCTTTAACAATGAAAAAATTATCACCCGTACCTTCAGCGATAAATCCATCGGGATCTAATAATAAAGCCCAATTATTTTCGCCCTTACATTGGGCCACCTCAATATTGGCCATTAAATAATGTAATCGACTACGATTTTTCACTTTAGGTTCTAAGAGATGTGCTGGAATAGCTCGTTGCGAAGGAATAACTGCGTTAATACCCACATCAAATAATTTTCCCATACCCGCCACCGTCCAACGCAGAGGAAAATCAGCAATCACTACATTAGGGCCACTAACACTGCCCACTACCCCTTGATAGATTGACAACAAACCCCGAGAAACATTGATCATGATGCGATGTTCATCGTCTTTTTCAAAAAGAGGGTCATTCACCTCAATGGTTTCGTAAATATGAGCTTCCATTTCATCAATGGTCATCTTTAAAGGAATATGCACATACTTAATGGAGGCATACAAACGCTCAAGATGTTCGCGCAATTTAAATTGCTTTTTATTAAATGAACGCGTCATTTCAAACACCATGTCACCAAACATCAGTGCTGAATCATAAATGGATAGTTTAGCCTCTGCTTCAGGAACAAAAGTTCCATTCATCCATACCACACGACCTGAATTATTATTTTTCATGTCATCCTCTATGCGCTGACCACATCAGCCGATTCTTTAAAATATCGCAATTTATCAGCCACATTCAACTCTGCAGTTAATACTCTTTTTTCACCATCTCCCAAAATCTTGGCTACATCACGCGCATCCCTGACCAAGATCTCTAAACCTCTGCGCTCAAGAGAAGCCGACTGATCTGAACCATACATAGCGCGATCTAAAGTAATGTGTCGCTCAAGTAC
>JAKFXE010000096.1 GCA_021731545.1 Coxiellaceae bacterium
GCCTTGTAGATTAATTCGCTTGTTGCATACAATATGTTTCTTTAATAAAAAACAGCAGAATTAAAGAAATAAATAAATACACGGGAATAGCCAACATGGCCCAATGGTAATTTTCAACCGAAAAAATGCGCGCGCCCTCCACCATTTTACCTGTCCAACCAAAATCTAAAAATTTACCAATCAGAGGATCGGTCAGTGCACCCAGAGCAGCATCAAAACTGTTCATAAAACCAATCGCCGTAGCTGCTAAAACCAGGCGATTCACTTCCCGTATCATCGAAAAACATAAGAGAAAGCCACTTAGACTCATTCCAAATAAAAACAACAAAATACCGCAATAGATTGGTGTTAGATTAGGTAAATATAAAACCAAGAGTGAACAAATAAAGGCGGCTCCTGTACCCACCGCCATCACAGGCAGGCGCTTACCTATGCGATCTGATAACCAGCCTGCGATGGGAGAGCCCACGGCAAAACCAATAAACACTAAAGAAATTTGTTCAGCCGCCAAAGTGCGATCAAAACCATAGGCTTCTTGTAAATACGGAACTCCCCACAAGCCTCCAAAAACAGAAATAGGCGCAAAAGCTAGCCCACTGTACCAAGATAAAAGCCAAGTTTGACGCGCTTTTAATATTTCTTTTAATCCCGAGAAAACAGGAGCGCGCTCTTTCACCACTTCAATATTATTTTCGGCATGTGGCCCATGATCGCGCACACAGAGCCAAAAAATAAAGGCCAAGATAAAACCCAGAACGGCACCATACAACATGGATCCGCGCCAACCCACATGATTCATCGCAATGGATAAAGGAGCTTGCCCCCCTACCGCGCCCAACATACCCGCGGACATCATCAAGCCTGCCATCAAAGCAAAGCGTTGGGGTGGAAACCACAAAGTTGTTAATTTCAAACAACTGATCGCTGCAACCGAGGCACCGAATCCCATAATAAAGCGCGCTAATTCAGCCACAGTCAATTGATGAGCAAAGGCCAATAAGAGAGCACCGCTTGCACAACACAGAATCGCTAAACTCGTCACGCGCCTAGGACCAAAGCGATCGGTGAAAATACCCATGGGAATTTGCATGAGCAGATAGGCATAAAAATAGCAGCCGGCTAAATTGCCGAGTTGTGCTCCCGTCGCGTGAAAGACGCGCATCAGATCTGCGGCCATTACACTCGGTGAAACCTCTAAGAGATATTTGTAGAAAATAAAGGCAGAACCCAAGCCCCAGATAAGCCAAGGATACAAACGTTTTGATAAGGAGCGGCGTTTTAGGCTCATGCGCAGAGGATCTCAAGCTGAATCAAAGCCTTGCATTGTGGTCTGCGCAGGATGGCCTTGTCAAGTGAATCTGGACCAGGGCTTACAATCTTAAATCCTCGGCAGTAACAGTCGCATTTTCATCGCTTCTGTTCACTTCTGGAACTGAAGGTGCTGTTGTCGGTGTAGGCGTTCTTCTTTTCCATATAGCAGCCCAACCACTTCCCGGAGCCTTGTGTTCAGGCGGATTTTTTAAAGCATGGAGTTTAGTCAAGGTATTCGTGATTTCAGTCTTAATCATTCCGCGCTGCAAGGCACAGTAGTGATGCAAGTTGCTGTCCGGATTCAAAGCCTCATCCAATAAAGTATTATCCCTTCTATCATGCTGAAGCTTAATATAGTCATAAACAGCTTCTTTAAGAAAACCCAAGCTGGAGTGAATGGACTCTTCCCCTGTGCTGCGCAATAATCCCACAATATTATTCATATGATTCTTTTTGAGATATTCGGCCAGCTTCCCCAATTCCCCTTTTTCAGGATCAGTCGCCGTAAGTCCTCTTTGAAGATGAAAATAGCGCGCGAGCACTTTTTCATCCGAATGCCCCATCAAGAAAGCAGAGAGACAGTTTTCATAACGATCTTCATCAGAAAGTCTCGAATCATTCAACAAATACTGGGTGATATCGCCTTTTAAAAAAACGAGGCCCGCTAAGGTTTTTTCCAAAGCTGCTTGTTTGCCCAAAAATTCGCTCATTTTTTTATTTAGAATTGAAAGAATTTCAGAAATATTTTTTTTTAAAATTTCCCCCAGCTCTGAAACAGCCGCCTTGCTAGACATTTCAGTATAACCTGCATGCATTAAAAACAATCGACCCAAGGCATAGCCTGTGTCTTGAGAACAGGCAGCTAAAAACAACTTCCGATTAGGGTTGCTCAAATTTTGAATATAGCGAACCATCTGGGGTTGAAGATAGCTTAAAGCTCTCAGCTGCTCATCCGTTAAGGTAGAAGGGTCTGCATTAATCTGATCCATCACTTTTGTAAAGGCCTGCTCTCCTCTTAAAAAACCACATATTTTTCCGAAAGCGCTATAGGGATTAGAAGCATCTACGGGAAAGAGGCCACGCTGTAATCGGAGATAGAGTCCCAAAGGAGAAGAAGGCAGCGTAATCGCATTCCAAACTTCATTGAAGCCCTGATCTACAACCGCCCGAGCGACATCATCTTTATATACCTTTAATTCCGCTAACTGAGCTTCGTGAAAATAACCTGCCTTGATCCACTTCAAGAGAGCTTCAGCCGAATAAGGGCGAGTCTCATAACAAGTTGCTATGGTATGAGCAGCGGTATGGCCATTAGCATCTGTTTGATCCAATAAATAAGCTATTTCCTCAGCATTCACGCCCAGTTCCTCCAAAAGACGCAGCACCTTTGTGAGCAACACCTCATTAAAAGCCACATTAGGAAGCAAATCCGATTTTTTAAGTTCTTCCAAGAGCATCACCTTGCTCTGTGGATTTGCATCATCCACACACAGAGCCTTAAGCAGATCAAAATAAGCCGTGAGTATATTTTTATATAAACTGAGAGGGTTTCTATCTCGTCCAATGATCAATCTGTGCATAGTTTCAAACAGAGCCCTGCCAAGATGCATGAACTCCATCAAGCCATAAGAAAAATCAGTATACGCTTCGGCCCGTTTCATTCTTTCTAAAATTTCAGCCTTATCCGCGCCTGACATTTTCGACAAGGCCTCTAGGCTCTTCAAATAA
>JAKFXE010000054.1 GCA_021731545.1 Coxiellaceae bacterium
TTGATGTTCAAAAAATATTTGAAAAATTAGGAACCTCTAGAACATATGTGCGACGCATTGTTAGTCATTTTCAAAAAATTCTTTCTCAACTTTCTTGTGATTTTATTTATGATATTTCGTCAGAAATCCCAGAAATGAGGGGTGTGGGCGAAATTTTTACTAAACTATGCCTTAAAACAGACAGAGAAAGGTTTATACTTCCTTGTTTTCACGTGATGGAATCAATATTGTCTCATATGCTTTTTATGGAAATTAATTTAATTTTGTTGGTAAAAAATAAAGAAAAAAAATTATTTAAACCACTTGTTTTGTCTTTCTCTCCAAATAGTGAAAAATGTGATTTTGAGCCGTTTCATTTTTGCTCAGAAATAGACTTTGAAAAAAAACCCTGTTTTGTGATATCTGGCCTAACCTTCTCTGACTTGGAATCCACCGATTCGGAAGACATAACAAAATCTTTAATGCGCATCGGCATTAGGAATATAATATTGGCAAACACGGCGGCACACCCGCAGTATTCTGGAGGCATAAAAACAGAACTAAAAGAAAATCCGTATTATTTTTTGATGCTTGAAGATAAAGGATTTAGTTCTGGTCATCAAGATTTTGTGAGAGGCCTGTACGAGAAATTTTTAAAAATGAAACTATTGGCAAATAAAATAGGCTGCAGCACTCAAAACGCTAATTTATTTTTGATTAAGCATATATACTGCGATACCTTGTGGAGCGAGGGTAGTCTGCATAAATTTGGCCATCGTGGGCTCATCAATAAACAGTTCCTCTATAACGAAAGCACAGTATAAAACCCTCACTGCTAAATTCACCCCTAAAACGCTTTTAAGGCCAAAAGTTGTTTTTGCTTTTTTGATCAGGATTGATACAATCCTGGGTGGGTTTCACTTGAGGGTCAGCAGCATGGATACTTCTGTAGATAGACTTAGGTTGTTAGAAAAAATTATTGGTAGAGCTCCCGGGCATATTTATTGGAAAGATCTTTCTGGAGTTTATCTGGGTTGTAACGATGCCCAAGCCAAGGCGCATGGGTTTTCAATAGCCGGTGAATTAATTGGGAAGTCGGAGTTTGATTTACTGCCAAAAAATGAGGCTGAAAAAGTCATTAAAATGGATAATGAGCTTGTTCAGAAATTTGTGAAAGATTTAGATAATGAACACACTGCTGTTGAGGAGGATATTACCTATTCCGATGGCAAAAAAGCCACTTATCTTTCCACCAAAGAACCCCTTTTTGATGACGATGGTAAGATTATTGGTATTTTGGGAACTTCCCTCGACATCACCGAACTCAAAGCCGCCCAAGAGCGCGAAAAGAAAGCGATTGCGGAGGCTGCCAGTGAAGCGGCAACCAATCGTGCTATTATGGTCTTCTCCGGCATGATCGCGCATGATCTGCGCACCCCCCTGGCCACGGCTCGTATGGGCGCGGTGGCCTTGAACCAAAAGTTACCGGGTTTAATAGAGACTTATCAAAAAGCCTCTGAGGCAGAGCTGGAGATTCCTTTTCTGCCTTCGAGCTTTTTAAAAGATTTGGCGCAAATCCCAAGCAGTATGATAGAGGCTATTCAGGAGGCCAATGCCTATATCGATGCTTCTTTAAAGAGTTTAAAAGCGGCTTCTCAAGGCGGTGATCTCTTAAGCAAAGAACAATTAGTGCTCTGCGATGCGGAGCGCTTATTGCGCCGCAGTGTCAAAGATTATCCCTATAAATCGGGTGATGAGGCTAGGGTGCATTTAAACACCGAAGTCACCTTTGGCTTTATGGGCAATGAAATTTTTGTGAGCCGCCTTTTTGAAAACTTAATGAAGAATGCCTTTGAGCAAATTGCACTAAAAGGAAAAGGCGAGATTTTTATCCAAACAGAGCTGAGCGATGCCTTTAATCACATTAAGCTCAAAGACACCGCTGGGGGTGTGACCCCAAGCATTATAGATCAAGTGAATCAAGCGGAGATGAAGAGCAGCAAAGCAGGTGGAACCGGTGTGGGCTTATCTTCGGCTAAGCACACGATGGAGGCTTTGGGGGGAAAAATTGAAGCGCATTTGGTCGATGGTGATTGCATCGAGTTTATATTGAGTTTTCCGAGGGTGGAACAATAATTCCTGCGTAGGGGCGCCCTTTGTGCGTGCCCAAAAACAAATGCGCTTAGGGTTTTAGGTTTATTCCTCCAGCGACATCAACTGGGTATTGCCGCCGGTAGCGGTGGTGTTGATGCTGAGGACGCGTTCTGCGCAGAGTGCGGGTAAATAATGAGGCCCGCCGGCCTTGGGCCCAGTGCCGGAGAGGGCTTCGCCGCCAAAGGGTTGAACGCCTACTACCGCACCGATGGTATTTCGATTTACATAAGTATTGCCGGCATGAACGCGCTCATGAATATAATTCAGTGTATCGTTAATGCGCGTTTGAATACCAAAGGTTAAGCCATAACCTGTGTTATTAATAGCATCAATTACTGTGTCGAGCTCTTTGCTCTTATAACGAATCACATGCAAAATAGGCCCGAAGACTTCGCGTTGCAATAAGTCCAGACTGGGAATTTCATAGGCACGAGGTGCAAAATAACAGCCTGACTGGCAGTCTTGAGGCAAATCTATCTGATAAATGAGTTGTGCCTCTTGATTCATTTTCTGGGCGTGTTCTTCCAGCCTTTGGCGCGCGACGCTATCAATCACGGGGCCGACATCGGTGTTAAGGAGTGCGGGATCGCCTATCACCAATTCCGCCATAGCACCCTTTAGCATAGCGATGACTTTATCGGCGATTTCTTCCTGTAAAAACAAGACACGCAATGCAGAACAGCGTTGTCCTGCGCTACCAAAGGCCGAGAGTAGGGCATCTGTCACAATTTGTTCAGGCGCAGAGGAGTCCACAATCATGGCGTTTTGTCCGCCGGTTTCTGCCATCAGGCGCGCTATGGGGCCTTCGCGTCCTGCCAGAGATTGATTAATCAGTCGTGCGGTTTC
>JAKFXE010000076.1 GCA_021731545.1 Coxiellaceae bacterium
CGGCAGGGCACAAACTGCGGGAATTTGATCCCAGTGGCCTGTGGTTTACGCGAGTGAATAAGTTATCCGCTCTGATTATTTGGTCGGTAGCGGCGTATATTGCCTGGCAATTATTGTGTATGGGAAGGGGAATTTAAAAGATGAAGCAGAATTCACTCAGTACAATAGCCTTTGGAATGCTGCATGTGATCAAGCGCTTTTTAAAAGAAGGCTGTACCGATCGCGCGGCTTCTTTGGTGTATACGACGCTATTGTCGTTAGTCCCCTTAAGTTTAGTGGGTCTTTCTATTTTATCTTCGATTCCCTGGTTTAAGGGGGCCGGTGAGCACATCCAAGATTTTATTTTTGCGAACTTTGTGACGCAATCCGCGCAATCCATTGTGGATCACTTTAAAGGATTTATGCAGCACCTACCCAATCTTTCCATGACTAATTTAATTGCCTTGGGTATTTTCTCACTCTGGACGATTTACAATGTGAGCAGCGCCTTTAATGCGATTTGGCAGGTGAAGAAGCAGCGGAATATTTTTCGATCTTTTTTGGTCTATGCGCTGATATTAATTTTTACGCCACTTTTGGTGGGTTTCGGTTTTGTGATGAGTTCTTTGTTGATCTCACTGCCTTGGCTTTCAGCGGTGTATAAGATTCCCTATGTTGCACCCACGATTCTGTGGATGATGCCTTATTTTTTAACTTTCATGGCCTTTATTTTATTAAATTGGATATTGCCTACCTGCAAGGTTCCTTTTTCGGCGGCAGCCGTTGGGGGCTTGGTTTCTGCGATATTGTTTGAAATCGCCAAGTACGGTTTCACCTTTTACCTAGCCTATTTTTCAAGTTATGAATTATTGTATGGAGCCTTAGCCGTGATCCCCATTTTTCTGGTGTGGCTCTATATTTCTTGGCTAATCGTTTTGATTGGCGCCATGATCAGCCATGTGACAGCGACAGGTTTGCCGAAGGGGGCGCATTAATTACGGTGAATGAGCGCAAGCTCAACCCCAACCTCTTCCCCATCGGGCACTCTTTTGTGTGGGGTATCAACGGAGCCTGCTCGTTCTCGGCGCTGAAACAATCTAAACAATCTTGAGCGTGTGTGGGTATCAGTGTTCGCTGAGCTTTCTGTGGCAGGGCGATGAGCCTCCACAATACGTGCAGCGGCTTCAGGGTCTCGTTCACGCAATTCTGCTAACAAGATTGACAATGTGCCATGCTCTAGTGAGCAGGGCCTGTGTCCTCGTTGTAAATAAAAATAAGTGCCTAAATAGCTTTCAGGATTTAAGACATCGCTTAATACAGCGACAGCCTCTGTTTTTTCTAGGCTGCGGCTGTGTTGAATCAGCGTTTGAGCTAGTTCATGCTTAATGGATTTTAATTTTTCAAGTTCAGCGGGGACAATAAACTGCTTAAGCATTAAACGGAGTAATAAATCTTTTCGGTGAGGCAGTTGCTTTTTTAAGTCCGCAAAAAATTCTAGGTGATTAGTTGAGGGAGCAGGGGCCAGCAAGGCTTGAATTTCAGTCAGCGTATCGGCTTTTTTTTCCAGAATATAGTCTAAAAGCGCAATATATTTTTCTGTCGCGCACTCCTGTGGGAGTAAAGCATTTGAGCCTTGATGAAAGTTATGCAATATTGTGGCCTGAAACAATCTCGGATCTAACGTTCCATTCTTGTATTGGGGGCGTAACTTAAGATAATCCAAAAGCGCTTGGGGCTGGTGTTCGGCAATTTTTCTGAGTAAGCCGATAAAAGAGAGGAGCTCGGTTTTGCTTCCATATTGCCCAATGAGGTGGTCGGGCTGACATGACCAATCGCGATCAATATCAATTTTCGTTTTCAAAAAATCAAGTAATGCAAAAAATTTTGAATCCCCTTCTTGACGTAGGGCGCCCTCAGAGAGAGTTAGGATAAAAGAGATAAAAAGCCTAATATTTGGACAGGCTAGATTTTTTAATCGACCCTTAACGAATTTTGATAAAGCTGTTTCAGGATTTAAGATTTCTTCAAGTAGTTTCGGATCTTTTTTAAGCTCTTCACCTAGAAAATTAAAAAATTTTGGCATAATGGGATTGTAAAAAGTCCTTTGGGGTATATCTAAATAGGGTGTCTCGACTCCGTGTCGAACGCGAAGTAGAATTTCTTCTGAGAAGGAGTCAAAATTTCCCAGACTGACTTTAATGCGCCTTCCTTTCAGCATGAAAATAGTGGCTTTAGTGCTAATGCTTTTTTTGGGACTAAGCTCAGCATCCAGTAGGGTTGAGAGATTTTTGCTGATAACTTCTTGTTCATTGAGAGGCATTGGTTTTTTTTCGGCCAGAGTATCAGAAAGGCTTAGAAGGAGATTGTCAACAGCTCCTTTTGGTGCTGGAACACTTGTTTGGGTGATTAAAAAATCTCGGTATTTTTGAGTTAGCTTTATACAGGCTTTTGAATTGCCTGGTTGAGTTAGTAGAAATATCAGGCTTTCCTGAAGGGCGGTAGATAGTTTTTCACTGGGAAAGTAGAGCTGAAAAATATCGTTGAGCTGAGTTGATTCGTCTTCAGAATGTTCGGCGAGAATACGGACCAAAAGAGCGTCCATTGAGCTAAAAAATTGAGCTTCATCTATTTTTTTCTCTGTATGTAACCGACTGATCAGAGCAATAAAAAAGCTTATAGGCTTTTTTACATCAGTTTTGTGATTCTCTGCCATCTGTGTAGCGATTGCTGGGCTTGCTAAAAGAGCCAATGCCTCAGGATTTGGGCTCTCGCCTGCAAGCAGATCCTGTAAATCTTTTAGAGCTTCAAGCAATAAAAGGGCTTCGCTGTTTGAGTTTAGCAGCGTTTCTTTTTTGCGCTCAAATGTTGCTTCAGGATAACGCATCTTCTTTTCCAATAGGGAGTGATATTGGAAAGTTTAGCAGATGAATGTTAAGGAAATCTTAAATGTTAGAATGATTTTCCGTCATTAAACCCACGCTGGGGGCGC
>JAKFXE010000090.1 GCA_021731545.1 Coxiellaceae bacterium
CTTTAGTACTGCGTGAAGATAATGCTGGCCGCAACCTGCTGCACTATGCCGCTGGCTCAGGCTCCCCGGCCGCTATAGAGTTTGTTTTAAATAAGTATCCCACTTTAGCACTGAATCAAAGTAATGCTGGCCGCAACCTGCTGCACTATGCAGCTAGCTCAGGCTCCTCAACAACGTTTAAATACGTCCTTAAAACTCATCCACGCTTAGCAAAACAACTCTGGGTTGAAGATAAGAATGGTGATACTCCTGAAAGCTTTGGGTCTATGGGTTTCCCTAGAATTCAACCCCGCGCTATTTTAAGTGAACTTCTTCAGGAAACTCTATCCGCTTCGCTGGAAGCTGAGGCTCTTTCTACACAATCTTTAGTTCTATTAGAGGCCTTTCAGGAAGAGCTTTTAGAGGATTTACTGAAAAATAAATACACTATAGCACCCGAAGCACTGCTTAGATTAATTACCAGCGGTAGATTAGGTATAAGCCTTTCTACTCGCTTGTCCAAGATAAAGAGTCTCTTAGTGCTTAAGGCAGTTTTACTTCGCGACCAAGCACTTGATAAAACCCTCGTTAAAAAATTATTAAGGCTCGCAAGAGAAGCCCTATCGCCTGGAGTAAAATCAAGCTTTCTAAATAATGTGAATCGCTATGCCGGAAACATTGCCCTTATTCCAGGAGAGCATTTAACGCCGGAAGCGGCTAGAACACTCAATGTTCTCATTGATGACTATCAACGAGCCGCACTCAGTCCTTTAAGCAAAACAGTGGATCAAATCGTAGTCTCTGGTCTATTGAGTACTACCACTCTGGGAGCATTCAGACCTCGAGCTGAAATAAGCACTGAAGAGGCTATTCAACCCGAGAATTTTAAAAAGCATATAAACAGATTAAAAGGTATTTTTGAAAACCTCATTCTGTCAAAGGATACACAACGCATTATTAGAGAGACTGTTTTTCCCGGCATTGAACACCTTTTGGATCATGAAAATGAAATTATTGAGCACGTTTTTACACGTTATGGCGTATTGTACTATTTAGTACCTAACTTACCTCTACATACGGATCATGTGGCATCCTCGACGCCAGAAGACTATCGTCTCATGTTGAAACGACTACTAGAGAATTTTATTGGAGCCGCTTATCTTGCGCAAAAAGCAGGTCAGATACCCGAATTTTTTAATCGATTGAGTCATGGATTTTGCTTAGAAGGGCGCTTGCGCGATACCTTCACTTGGGTTTCAGGCTATTCGGAACTAAAATCTTTTGATAGCGTGATGGAAACAGCCATTTTGGATTATCAGGCTTTTCAAAAAATCATGGAGGGCAGGCGTGAGAGTGAATTGGGAAATTTATCAGAAGCGCTGAATTTTATTGCGAGCCGATATACAGACTTTCCTTGCATTCGAGATGAACGCCATGCACCAGACTCAGAAATAACCCCTATGGGGATAAAGGCTTATTTAAGCGAGGTTTTGAACTATGATGACACTCCTGTTGAAAGAGAAAAACCCCTTGTTTTATTAGATGAGAGAATCCGCTCCTTAAACACGAGCTCTTTCTTTTTCAGCAACGGAAGCGCGGAGCGCCTAGCATTAATCAGTTTGCGTACGGGCATCGTTCATCGCGGTGATCAAAGCTTGGAGGAGCTTGTTAATAGATGGAAATCGGAAGCTAGTACTGTAGACAATAAAACCAATGAGAATTTGATAGATACCCATCGATTTTTTTCTTGGGGTAAAGAAACAAAAACAAGACGGCTTATTACAGAGCTTTCGCTTCATAGCACCGTTGCTCAGATGACTGCTGCTTAAGGGCAGCTCTATGTAGTCGTTCGTTAAAAAATCATTTTTGTGCATCTGCTGTGTCGAGCCTGCGCTTCCGGTGCTCATTTATACCGCATAAAATCCGCTCCGGTTCTCGGCTCTCCTTGCAGCTGCAACAAAACTGTTCTTTTTTAACAAACGACCCCCAAAAATCTTTTGCAAGATTTTTGGACTCATTTCGAGAGAGCGCTGAGCCTCATCAAGGAGATGCAGAGAATCCTTTTGCCTATGCCTTTGTGGTGTTGGGGCGTATTTAAAAAAGCGGATACACAATTCACCCCTGGTATCCGCTCAAAAATATTTGATCGGGTTTTTACAGTGCCCCATTCGAATAAGGGCGTTCCGATATTTTTTCATTATTGCTTAACGGAGGTGTCCGTTTCAATCCTCTAATAAAAGCGAACAGGGAGAAGCGATTATCAACAGCGGATTGAGCAGGGGGCTTATGAGCCATTGTCTGAAAGACTTCAAAACTCGGCATGCCTTCCCCTGTGAAGGGCTGGTCCAACATTCTTGCGTAAGACGAGCCTTTAAGACTTTGTTTTAATTTAAATAAGGCCGTTCCCTCTCTATTTTCTCCCGGACTAAAGAATCCTCGCGCCGTATGATAAATCTGATAAAGACTTGAATTTTTAGCACGCAAAGCACACCAAATCCAATAAGCTCGCTCTTCTTCCCCCGGCAGCTCTTGTATCTTTTCAAAGAGCTTTTCTTTTAGCCCAACATAGCGCGGCGCCACAGTCAACGCGCGTTCTCCTGTTCGCCCAACATAGCGTGCCATATCAGACAAGCAGTGTTTTCTTAGCATAGGAGCCTTTGCTGCGCAGCGGCTCAGTTCCTCCAAGAATGTAAAAAAAGAAACGATGGTTCGGTAGGGCTGATTAAAAATAACAAAAGCCCCATTATTTCCAGCAGAATTCACTATGATTTTGGGGGGCTCAAACGTAAAAAGATCCCCATCCCCATTGTATATAACATCCGGTTCAGTTTTTAGATTCAGTATCGACCAAACTTCTAGGCCTTGTCCTTGGTTCAACAAAGCCTTCAAGAGTTTCAGATATTCTTGATATTCTTGGGTTAACTCAGCGTCGTTTTCTTGCTAG
>JAKFXE010000037.1 GCA_021731545.1 Coxiellaceae bacterium
TGACTAAAAAAGCCTTCTCATAACTGAACGATTCACCCAGCACATTCTTTAATAGGTTTATCATTTTTTCAGTATCACCCGCAACATAACCCTTCAGGTTTTCACCCTGATAGCCATAGTAGCTTCTAAGCTCACCTTCGATAGTGCTCAACAGACCTTCTAAGATAGGCAGAGCGGTATAGCGCTCATTAAAGGCTTCTGTGAGGCTTTGGATCTCTTGCTCTGTGAGCGCTCTGGAATGCGCATCCCCTTGGTGAAGTGGGCGTACCCCATAGCCCGCTGCGGCCGCATGAATAAAAAAGGAGTTGTGTAAATGTACTTCATCGGAAGTTTGTCGTGCAGTGGCATCCACAATAGCAATACGCAAGAGCTCTAAAAAAACATCGATGCTTTGGGGGCGTACCAGGCCCAACAGAATACTGCTCACTCGATCATGGAAGCCGGGAGTACAATTTCCCAAACCTTCGGTCAGCTTGTCGGCGATTTGCTGCTTTTGTCCTTCGGGGCAAGCAGGATCCAGAAAGTGAGCTTGAACCACTTGAAAGGAGTCAATCAATTGTGTTTTGTAGGTATAGGTGGAGGTTTCCAGATGTTTATTCAAACCCGCGCCTAAAGAATCTACCGTTTCAGCGATAGAATAGGCCGCCAAAGCTTTGGCCATGGCCTCAATGTTTAAGACAGCGCCGGGCCTTAAAACAGGCGCTGGAAGGGTTTTATAGCATTGATCTGGCAGAATTGTGGGCATAACAAAAGCCTCTTGAGCATCCAATAAAAACTTAGTATAGCGGGCTAATATTAAGGGAATATTAAATTTTTAAAATATGCGTGAACACGCCGGCGTTCATACCATTAAATCCCCGCCGATATCGGAAAGGCAGTGCTGGAAGTACAAGTCGGGGTCAGATAGGTGTCAGACACCTATCTGACCCTCTGCTTGACCCTCTGCTTAGAATGTGCAATCCGGCGCATTCACTCGTGAATTGCTCCTATACCTTTCAGGGTGGCCTCTCCCTTTTGCCAATTACAGGGACATACAAGTCGGGGTCAGATAGGTGTCAGACACCTATCTGACCCTCTGCTTAGAATGTGCAATCCGGCGCATTCACTCGTGAATTGCTCCTATACCTTTCAGGGTGGCCTCTCCCTTTTGCCAATTACAGGGACAGAGTTCATCGCTTTGTAAGGCATCTAATACACGCAATATTTCAGAGACATTTCGACCGACATTAAGATCGGTTAACATCACAAAGCGAATGAGGCCTTCGGGATCCACAATAAAGCTAGCGCGTTGTGCCACGCCCTCTGTTTTATCTAATATTCCTAACGCACTACTGAGTTCACGTTTTACGTCCGCTAGCATGGGGAAGGGGAGATCCTTTAGCTGCTCATTATGCTGGCGCCAAGCCAGATGCACATATTCAGAATCGGTGCTGGCACCGAGCACCTGGGCCTTGCGATTTTGAAACTCCTTGTTAAGTTTTCCAAATTCAGCAATTTCAGTGGGGCAAACAAAAGTAAAATCTTTGGGCCAGAAAAATATCACTAACCATTGATTAGGATAGCTTTGGTTGTGAATTTCGCTAAAAGCACTGGAAACTTCAGTGCTGACGGTGGCTTTAAGTTTAAAGTTGGGAAAAATATCGCCGATGCTTAACATGCTGTGTTCCTGCTTTGATTGAAGATGAGTTCAGCGTAGGGGATTTAGGAATAGCTGTAAAATCGCTTGTTTTTATCGCCATAATAGATTAAAGCTATGGCCGAGCCGCAGCCCTGTATAGCTGCGGCGTTAAAAAGTGGTTGCTAACTATAGGAATTATGGGAAGCTGCGGAAGCGCGAGCTTGGCTACGAATCGAGCCCTCTAGGTCCACGAGCTAAACGGCTTGCCATTTCGCCGTAATGGGGTGCATAAAAATGATTTTTAACGGGCGACTATTTTTTACCGTCTTTGTCTGCCGAGTTTTGGGTTATTGGAATCACAGGCGCTTTTAGCAGCTTCCTGAACTGTTCTGAGCGTGTGGCTTTCAGCTTGAAAAAGCGAAGTGCCGTAGTAACGCTTCATGTTTAATGCATTATACAGAGGGCTATTTGAGTCCTGAAGTGCAGCCTTTTTTCGTTGAATATATTCATCAGAGCTAGCGGCTTTTTTGAGTTCTGTTAAGCTATCTAAAATGGCTATCTGCTTAGCTTGAGCATTCACAGACATCAATTGCAAACAATGCTTAATGCTTCGCTCTATAGGCTCTTCTTCACTCAACGCAGCCAAAGCTGTATTCAAAAAACTATTCTTATAGGCCACTAATCTTTTTCGAATGTCTTTTGACATACAATCCACTGGGCCTTCTTCCGATGATATAAAGTGATGAGGTATCCTCGCCAAAACCTGTGCTTGAGTACTGAGCTTGCAGCTCGCAAGCGCAGCTAATAAAGGCTCGACAGCGCTGGGTTGACTGCACGCTGCGAGTATCAGAGCATTATGGGCATGCTTATAGTCAATATACGGATCATATTGCTCATAAAAAACAAGCTTAGTTGTTGCCGTCCAGACGGTTTTCTGAATTTTCTCTGGAAGCTGTGTCAGCGCATTCAACAAAGGCGTGACAGCATTGGGTTGATAGTGCGCTGCGCACATGAGGGCGTTGTATCCCTCCTGATTCGTTGCCGTCCAGAAAGCGTCCTGCACTTCATTTCGAATAGTCTCTGGGAGCTGTGCCAGCGCATTCAACAAAGGCGTGACAGCACTGGGTTGATACTCCACTGCGAGCATGAGGGCGTTATTGCCATTGCTATTCTTTTCCGTCCAGATATCCTTCTGAATTTTCTC
>JAKFXE010000127.1 GCA_021731545.1 Coxiellaceae bacterium
GGCTGATACTGTGCTGCGAGCATTAGGGCGTTATAGCCTTCGTTATTTTTCTGGGTCCAGAGGGCTTGTTGAGTTTCTGGTGGAAGTGTTTTCAGTGCTTCGAGCAATGCGGGTAGTGCTGCGGGCTGATACTGTGCTGCGAGCATTAGGGCGTTATAGCCTTCGTTATTGTTCTGGGTCCAGACACTGTGTTGAGTGTTATCTCGGATATCCTCTGGAAGCTGTGTTAAGGCCTCGAGCAACGCGAGTAGTGCTGTGGGTTGGTGCTGTGCTGCCAGCATCAGGGCGTTACAATCTTTATTATTTTTTTGAGCCCAGATGGTTTTTTGAGCGCTTGTGTTAAGTTCTTTCAGCGGGATGAGCAAGGCTGTTAAGCGCTCGGCTTGATAATAATGGACGCCAATCATTAGAGCGTTAAACTTGTCTTCGCTGTTCGCAGTATAAAATAGGTGCTGAATCTCTGGGCGGCATTCTTTTGCTGCATTAAAAAGTCGATCAAAAATCTCTGGTTTATTTTTTTGTAAAATGAAGCTTAACAAGAAATTCAAATTCCTTTTTTTTTCTGTCGTGAGAAAGCATTCTTTCAACTCTGTATCAGAGAGATATTCCAGGAAAATTGAAAGCTGGTCTTGAATGCCTGAACTTTCTTCACCTATGTAAAAGAGTGTTCTTTTGTTGTCTGGTTTTGCTAACCAGGCTAAACAAATCCTGTCTTGATATTCACGCGCAGTTAACGAATCTTTAGAATAAAAATGAGTGATTTTCGAGAGGTAGCTTGAAAGTTGCCTTAGGTCCATATCCCGAATAGGCATTCTAGATAGGATGTTGATAATAATGCCTTTGTTTTGATCGCTCAGAGGCTTAATGAGATCCAGGTGCTGGATCAGTTTGAGATCATCTATTAATTGCCGATGCTCGGCTTGCTCTAAAAAGCGAGCCAAGTCCCCTTCATGGCTGCTGTACAGGGCTTCAAATAGCTCATCCTCTGCTTTGCTAAAGCTTAAGTAGTCTTGATTTCGCAAGGTTTTCCAAAGAGCATCTTGTATCGAAAGCCAGTTAAGATCACGTACAGTATCATTATCATTGAATAAAAAAGCCTTCTCATAACTAAACGACTGACCCAACACGTTTTTCAGTAAACCCATTATTCTGTCGGCATCTCCATGCACATAGCCTTCGAGTTTTTCACCCTGATAGCCATAATAATTTCTCAATTCACCGATAATATTTGCTTGTAGGCCCTCTAAGATAAACAGCGAGGTGTAGCGCTCATCAAAGGCTTTTTGAAGAGATTGAAATTTTGCGTCTGTCAAAGCGCTTGAGTTGGGATCCTCTGCGTGAAGGGGTCGAACGCCAAAGGCTTGTGCGTATTTGAAAAATGAATAGTGTTGATGCACTTCATCAGAGTACTGCCGCGCTGCAGCATCCACAATGGCAATACGCAAGCACTCCAAAAGGGCATCGATGCTTTGAGGGCGCACCAAGCCTAAGAGAATAATCTCCACTCGGTTATGGAAACCAGGAGTGCACTCTTCTAAAGCTTCGGTCAGCTTGCCTGCGATCAGATGCCGTTCTCCCTCAGGCAGAGAGCCGCTGAGAAAATGAGCCTGAACGATTTTAAAGGCTTCGATTAATCGTGTTTTTTGGACGTAACTTGAAGTGATTAGGTGCTTATTTAAACTGGTTTTTAAAGATTCTAGTGTTTGATTTAAAGAGAGGGGGTGCAGGGCTTGGGCCATCGCCTCAATGTTCAAGCTAAACTTGGAATCGGTGGCTGCCAAGTTGAGTGGAAGTGATTTATAGCACCGCTCTCTATTTAAGTTAGGCATGAAAAAAGCTCCTCAGGCATTAAAACAGGGGGGTAGTATACTGCGCTATTATTAAGGCCACCTCTCGAAATGATTATTTTGGTGTCTGGCTCCGCTGGGAAAGATTCTAATCCATTGATGTAATGTGTTGCGGTGCCTGACTCCAAAATAAAAATCAAAAATTTTGAATAAACAGAGCTGCCCTTAAGACCATCTCTCGAAATGGCTATTTTGCTCTGCACACGACAAAATTTTAAATTCTCTGCCTAATTAGGTGCTTTCGTAGGGGCAGGCCTCGTGGCCTGCCCGCTTTTTCTTTTGGGCGCACACAAGGGGTGCCCCTACATTTATTGAGCCGTATCCTGTGCTGGAGCTTCTACACGCTGTGGACGTTTCTTCGGTGTTTCCGTCACGGGCGTCGTTATGGGCGCTGTCACAGGTGCCGCAGGAGGGGTTTGCACAAGCACAACCGGTTCCACGGGTTTCACGGCTTGAGTGGGTTGCGCTATTACCGGAGTCACGACAGGATGATGAATCGCTTCCTGTGGGCGTGCTTCTGGAGATGTGCGCTGAATATCCGATTGAACAGCAACATCTGTCTGTGGTTTTTGCTCTGCACGTTGCTCATAGGGCTGACGTCGCTGTCCACCTCGATTTCCACGGCGAGAACGATTGCCGTTGGGACGGCGTGCTCCTTCTTCGGTATTGCGTTCCGTGCGTTCACCCCGCTCATGAGCAGGGCGCTCTCCTGTGCGAGGAGCTCTGGGCCCGCGTTCACGCGGTGGGCGAGGCCCACTAGAACCCTGTGTTGAATGATTTCGCTGAGGTCGGCCTCGATAGGCTTGAGGTGCCCTGGGAGGCGCTGCCTTAATGGGCGCTGGACCAAATAATTTTTTAATCAATTTACTGATGAGGCCTTGTCGGTGAGGATTCGTCGCAAAATCAGCCTCATTTTTTAAAAATTGATTAATAGCAGGTTCTGCCATAGGTCT
>JAKFXE010000067.1 GCA_021731545.1 Coxiellaceae bacterium
CTGAAAATGAAGGGGCCTCTCAGGCCCAAATGGCCTTGGGTCTGGCTTACTTAGAACAACACGATTTTGTGCAGGCCAAGAGGCAGTTGTTAGCGGCTACGCGCTCCGCCCAACACAGCGCTGTAGCCTGGGATGCCTTGGCTTATTATTGGGAGCAAACAGGAGAGGCCTCATTGGCCGAGCATTATTACCGAAAAGCGCTGGCATTAAATCCTCGTGAAGCTGCAATACACAACAATTATGGCGTTTTTTTATGCCGACAAACTCGTTATACAGAGGCGATTCAGCATTTTCTGCAAGCGGCTCACGACCCTGAGTATCTCAATCCGGCTAAGGCCTATCACAATGCGGCTTTTTGTGCACAGCAGCAGGAAAAGGGAGCCTTGGCCAGTCTTTATGAACGCAAAGCATATAATTATAGTCGTTGATGCCTGGCATCAGGCAGCTTAATCACGCTATAATGGCCCCCTTTTGCTGCAGACCTCGAGATTCGTGATGAGTGATTTACCCTTAAGCCCAAATTCTGTGGAATCGCCAGCGCCTTTGCTCTCCGAGGGGCCTGGAGCGATTTTGAAGCAGGCGCGTGAAGCTTGCCGCTTGAGTGTTGAAGAAGTTGCGCAGCAATTGCGTTTGGGTACGAGCCTTATTCACTCCCTGGAAAATAATGAATTTGATCAAATCAAAGCTCTTGCCTATACACAGGGCTATTTGAATGCCTATGCGCGCCTGGTAAAAGCGCCAATAGAGGCTGTTTTGGATTCTTTCTATGCCATGGATTGGGTGTGTGCTCAAACCCAAGAGGCCTCAAGGAGCGTGCAGCCCCAATGGGCAAAAAGCACTTCTTTGCCCGGTAATACCACTCGCCTGGGTGTATGGATTGCTTTGGCTGTCGGTGTGGTGGTCCTCATTGCAATTGCCTTGTGGTGGGATGCGCGTCAACCACCCCCTAAAGAAGCAATAACGCCCATGCTTCAACAAAATACTTCACTTAGTTTGCCCTCAAGTGCTGTGGTCGAAGAGCCTGTGATTGAAACTTCTGTCGTACCCTCGCTTCCTGCAATAGAAGTGGCTCCCGCTCCAAGCTTCACACAAAAAAAATCTAGATCTGGAGCCGTGATTGAAGATCATTCTTTGAATCCAGACTTTGTTCAAACATCCGCAGATCAGGAATAAGTGAATGAATCAGCCTTTGCAAGCCATTCGAGGAATGCATGATATTGTGCCGGATGAGGCGGCGCTGTGGTCTTATCTGGAGGAAGCCTGTCGTCAAGTAGCCAGTGCTTATGGTTACCGTGAAGTTCGTTTTCCTATCGTGGAGTCCACAGCTTTGTTTCATCGCAGCATCGGTGAGGTGACGGATGTGGTTGAAAAAGAGATGTATAGCTTTGAAGATCGCAATGGAGACTCGCTCAGTTTACGCCCCGAAGGAACCGCAGGCTGTGTGCGCGCCGGCATTGAGCAGGGATTGTTTTACAATCAAATACAGCGTTTGTGGTATCTGGGCCCCATGTTTCGACACGAACGTCCCCAAAAGGGTCGCTGTCGTCAGTTTCATCAGTTTGGGATAGAAGCTTATGGCATGAGTGAGCCTGAAGTGGATGCCGAAGTGATTTTATTATCACAGCGTTTGTTTCAAGCCCTGGGCGTGCAAGAGGCGTTGAGTTTAGAATTAAATTCTTTAGGTTCAGCTGAATCAAGGGCGCGTTATCGTGAGCACTTAGTGCGTTATTTTGAGCAGCATCGCGCTCGGCTAGATGAAGATTCACAGCGTCGCTTAAGCTTAAATCCGCTGAGAATTTTAGACAGTAAAAATCCAGCGATGCAAACGCTGATTGAGCAGGCACCCAGACTATCGGAGTATGCGGATGATGAATCCAAGCAGCATTTTGAGCGTCTATGCCACTTGTTGGATCAAGCGGGCGTGCGCTATCGCTTGAATCCGCGCTTAGTGCGAGGCTTGGATTATTATGATTTTACGGTGTTTGAGTGGACAACGACTTCCTTGGGTGCGCAAGGAACAGTGTGTGGAGGTGGACGTTATAATACGCTGGTTGAACGTTTAGGCGGAAAGCCCACGCCGGCCATGGGTTTTTCACTGGGTATTGAGCGAGTCGTGGCCCTTCTGGAGCAGCAGAAAAAAGAGGCTCAGCCCGTGGCCAGTGCCGATATTTATTTAGTGTTGCAGAGCCAGAGCGCCCTACAACAGGGATTGTTATTGGCCGAAGCTTTGCGCAATGCCTTGAATTATCGCGTGGTGTGTAATTTAGATGGCAGTGGATTCAAAACGCAGTTTAAGCGTGCCGATAAAAGCGGAGCGCGGTGGGCTATTGTGATAGCAGAAACCGAAATGGTAGAACATGCAGTGATGCTAAAAGATTTAAGCTCGGGTGAGCAGATTAAACTCGCGCAAGACAAGGTGACGGATTATTTTAAAAAACTGTAGTGGCGGGACCAAGACCCGTCCTTGCGTGAGATGGAATGTTTTCGTAGGGGCGTGTCCAAAAGCAAAAGCGGGCGGGCACAAGGTGTATAGACCGGGGACATAGGTAACAAACGTGCGGAGACATAGGTAACACTTTTATAATGGCTGATTTGCCTTCAAGGAGACAAATCATGCCCTGGAAAGAGGTTACCAAAATGTCATCAAAGCTG
>JAKFXE010000061.1 GCA_021731545.1 Coxiellaceae bacterium
GGGTTAAGTGTGAGCCTTGTGAAGGTTCTGGCGCTAAAAAAGGCAGCGCTCCTGTAACGTGCAAAGCCTGTAATGGCAGTGGCCAGATGCATATTCAGCATGGATTTATTGCGGTACAGCAAACCTGTAATCAGTGTCATGGGCAGGGCAAAGTGATTAAAGATCCTTGTCACAGTTGTCGTGGGCAGGGTCGGGTGCAAGAACAAAAAACACTGCAAGTTAAGATTCCGGCCGGTATTGATCAAGGCGATCGTATTCGTTTATCCGGCGAAGGTGAGGCTGGATTAAATGGTGCGCCTTCGGGAGATCTTTATGTGCAAGTGCGACTTAAAAAACATGCGGTATTTACTCGTCACGCACACGATTTGCAGTGCGAAGTCCCCATTAGTTTTGTCACGGCGACTTTAGGTGGTGAAATCACGGTACCGACCCTGGCAGGTTCTGTGATTTTAAAAATCCCAGCAGAAACTCAGAGCGGTAAGTTATTTCGCTTAAGGGGTAAAGGCGTGAAAATGTTGCGCACAGGCACTACCGGCGATTTGATTTGTCAGGTGTCTGTAGAAACCCCGGTCAATTTAAATGCTCAACAAAAGGAATTGCTGCAGCACTTTAATGCCCTTTTAGCCGAAGATGGAAAAGTGCATGCCCCCCGCGCCAAAAACTGGCTGGAATCCGTGAAAAGCTTTTTTGCGACGAAGTAATTTTTAGGGGCGATTCGCCCCGCTTTAATTGTTTTTCTGCTGAAAATGATAAATCCCAAAGGGCAATCCTATAAAGAGTAGCATGCCGGCTACTAATATGCCTTCAAACAAAGGGATATTGTTTAAGGGCACATTGGCGGGCGGAATAAATCCTAAAACAATAGCGCCGAGGCAAGTGATTATCCCCACGCCTGCCACACCATACAAACCGAATTTTCCTCCCGGAACACGATAGGCGTGTTCATTGATAACGCCCTTGTGGCGCAAGCGAATGGCGGCTGCAAAAAAACTGATGTAATACACCAGTGCTAATTGTGCGGTGAGGTCGCTTAAAATCCAGTAAGAGGTGCTGATTTTTTCAAAGCATAAAAATAAAGTACATAATAGACAGACCACCACCGCTTGTAAAATAAGCACGCTCGCGGGTGCGCCATGACGATTAGTTTGTGCAAAGAGTTTGGGCGCGCAGCCCTCTTGAGCCGCCACCATCAAACCCTTAGTGGGACCTAAAACCCAAGCCGCCATTCCTGCAAAACCCCCGAGTATAATCAGCAAAATAGCCACCGGTAATAACCAGTTCAAACCATAGACTTCTAAAAACAGAGAAAAAGCTTGATTGAGTCCGTTGATTAAATTAAGCGCGTGGGGCGGAACCACGAGCGCAATCGCAGTAGAAGCCAAAATGAGAGAGCTCACAATAATGATGGATGAGTAGCGCAGGGCACGTGGAAAATCCCGAGTGGGGTTTTTAACATCACCGGCGTGCACAGCGGACATCTCCAATCCCATCAAGCTAAATAAAATGACCACTACAAAAGCAATATTGGGTAGGTGTGTAAGAGAGGGTAAGAAGTGGTGAACATCTAAGGGAATCGCAGGCGTTTTTCCCTGAAAAATCCAAACAAGCCCTAGGACTGTGATAAAGGCCATGGGAATAATGGTGCCTAAAATGGCGCCCATAATGCTGAGCCAGCTTGAGGTTTTAAGGCCCAGGCAATTAAGCCAGGTGGCGATTAAAAAAATACCCACAATCATGGGTAGCATAAAAAATTTATTTTCAGCCAGTGCCGGATTGATGAGATAGGCAAGGCTTGCTGCAATAAAAGATAAAATGGTGGGATACCACACCACGTTGTAAATCCATTGCAACCAAATGCTAAAAAATCCCCAGCGGGGACCAAAGGCTTCACGTACCCACACATAAGCCCCTCCGGTTTTGGGGTGATGGGTCGCTAGTTCAGCGGTGACCAAGGCGCAGGGTAGTAAAAAGAAGAGAGTGCCGATCAGATAAAAAAAGGCAATGCTAAAGCCATAGGTGGCGTTAATGGGCAAGTTGCGCAAACTGTCGATGGCGATCACATTGATCATCGTGAGGCCAAAGACACTCAGTCGTCGGCCTTTAAGGCTAGATAGGTCCATGGAAGTCCTTCATGTTTCTGGTGCGATCTGGGATTTGCTGGGTAGGGGTGTGGGTCTTGTGGCCCGCCCCTACGAAAAAATCTCTTATTCGCACTGTGTAATGTGGCGATTGTAACTGGAAATTCAGGCTAGGGTAAGTCGGGGTTTTTGCTCTCCTCCAGATCCTGACCTTTTTTTGGAAGGGTTAATTTTATAAACAGAAAGTGTGCCATTTTGCTTCTAGAGGCAGATAAAGCAAAAATGCTCTATGTGCCTCCCTGTTAGGGTTTTGAAATGGAGGCGTCAATAGCAAAAATGCTTTTTTTGCCTCCATATCTCCGATATCGGCTGGACCGTCGTGAGTGCCGCTGCGAGTGTGGGACGGCAGGCCTTGTGCCCTGTGTTGCGTAGGGGGCATTCATGAATGGCCCCTACCTCAATTCATAAGGAAGCTCACGTTGAGTATGTCATAGAGGATTGTGGCTGGAAATTCAGGCTAGGGTAAGGGT